>NZ_JBIRYZ010000031.1:0-93336 GCF_044390325.1 Streptomyces sp. NPDC018964
GGGGGGGGGCGGGCGGGCGCCGGGGGGGGGGGGGGCGCGGGCGGCGGCGGGGGGGGTGGGGGGGGGGGGGCCCCGGGCCGGGCGGGGGCGCGGGGGGGGGCCGGGGGGGGGCCCCCCCCGGGGGGGGGGCCACCCCTCAGGTGTTTCCGGCTCAATGGCAGTGGGCCGGGCCCGGTTCCTCGCCGAGGTCGGGCGGCTCGCAGTAGTCGACGTTGGACTCCGGGGAGATGAGCTCCCCGGACTCGGCGTCGGTGCAGTAGGCGTCGAAGACCTCGCCGGCGGTGAGAGGTTCGAGACCGTGGACGCGCAGTCGCCAGCCGTGGATACGGTCGGGGCTGCCGGGTTTGCTGGTCCGCATGACCAGTCCGCCGGGGCTCCCGGTGGCGAGGCCGACGGCCAGGACGGTGGTGAACTCGAAGGCTTCGGACTCGTCGAGTTCCATGCGGTCGGCGATGTCGTCGGCGTGCAGAACAGCGACAAGCGTTTCGGGTGGTCCGGAGACGCTGCACACGAGGTGCCGCTCGCCGGGTGGGGCCGCGTCGAGGATACGGACGAGGAGGCGTGAGGCGCGGGTGAAGGCGGCGCGGCCCAGGTCCTCGCCGCACGAGGCGCAGGCGCCGAGGCGGGCGAGGATCGCGGCCGCGTACTCCCAGGTGGCGTGGCGTACGGCCTCGTCGACGAGGGTGGGCAGGAGGTCGGCCAGTGGGCGGCCGTCGTAGGGGACCGTGGGACCGGTGGACGCGAGTACGGCCGTGAACCGTGCGCGGCTGGTGTGACTGTCGGGGTCGAGGCCCGTTTCCGCGCAGTACTCGGCGTAGTCCTCGGGGTCGAAGAGGGCCACCGTGGTGTGGCTGCCCTGCAGCGCACGCGTCCTGAGGACGGCTTCCATGTGTTTGAGGTAGGTGATGTGGTCGTCGAAGACGAAGCTGTCGTAGCGCCGCATGGCGCGGAAGTCGTGCTCGTCGGCCAGCAGGCCGACGGTGCCCGCGACTTCGCGGTGCAGGACGCGTCGCAAGGTCCGGTGGTCGGTGTGGGTCATGTCTCCCCCTGTGCACGGTCGATCAATGCTCACTCACAGTAATCGGCGGCACTGACAACGGCGTGGCCGAGGGGAAGCCGGTCTTGTTCCCGGAACAGTCAGGCGCGCTTGCGGGCGAGTTCCTCGTAGAAGGCGAGCAGGCCGAGGTCGTCGATGGAGCCCGGGTTGACCGCCTTCTCCAGCGGGGTGCCCTGGAGGAGGCGCTTGACCGGGACCTCGATGCGTTTGCCGGTGAGGGTGTGCGGGACGCCGGGGACCTCGATGATCTCGTCGGGGACGTGGCGCGGTGAGAGGTGTTCGCGGATGGTCCGCTTGATGCGGTTGCGCAGGTCCTCGTCGAGGGTGGCTCCGGGTGCCAGGTGGACGAACAGGGGCATCCAGTAGCCGCCGTCGGGCTGTTCGACGCCGATGACGAGGGATTCCCTGATCTCCGGGAGGCGTTCCACGGCTTCGTAGATGTCGGCCGATCCCATGCGGACGCCCTGGCGGTTGAGCGTGGAGTCGGAGCGGCCGTGGATGACGACGGAGCCCCGGGAGGTGATGGTGATCCAGTCGCCGTGCCGCCAGACGCCGGGGTAGGTGTCGAAGTAGCTGTTGTGGTAGCGGGTGCCGTCGGGGTCGTTCCAGAAGCGGATCGGCATGGAGGGCATCGGGTTGGTGACCACGAGTTCGCCGACCTCGTCGGTCAGGGGATTGCCGTCGGCGTCCCAGGACTGCAGGTCCGTGCCCAGGCCGGGGGCCTGGAGCTCGCCGATGTGGACGGGGAGGGTCGGTACGGCCCCGGCGAAGCAGGAGCAGACGTCCGTGCCGCCGCTGACGGAGGCGATCCACAGGTCGGCCCCGTTCTCGGCAAACTCGTCGTGCAGCCAGCGGAAGCCGTCGGGAGGCAGGGGGGAGCCGGTGGT
Organism: Streptomyces sp. NPDC018964; assembly: GCF_044390325.1. NCBI lineage: Bacteria > Bacillati > Actinomycetota > Actinomycetes > Kitasatosporales > Streptomycetaceae > Streptomyces > Streptomyces sp. NPDC018964. The sequence continues at coordinate 1,945 of NZ_JBIRYZ010000031.1, forward strand.
CGCGACGCACTTCACCGCGGAGAGGTCGAAGTCGCGCGAGGGGTGCACGCCGGCCTTGCGGCAGGCCATGACGTAGGCGGCGGAGGTGCCGTAGAAGGTGGCGCCGGTGCGTTCGGCGACGCGCCACTGGGCGCCTGTGTCCGGATGGCCGGGGCTGCCGTCGTACAGGACGATCGTCGTTCCGGTCAGGAGACCGGAGACGAGGAAGTTCCACATCATCCAGCCGGTGGAGGTGTACCAGAAGAAGCGGTCCTCGGGGCCCAGGTCGCAGTGGAGCCCGAGTTGTTTGAGGTGTTCGACGAGGATGCCGCCCTGGGACTGGACGATCGCCTTGGGCAGTCCGGTGGTGCCGGAGGAGTAGAGCACCCACAGCGGGTGGTCGAAGGGCACCTGCTCGAAGACCGGTTCGGTGTCCGCGGCGGTGAGGGCGGACCAGTCCAGGGCGCCGTCGGGGGCCTCGGTGCCGAGCAGGGGGATGTGCACGACGGCACGCAGGGTGGGCAGTTCGCGGCGGAGTTCGGCGACGACGTCGCGGCGGTCGTGTTCCTTGCCGCCGTAGCGGTAGCCGTCGACGGTGAACAGGACGACGGGTTCGACCTGCTGGAAGCGGTCGAGGACGCTGCGGGCGCCGAAGTCGGGTGCGCAGGAGGTCCACACGCCGCCCACGGCCGCCGTGGCGAGGAGGGCGACGACGGCCTGCGGGATGTTCGGGAGGTATCCGCTGACGCGGTCTCCGGGGCGTACGCCGAGGGAGCGCAGCTCGGCCGCCAGGGAGCCGACCTGGCGGCGCAGCTCGGTCCAGGCGACGGGGCGCGGCTCGTGGGTTTCGTCGACGTACAGGAGCGCGGCTTCGTCCGCGCGGGAGACGGTCGCGCGCAGCGCGTGTTCGGCGTAGTTCAGCGTGGCTCCGGGGAACCACTGGGCGCCGGGCATCGAGCGGTCGCCCAGCACACGCGTGCAGGGAGTCGAGAAGCGGACGTCGAACCACTCCGTGACCGCTTTCCAGAAGGTGTCCAGCTCTTGCACGGACCAGCGGTGGAGCGCCGCGTAGCCGCCCTCGGCGGGGGCTCCGTGGTGTTCGGCGGCCCACGCCCGGAACGTGGTGATCCGCGCCTGGGCGATCTGGTCCCGGCTCGGCTGCCAGAGCGGCTGGGGGTTCACGGTCGACATGGGGCGGCTCCCGGACTGTGCGCGTCGTGTGCGTCCTCCGCGCACGGGCTGGGGTGTGCGCGTGACACGGCTGACAGGGACGATGCCATGTGATCGACTTCCGCACCAGGGCGTCTCCCACATAGTCCGTGTCGTGAAGATGTGGTCCGATCACAGGTGAACGGCAGTTGAACGACCCTCGTGGTGGACAGGGTCAATGGCAGGGTGAGCAGCATGGACGGTCGTGACCTGGTGCGTTCGGTGAAGTCGGTCGGTTCGGTGGGGGCGGCTCAGGGGTTGCGTACCGTACGAGCAGCGTGGCGCAGGCGGCGGGCCGATGCCACCGGGCTGCCGCCGCGGGGGCCGGTGCGTGCGCGGGTGCCCGGGGCCGTGCGGGAGGTGGAGCCGGGGCTCGGTGGCGGGCTGGTCAGGTTCGGCCGCTCCGAGTTGCGGATCTTCGTGGCGGTGAACGGGGTGGTCTTCTGGGGCTGGGACGGGGCTGCTCCGGAACCGTCGTACGCGCTGGCCGGTCGCTGTCCTGACCCGGATCCGCGGGCCGCGCTGGAGCCGGACAAGGACGGTGGCTGGCGGGTGGTGGCCGAGCGGGTGACGGTGGTGGTCTCGCGGCACGGTGCGGTGGAGGTGCTCACCCCGGGGGGTGTGATGCTGCGGCGCGATCTGCCGCCGCGGTGGTGGGAGCCGGTGGGCGGTGGTGCCGCGCGCTGGATGCAGCGGTCCGAGGTGCCGGCCGACGCGCGTTTTTTCGGGCTCGGGGGGCGTGCGTCGGGTCCCCGGCTGCGGGACGGCACGTACCGGTTGTGGAACGCCGCGCCCGGCCGTGCTGTCGGTCCCGGCGACGATCCGCTGTCCGTCACGATGCCGGTGCAGATGGTGGTGGCCGACGCGGGCACGCATCTGATGTTCTACGACAACTCGTGGGACGGCACCGTGACGCTGCGGGAGGGTGAGGAGGGTGCCGGTTCCGGACACGACCGGACCGGGACGAGTGAGGTGTGCGTGGACGGTGGTCCGCTGCGCTGTTGGGTGATGGTGGGTGCTCCCGCGCGGGTGCTGCTCGCCTGGGCCTCGCTCACCGGTGCGCCGGCGCTACCGCCCGCGTGGGCGCTCGGTCATCATCACGCGCGAGGGGCCTCCGGCGGCGAGGAGGAGGTGCGGCGGACCGTCGCGGGGCACCGGGAGCACGGGCTGCCGCTCGACGCCGTGCACCTCGGTGTCGATCACTTCGATGCCCGTCAGGTGTTCACCGTGGACCAGGAGCGGTTCCCCGAGCTGCCGGTTCTCGCGGACGAGCTGCGGCGCGAGGGGATCAGGCTGGTGTCGGTCGTCAACCCGGCGGTCGGCGCGGTACCCGGTGCCCCCGTGTACGACGAGGGGGTGGAGCGGGACGCGTTCGTGCGGGACGCCTCCGGGGAGGTCGTGGAAGGGGCCGGGAGCGCCGGAGAGGTGGTCTTTCCGGACTTCACGCACGCGCGCGTGCGTGCGTGGTGGGGCGGTTTGTACACGGAGCGGCTGGCACAGGGGTTCGCGGGCTTCTGGCACAGCCTGGACGAGCCGACGTCCTTCGTGGCCTTCGGCGAGCCGACGCTGCCGCGGTCGGCTCGGCACGCGCTGGACGGGCGCGGAGGTGACCATCGCGAGGCGCACAACGTGTACGGGTTGTGCATGGCCCGGGCGGCGTACGAGGGGCTGCGGAAGCAGGCTCCCCGGGAGCGCCCGTTCGTGTTCTCGCGTTCCGGGTGGGCCGGTACGCAGCGTCACGGCGGGGTGTGGTCGGGCGGGGTGACGGCGGGGTGGCCCGGGTTGCGGGCGGCGTTGTCGCTGGTGCTGGGGCTGGGCCTGTGCGGTGTTCCCTACGCGGGTCCGGACGTCGGCGGCTCCGACGGGGAGGTGTCGCCCGAGCTGTATCTGCGCGGGCTCCAGTTGGGGGCCTATCTTCCGTTCTTCCGCACCCATGACGCTGCGCGTGCGGGCCGGGGTGGGCCGTGGGGGTTCGGCGCGGACGTCCTCGGGCACGCGCGCGTGGCGCTCGTCGAGCGCCGGCGGCTGTTGCCGTACTTCATGACGCTGGCGCATCTGGCCCGACGTACCGGGGCGCCGTACGTGCGGCCGTTGTGGTGGTCGGCGCCCGAGGACCGCGCGTTGCGCGACTGCGAGGACGCCTTTCTGCTCGGTGACTGTCTGCTGGTGGCGCCGGTGCTCGCTCCGGGGATGGACCGGCGGGTCGTCCGGCTGCCGCGCGGACGGTGGTACGACACGGCGACGGGACGGGCGTACGACGGGCCGGTCCAGGTGTGGGCCGACGCGCCGCTGGGACGGATCCCGGTGTTCGCGCGCGGGGGCTCCGTTCTTCCGGTGCTGGGGGAGGACGGCGGTCCGGAGCTGGAGGTGTGGGCACCGGCCCGGGGGCGGACCGGGGGCGGGCTGGTCGTACTGGACGTCGGCGAGGGGTGGGAGGAGCCGGAGACCGAGCGTTACACCGTGCGGTGGTCGGGTCCGCGGGTCGTCGTGGAGCGGGAGGGCGGGGACGGCGGGGTCGAGCCGCCCTGCCCGGTGCGCGTCCGCGGGACGGGCACCGGCAGGAGTCAGATGTAGCGGCCCTCGAACCAGGCCCGTGCGGCCAGGGTGTGCAGGGGGAAGGCGAGTTCCTCCGGGCGGCGCAGCAGGTGGCGGTCCTCGGTCTCGTCGGTGGCGGTGAAGGGCGGCAGGTCTTCCGCGGGGCGTTCCGGGAGGAGTCCGAACAGCAGCAGGTGTCCGTCGGGCGAGCTCATGGCGTCGGCGAGCCTTACGTCGCGGCTCGCCGCGACGATGCCGGTCTCTTCCTCGAGTTCGCGGACGACGGCCTGGCGCCAGTCCTCCCGGTCGTCGATGTAGCCGCCGGGCAGGGCCGTACGGCCGCGCGCGGGCGCGATGGTGCGGGTGATGACGACGAGGCCGGTGCCCTGCGTGTCGTACACGGGCTGGAGGGCGACCGCGACCGGCAGCGGGTTGCGGTAGGCGACGGTGCCGCAGGCCGGACAGGTCCGGGGCCATCCGGAGACGCCCTCTCCGAAGGGCGTGCCGCAGCTCGAACAGTGGGAGTCCGGCGCGGAGTTGGAAGTCGTGGCATGAGTTTCGGACACGCGCGGACTGTATCCGATCGCGGTGGGGGCGTCTCCGGGGCCGGTCAGTTGTGGCCGGTGAGTGACCTCCGGGACACCGGGAAGTCGAAGTAGGTGTCCGGGTGGGCCTCCGGTCTGAAGGTGTAGTGCCACCACTCCTCGGCGAGGTTCACGAAGCCGAGGTCTTCCAGGGTGCTCTTGAGGAGCAGTCGGTTGGCGCGCTGTTCGCCCTGGACACGCGGGTCGAGGGTGTGACTGAGGGTGTCGAAGCAGTCGTAGCCGGTGCCCATGTCGACGGAGGTGTCGGGGAACCGTTCGTCCTGAGGGGCGAAGCAGGGGGTGAGGGGTTGCCCGGGACGGTAGGGCATCGTCGGCTTCGTGGGGATTTCCACGAGGGTGAGGTCCACGGTCGAGCCTCGGCTGTGGCCGGATTTCTCCGCGATGTAGCCGTTGGCGAACAACCGGCTCTTGTCGACGTTCGGGTAGAACTCGGCCTTCGTCCTCTGGTCGTCGAGGTCCTCGGCTCAGCGCACGAAGTGGTCCACCGCGCGCTGCGGCCGGTAGCAGTCGTACACCTTCAGGGAGTAGCCCTGGCGCAGCAGCTTCCGCTGCGCCGCGTGGAGGGCCTCTGCGGCGGGGCGGGTGAGGATGCACAACGGCTGCCGGTAGCCGTCGACTGGTTCGCCGACGAAGTTGTGCGGGGTGAAGTAACGGATCTCCTGGAGGATCGTCGGGTCCACGCTGTTCAGTGCCACGAAGTCGCGGGGCGCCTTGGGTTCGGGCTTCGCCTGGGCGGTGGCGGAGGCGGTGGTCGCGGCGAGCAGGGCGGCGACGGTGGTGGCGAGACCACGTACCGCGGTGAGGAGTCGTGTCATGTCCCCTGCATCTATCAGGAGAGGGCTCCATCGGGGAAGCACCCGGCCCTCCTCGGGTCGCGAAGGGCGCGCTTCCGATGCCATCGCACACGTGCAGTGACCGCCCGGAGGCCCTGCATGAACGTCTCGTGAACCGCGCTCGGGCGGCATCGGGCGGCGCCGTCGTGCTCTTGTGAGCTCCTGGTCGGACAGTCTCCGCTTCGTCTTCCGACCGGTGATCGACCTGACGATCGGCGAGGTGACGGATCTGGAGATACCAGCCCGCCCCGAGGCCGGCGACATCCTGAGGCGGACCTGCGGCTGGCCGTGTCGGCGGTACGGACGCGATCCGCAAGGAGACGCTGCTCCCGCTGTACGTGAACGTGTTCGCGGGCACCCTCGCCGGTCTCGGCGGCCTCGCGACGCTGCACGGCGCCGTGCGCGAGGCGGGACGGCTGCCGTGGGAGGTGACGATCGGCATCGGTCCTCCCTGCACGCACGTGCCGCGGCGGGCGATGCTGGACGCGGTCGCCGGCGACGGTCCTGTGCCCGCCCGGCAGCGTGACGGACCACCGGCAGGCCGCCGCCTGTCCGGCGCCGCTCAAGAAGGCGGCGAAGGCGTTACGGCGGACGAGTCGGGTGGTGGGCCGGGCGGGAGCGGGCGGGCACGGGATCCGGCGGGGCGACGAGCGGACGCCGTCGCCCGCGGGCTGACGGGTGAGGCGGGCGGCCCGGCGCCCGTGCCGTCACGGAGGACGTGCTTCCGGCCGGGTGGCCAACCGTTGCGGTCGGTGACCTTGACCCTCCTCGGTGCTGGTGGACCCGCGCGTGCGGCACTCGAGGCGGCCGACCGGTAAACGTGCGAGGTCGTGCATGCCGTGCGCCAGGACTCCGGGGCACGGATCACCACCCTGAGGACCGACGGGGGCATGACGAAGAACAACCTGCTGATGCGGCACCAGGCGGATGCGCCCGGGGGCCGGTGGTCCGGCCCGGGGTGTCCGTGGCGGCCCGTCCGGGCTCCGTCTGTGCCGCGGGGCTCGCCGCGGGCGTGTGGAACGGCCTGGACGAACTGAAGTCCCACTGGAGGAAGAACGCCGGTCACAGAGGTGCCGGCACGGGACCGGAAGTACCGCGGCTGGCGCAAGACGGTGGAGAAGAGCTTCGGAGGGATGGCGGAGGGGGACGGCTGACCGCGCGTGGTGCGTCGTTCTCCGGGTACGCGGCCCGGGCTCCGGTCGGTGGGAGCACGGGCCGCGTACCTGCCGGTATCTCAGGTGCCGACCGTCTGGCGTCGCTGTGCGGCCTGGGCCATGGCGTGCTGGACGACGCCGATGAGGGTCTCCTTGACCGACTCACGGTCCCGCGCGTCACACATCAGCAGCGGTACGTGGTCGTCGAGGTCGAGGGCACGGCGGACGTCGTCGGCCGGGTAGCGCGCCGCTCCGTCGAAGCAGTTGACGCCGACGAGGAACGGGATGGCGCGCCGCTCGAAGTAGTCGATGGCCGCGAAACAGTCCTCCAGGCGCCGGGTGTCGGCGAGGACCACGGCTCCGAGGGCGCCCTCGGACAGTTCGTCCCACATGAACCAGAACCGCTCCTGACCGGGCGTACCGAAGAGGTACAGCACCAGGTCCTCGCGGAGGGTGATGCGGCCGAAGTCCATGGCCACGGTGGTGGTCTTCTTCCCTTCCACACCGGAGGTGTCGTCGACCGGGCGCCCGGCCTCGGTGAGGAGTTCCTCGGTGCGCAGCGGCCTGATCTCGCTGACCGCGCCGACGAGCGTGGTCTTGCCCACGCCGAAGCCGCCGGCCACCAGGATCTTGAGCGTGACGGGCTCGACCGGGGGCTTGCCGCGCTCAGAACGCCCGAAGATCATCGATCTCTTCTCCTGCTTGATGGGGGTCGGGCGGCGGGCCGTATCCTCCGCCGCCGGGGGTTTCGACGACGAGTACGTCGCCGGGTCCGACGTCCGCCGAGTCGCTTCCGGCGAGCCGGGTGACCGTGCCGTCCGCCCGTTCGATCCGGTGGGCGCCCGGTGCGCCGGGTTCACCTCCGGCCATGCCGTACGGGGGGACCCTGCGGTGCTGGGACAGCGTGGAGACCGTCATGGGCTCCAGGAAGCGGATGCGGCGCACGGCCCCGTCCCCGCCGCGCCACCGTCCGGCGCCGCCGCTGCCGCGACGCACCGCGAACTCCTCGAGGCGGACGGGCAGTCGCCACTCCAGGATCTCGGGGTCGGTGAGCCGGGAGTTGGTCATGTGCGTCTGTACAACGGATGCTCCGGGGAAGCCGTCTCCGGCACCCGAGCCGGAGGCGACGGTTTCGTAGTACTGGTGGCGGGCGTTGCCGAAGGTGACGTTGTTCATCGTGCCGGAGCCCTCCGCCTGGACGCCGAGGGCCGCGTACAGGGCACCGGTGACGGCCTGGGAGGTCTCCACGTTGCCCGCGACGACGGCGGCCGGCGGCTCGGGGGCCAGCATGCAGCCCAGCGGCACGATGATGTCCAGCGGGCGCAGACAGCCGTCGTTGAGTGGGATGTCGTCGGCGACCAGCGTGCGGAAGACGTACAGGACGGCCGCGTTGACCACGGAGAAGGGGGCGTTGAAATTGGTGGGCAGCTGGGCGGAGGTACCGGTGAAGTCGATGGTCGCGCGGCGGTTCTCGCGGTCCACGCGGACGCGTACGCGGATGACGGCGCCCGAGTCGGTCTCGTAGGCGTACGCGCCGTCGTCGAGGGCGTCGATGACGCGGCGCACGGCCTCTTCGGCGTTGTCCTGGACGTGCTTCATGTAGGCCTGGACGACATCGAGGCCGAAGTTCTCGATCATGTGGCCGACCTCGTCGACGCCCTTGCGGTTGGCGGCGATCTGGGCGCGCAGGTCGGCGAGGTTGGTCTTCGGATTGCGGGAGGGGTGGGGTGCCTCGGTGAGGAGGCGGAGGGTCTCCTCCTCGCGGAAGCGGCCGTTCTCGGTGAGCAGCCAGTTGTCGAAGAGGACGCCCTCCTCGTCGATGGTGCGGCTGTCGGCCGGCATGGAGCCCGGGGCGATGCCGCCGATCTCTGCGTGGTGGCCGCGTGAGGCGACGTAGAAGAGGACCTTCCGGTCACTCTCCGTGCCGTCGGTGGGTTCGGTGCCGAAGACCGGGGTGATGACGGTGACGTCGGGAAGGTGGGTACCGCCGTGGTACGGGTCGTTGACGGCGTAGGTGTCGCCGGGCCGCATGGCCGGGCCGCGCCGCCGGATGACCTCCTTGACGCTGGTGCCCATCGAGCCCAGGTGGACGGGGATGTGGGGGGCGTTGGCCACCAGGTTCCCGTCGGGGTCGAAGAGGGCGCAGGAGAAGTCCAGGCGTTCCTTGATGTTGACGGACTGGGCGGTGGACTCGAGGCGGGCGCCCATCTGTTCGGCGATGGACATGAAGAGGTTGTTGAAGACCTCGAGCAGCACGGGGTCGGCTTTTGTGTCGGCTCGGGAACTCTGCGTAACCGCGACGCGTTCCATGACCAGATGCCCGTCGTCGGTCGTCGCGGCCCGCCAGCCGTCGTCGACGACGGTCGTCGCTCCGGACTCGGTGATGATCGCCGGGCCGGTGACGGCTTCGCCGGGGGGAAGGTCCTCACGGCGGTGAAGGGGTACGTCGCGCCAGGTGCCGCCGGTGTGGAGACGGACGGTCCGCGGGGTGACGGTGGAGTGGTGCGGGGTGCCTTCGTAGGGAGCGAGGGCGGAGAGATCGGGGGGCTCGGTGATGCCGGTGGCTTCGACGGAGAGGGCTTCGACGACGATCGGGCGGTCGAGCGTGAAGGAGTACGTGGCGCGATGACGTTCTTCGAAGGTGTGCCGCATCGTGCCGGGGTCGGTCAGTTCCACGGTCAGGGTGGTGTCGGTGCCGTCGTAGCGGAGCTGGGCGCGGCGGGTGACCTCGATCCGCTCCTCGGGGACGTCCTCGGCGAGGAGTTCGGCGCGGGCCGCCGATTCGAGGTCGTCGGCGGTCCTGTGGACACCGGGCATGGCGGCCGGTTCCAGGGGAGCCTCGACGGACCGTTCCCGCATGGCCGTGGTGTCGGCGAGACCGATGCCGAGCGCCGACAGGACGCCGGCCATGGGCGGGACGAGGACGGTGCGGATGCCGAGGGAGTCGGCGACCATGCACGCGTGCTGTCCGCCGGCTCCGCCGAAGGTGGTGAGGGCGTACCGGGTGACGTCGTGACCCTTCTGCACGGAGATCCGCTTCACCGCGCCGGCGATGTTGGCGACGGCGATCCGCAGGTAGCCCTCGGCGACCTGTTCGGGGGTGCGGTCGTCGCCGGTCTGCTCGCGGATCTCGCCGGCGAGGGCGGTGAAGCGGTCACGGACGAGCGCGTCGTCGAGGGGCTGGTCGCTGTCCGGGCCGAACACCGTGGGGAAGTGGGCGGGCTGGACGCGGCCGAGCATGACGTTGGCGTCGGTGACCGTGAGCGGGCCGCCGCGCCGGTAGCAGGCGGGGCCCGGGTCGGCGCCCGCCGAGTCCGGCCCCACGCGGTAGCGGGAGCCGTCGAAGTGGAGGACCGAGCCGCCGCCGGCGGCGACGGTGTGGATGTCCAGCATGGGCGCGCGCAGCCGGACTCCGGCGATCTGTGTGGTGAAGACGCGTTCGTACTCGCCCGCGAAGTGCGAGACGTCGGTGGAGGTGCCGCCCATGTCGAAGCCGATGACGCGGTCGAAGCCGGCGAGCTGCGACATGCGGGCCATGCCGACGATGCCGCCGGCAGGCCCGGACAGGACGGCGTCCTTGCCTCGGAACCGGCCGGCTTCGGTGAGACCGCCGTTGGACTGCATGAACATCATCCGTACGCCGTCGAGTTCGTCGGCGACATGGCGGACGTAACGGCGCAGCACGGGCGAGAGGTAGGCGTCCACGACGGCGGTGTCCCCACGCGGGACGAGCTTCATCAGGGGACTGACCTCGCTGGACAGCGAGATCTGCGGGAAGCCGATCCGGGCGGCAAGTTCCCCGACCGCCTGTTCGTGGGCGGGGTGGAGATGGCTGTGCACGCAGACCACGGCGACGGCCCGGATGCCGTCGTCGTACGCCCGGCGCAGGGGTCCGGTGAGGGCGTCCAGGTCGGGGGCGCGCAGGACGGTGCCGTCGGCGGCGATGCGTTCGTCCACCTCGACGACCCGTTCGTGCAGCAGCTCGGGCAGGTCGATGCGGCGGGCGAAGATGTGCGGGCGGTTCTGGTAGGCGATGCGCAGCGCGTCGCGGAAGCCGCGGGTGACGACCAGCAGGGTCCGTTCGCCCTTGCGCTCGAGGAGGGCGTTGGTGGCGACGGTAGTCCCCATGCGCACGGCGTCGACGGGAGCGTCGGATCCGGCCAGCAGTGCGCGGACGCCCACGACCGCCGCGTCGGTGCCGCGTGTCCCCCGGCTCCCGCGGTTTTGGGCGTGTTCCGGAGCCGGGTTGTCGGACAACACCTTGTGCGTCAGCAGCCGGCCGTCGGGGCGCCTCGCGACGATGTCGGTGAAGGTGCCGCCTCGGTCGACCCAGAACTGCCAGCCTGTCACGTCAGTACCCCGCTTCCGCGCCGGTCACAGCGCCCGGAGGCCGTTGATCACGTCGCGCAGAATACTCTCGTCCGGCAGCTCGGCCGGGGGTACCGGCCGGTTCACATGGACCCATTCCGCTTCCACCAGATCTCCGACGAGGACCCGGACCACCCCGATCGGCAGATCGAGTTCGGCGGAGAGCTCGGCGACCGTCTGCGAGCTGTCACGGCACAGTTCGACGATGACCACGTGTTCCGGGGAGAGCGTGGGATCGGCCTCCGGATCGTCCGCGTGCGGCTCCGTGACGACCACCGCGATCAGGTCGAGGCGGTGCTGGGCCGCACTGGTGGTGCGGCCCCGCGTCATGGCGTACGGGCGGACGACCGGTCCGGCCTCGTCGTCGAACCAGTGGCTTCCACCCTGACCGTCAGCGCTCATGCCATCCCACTACCCGCCCGCGGGCAGATCGGTGCGCGGTGCGGCACCCAGATGCACACCGACCCGCTTCACGAGAAGCGTCATCTCGTAGGCGACCTGTCCGACGTCCGAATCCGCGTCCGCGAGGACGGCGAGGCAGCTGCCGTCACCCGCGGCGGTGACGAAGAGGAACGCCTCGTCGAGTTCGACGACGGTCTGACGGACGTCTCCGGCCTCGAAATGGCGGCCCACGCCCTTGGCGAGGCTGTGGAAGCCGGAGGCCACGGCGGCCAGGTGCTCGCTGTCCTCCCGGGTGAGGTCCTTCGACGCGCCTGTCGGCAGGCCGTCACCGGAGAGCACGATCGCCTTGCGGATGCTGGTGACCCGGTCCACCAGGTCGTCGAGGAGCCAGTTCAGCTCCCCCTTGTCGGTCGTGGTGTGGCCGGTGGCCCTCGGTGCGGTCATCGACCGTCCCCCTCTGTCGTTCGTCGTGGTGCTGTGCCGCTGTCGGCTTCGTCGCCGGCGGCGTTCTCCTCGCGGCCGCGCTGCCAGCCACGCTGGAGCGAGGCCATGCGGCTGCGGACTTCGTCGGCATCCCGTTCAACGGGCCGCGCCCTGTCCTCGTTCCGCGGTTCGGCACTGCGCTTGAGCTGCGGAGCGAGGCTGGCCTGCCGTATGCGCCGGGGCAGCGCTCCGCCACCGGGCCGTGCGGCGTCGGCGTCCGTGCCGCCCGCGCCCGGCACGGAGTCGTCGAGGCCGCTCACCGCGACGGCGGGGCGGCCGGTGCGCCGGGGACGGCCGGCAGTGGGCTCCGGCCGGTCCTCGCGTACGGGGCCGGAGGGCTCCGGAGTCTCGTCCTGGCCCCCGGTTCCGGTCCTGGGGCGGGAGGGGCCGGGGCCCCGTCGTCGGGCGGGCAGCGGGGGCAGTGACTCCGTGCCCGGTTGTGCGCGCTCGGCGTCGGAGGGGAGCCGTTCGGCGCGGCGGCGTGCGGGAAGCGGGGACAGCGCATCCGTATCCGCATCCGGGCGGCCGGGACCCCGGCGTCCCGCGGAATTCTCACCGCGGCGGCGGGCGGGCAGCGGAGGCGCCGCTTCCGGCTCGGGCCGGGTAGACGCGGCGGGCGTGCCCTCCTCGCCCGTGCGCTCCGCACGGACGCGAGCGTCGCGGACCGGGCGCCCGTGGGAGCTGACCAGCTTGGGTGCTCCCCTGCGGGCCGGCGGTACCGGGGCGCTCCGGTCGTCCCCGTCCGGGTTCGCGCTCCCGGGCGTGTCGGGGGTCTGCTGATGGTGTGCGCGGCCGGGCCGCTCCTCCTGGGTGCCGGTGAGGGAGCGGCGGGAGCGGAAGAGGCCGCCGCTCCGGCTGTCCTCGTCCTCCAGGGCGCCGGGGAAGCCGTCAAGTGCGTCCAGGTCGACGGGGGCTTCCAGTTCGACCGGTCCGTCCAGCAGCGCGGCGGGGAGCCTGGGCAGTTGTACGGGCATCTGGGAGAGCGCGGTGCGGCGGGTCTCCTCCGGTTCGCGGTCCTTGGCCCGCTGGGGGCGGTCGAGGCGGAAACCGACGCCGTTGGTGTCCGGAACGTCGTCCGTCAGCAGTGCGTCGGGGATGAAGACGACCGCCGTGGTGCCGCCGTACGGGGAGGGCTGCAGGGAGACCCGGACGTTCTGGCGCTGGGCGAGGCGGCTGACCACGAACAGTCCGAGCCGGTCGGTGTCGGAGAGCTCGAACTCGGGGGTCTCGGCGAGTCTGAGGTTGGCGTCCAGAAGGGCGTCGGCCGCCATGCCGAGCCCGCGGTCGTGGATCTCCAGGGTGAATCCGTTGGCCACCCGCTCGCCGAGGACCTGGACGGCGGTGTGCGGCGGGGAGAACACCGTGGCGTTCTCCAGCAGTTCGGCCACGAGGTGAGTGAGGTCGGCGACGGCAGGACCGGTGACGGCGACCCTGGGCAGCCGACGGACCTCGATGCGCTCGTAGTCCTCGACCTCGGCGACGGAGGCGCGTACGACGTCCATGAGCTGGACGGGCTTGCGCCACTGCCGGGAGGGCGCGGCACCGGAGAGGATCACCAGGCCCTCGGCGTGCCGGCGCATACGGGTGGTGAGGTGGTCCAGCCGGAACAGGTCGGCGAGTTCCTCGGTGTCCTCGGTCCGGCGTTCCATGGTGTCCAGCAGGGTGAGCTGTTTGTGCAGCAGGACCTGGCTGCGGCGGGCGAGGTTGACGAACACCTCGGAGACGCCGGCGCGCAGCTCGGCCTGCTTGACGGCGGCCTCCACGGCGGCGCGTTGGAGGGTGTTGAGGGCCTGGCCGACCTCTCCCATCTCGTTCTTGTCGTACTCCAGGTACGGGACCTCGGTCTCGACGTCGACCTGTTCGCCCGCCGAGAGGCGGCGCATCACGCTGGGCAGCCGCACACCGGACGCCTCGTGGGCCTCCAGGCGCAGCTGCCGGAGGTCCCGGACGAGTCCGCGGCCCACACGTACGGAGAGGACGAGGGAGACCAGGAGGGCGGCCAGTCCGAGGACACCGGCGATGACGGCCTGGGTGATGACGCCCACGGCGACGGGGCGGACGCGGTCCTGGTAGCGGTCGGCGGCCTGGTCGTTGAGGGTGCCGAGTTCGGAGAGCACGTTGCCGGCGGCGATGTCCCAACTCTTGGCCGTGATCCCACGGGGCTCCCCGCTGCCGGAGGAGACGGCCGCCTCCTCGCCCACGCGCAGCGGGGCGGACGCCGCGTTCTTCCAGAAGGTCTCGTAGCGGTCGCGCTCGGACGCGGGCAGCTGCGGCAGGCCGGCGTCGTACATCAGCGTGCGCTGGGCCACGAGGTCGGAGATCTGCCGCACTTCGGCACGGGACAGTTCGCCGACGATCAGGGCGGAGCCGAGCAGGGCGTCCTCGCGGGAGAGGAGTTCGCGGGCGCGGGCGAGGCTGACGAGGGCGCGGTACTGCTTGTCGAGTTCGACGTCTTCGACCACGTGCAGATTGGCCAGCAGGACGTAGCAGGGGTCGATCAGCCGGTTGTAGAGGTCGAGGGCCTGGGAGCGGTCGACGGTGCCGTCCTCGACGCTGCGGCGCAGGGACTCGATGCCTTCGAAGGAGTCCAGTACCGCGCTCAGTTCACCGGAGTCCCCTTGCATGGCCTCGCGCACATCGGTGTTCGCCGCGTTCCTGCGGACGCTGTCGATGGCCTCGTCGGTGGCGGCGCGACTGCGCCGGAGCGCGGCGAGCCCTTCGGCGGCGCGGGGGTCCGCGAGATGGACGAGGGTCTGCCGGCGCTCCTGCTGGAGGACGCGGACGGTGTCCTCGACGGGATAGCCGACCTCCTCCATCACCGACGACACGTCGAACAGATGGCTTGCCTCACGGCCCGTGAGCACCGTGGTGAAGGCCCAGATCGTCGTCAGGGACAACAGCGGCACGAGAAGCAGCGCCACGATCTTCCGGCGGACGGACTTCCCGCGAAAGCGCATGGCCTCCCCCAGCTCGGCCCCCGGCCGTCCGGGGGTACACGTGTGCGTCAACAAACGGCGCGAGCCTACTACCGCGCCGGGGTGAACTCGAAGAGCCGTCCGGAAGCTACAGTTCCGCGCCGGGGGCGGGAGATGACGAGTTGTCCGGGCATTGGGGGAGATCGCCTCCCGGAATCGGGGGTGCGGCACCCGGGTCGATCTCCCGGAGACGTGGGGACGGTTGGCCGATTCCTTTCCCACGTCGGGAATCTTCGCGACGCGCCGTTCGTCCTTCTCTGTGGGAGATGGGGGCGGAATCGGCCGCAGGAGCCGTGTCCCGCACCTGGGCGGCGTAGAACAGCGCAAGCCGGGCAGCCACTGGAGAACCAGGTCTTCGAACACGAGTGAGCGGTCTGCTGGCGGTGGGGAGTGACACGTTGATGGGCACGGCGGAGCGGCGCGAGGCGTCCGAGGAGGGCGCGGCGGCGCAGATGACGACGCGGCCGGGGGCCGGGGCTTCCGGACCCGGTGCAGCCGCGTCCGGGCACGGGACGGCCGGCGGACGCGATGCCGCGGCGACCGTGCGCGAAGCGGCACGCGAGGGCCGCGACGGCGCTGCGGCGCGGAAGACCGGAGGGGGGAACAGCGAGTCCGGCAGCCTCAGCGGCAGGGCTTCCCACCGGCCGCTGTGGGTCGAGGAACCGGCCCGGCGGCGCCGGTTGCCGGACCCGGTACGGACGTCGGCCGTGCGGGCGGTGCTCGTCATCGCGGTGACGTTGATTCAGGCCATGGTGGCCTTCCTGTGCACGCTGGCCGGGTCCTGGCTGGCTTTCCCCATGGTCATCAGCAGCATCGTCAGCACGATCCTCGCGACCTGGGGAGTCCTGGACGTCTGGGTGACCCGCCAGGTCTGGAATCAGCGCAACGGCGTGGTGTCCGCGCCCAGCAGCACCGCGCGGGCCCTGCGGCGCGAGCGGCGCCGTGCTCGCCGTCAGCAGCGGGCCGCCCAGCGGGCGCAGGCTCGAATACGCCGTCGGGGCGGAGCCGGGCAGCTGTCGCACTCCTGACCGCGCACCCGCCGAAGCCCGGACTCTCGGTAGGCTGATGTCACGTGTGCCGCATGTGCAGGCGCTACGCGCAACAGTTCCCGGGCGGGTGACCGTCGCAGCGAGGGCGGTCGGCATCGGCCCGCACCGGGCCGACGGATGGTGAGAGCCGAGCCATGACCGGCGAGCGGAAACAGCCCGGGGGGAACGAGAAGGGCACGACGAGTGCCGTGCAGTCGGTGGACCGTGCGGTGAGCGTCCTGGAGATCCTGGCGCGGCACGGCGAGGCGGGCGTCACGGAGATCGCCGGCGAACTGGGCGTACACAAGTCCACGGCCTTCCGGTTGCTCGGCGTCCTGGAGAACCGCGGTCTTGTGACCCAGACGAAGGACCGCGGCAAGTACCACCTGGGTGCCGGCGTGCTGCGCCTCGCGGGGGCGGCCGCCGTGCGGCTGGACATCTCGCAGGAGGGCGTCCCGGTCTGCCGGGAGCTCGCCGACGAGCTGGGCGAGACGGTGAACATAGCGGTGCTGGACGACGACGCGGCCGTCAACATCATGCAGGCCCGGGGTACGGCGTCGGTCACCGCGCAGAACTGGCTCGGCAGGCGCACCCCGCTGCACGCCACCGCCGGCGGCAAGGTGTTCCTGGCCCACCTGCCACCCGCGGTCCGTGAAGACCACCTCGCACGCCCGCTGCACCGGTTCACGGAGCGGACGCTCACCACGGCAGCGGGGCTGCGAGGTGAACTGGAGGCGGTGGTCGAGCACGGCTACGCCACCACGCTCGAGGAGCTGGAGCTGGGGCTCGCGGCCGTCGCGGCGCCGGTCCGCTCGCACGACGGCACGGTGATCGCGGCGATCAGTGTCTCGGGGCCGGTGTACCGGCTGCGTGCGGACCTGCTGCCCGAGCTGGGCAGCCGGACCGCGACGGCGGCGGCCGGGCTGTCCCGGCGCATGGGCTACGGCTTCTGAGCCTTCTCCGGGGTGCTGCCTGATCAGCCGCTCGCCGTCGCGGGCCGCTTGAACATGCGGGTCGCCGTGATCTCGCTGTGCGCTTCCTCGGCCGGGTCCTGCTGGGGAAGTCCCGGCCGGAGGTGCTCCTCCACACTGATGTACTTCAGGCCGGCCCGCAGGTCGGCGTCGTTCCGCAGCCGGATGACCAGCGGGAACTCCGCGAGCGCCGTCGTGTCGAACAGACCGGTGGTGTACAGGAGCTGGACGCCGAGCGCGTCGGCGACCGCGCGCTGGAGCTCCAGGAGGTAGGTCGCGTTGGCGCGGCCGATGGGGTTGTCCAGGAACAGCGTGCCGGCGTGGCGGTGCTTGTCCCGGCCGCGGTCGTTGGAGCGCAGCGCGGCCATCGTGCAGTACAGGGCGATGGCCGCGGTGAGCAGCTGGCCGCCGGAGAACACGTCACCCATCTGACCGACGGGTACGCGTTCGGCGCGCAGTACCGCGTCGGGCTTGAGGATCTCGACCGCGACCCCCTTCGGCTGGAGGGCGGCGGCGACCCCGCGCAGCAGCAGGGACATGCCGTCGCGCCGCAGGTCGGAGTTCTTCTTCACGGCCGCCCGGGTCGCCTCGTCGACGACCTCGCCGAGCCGCTCGGTGAGGGTGGCCTGGTCGGGTTCCTCGAAGCGGATGCGCAGGAACTCCTGTCCGGACCACTCGCCGAGGCCTTCCGGCAGCCGGGACAGCCGCTGGGCGGAGCGGAGGGTGGCGAGGGCGGACTCGACCAGGCCCCGCAGCCGGTCCACGATCGAGTCGCGGTTGCGTTCCAGCTGCTCCAACTCGTCGGTGAGGACCCGCAGCCGGGGCGCGAAGGCGTCCGCCCACTTCTGGGCGTGCTCGGGCAGCGCGGAGGCGGGCAGTTCGCGGATCTGCTGGCGCGCGGGCGTGCGGACCTGCTCGTAGCGCGTGGAGTTGGCGTGCCGGACGAGGATGTCACTCGCCTCGCGCACGGCGGACTCGGCGGCGGACAGGTCGGCGGCGCAGCCGCGCAGCGAGCGGCGGGACTCGGCGGCGGACTGCCGGGCCTCGTCCAGGCCGCCCGGGTAGGGCTCGGGCTGCTCCTGTTCCTCTTCAGGGCCGTGTTCGCGCAGCAGGTCGCGGAGCATGGCGGCGATCTCGTCGAAGCCTCCGGCCGCGTCCTCGGCGGCGCGGTGCGCGTCGAGCAGTTCGGCGTGGGCCTCCCGTTCCCGGCTCAAGGCCTCGCTGCGGGAGGCGAGTTCGGTGGTGGCGGTGCGCAGGAGGGCCTGTGCGTGCTCGGCGTCACGCGGCACCAGGTCCTCGGGGAGGTCGGTGTGCGCCTCGCCGTCCTCGGGTGCGAGCCGTTCGGCTTCGCCGCGCAGCCGTCCGAGCTGTTCGCTCGCGCTGGACATGCGGGTCTCCAGGAGCTGCACCAGCTCCTCCGCACGGGCGGCGGCGGCCTGCCGGCTGGGTCCGTCGGAGCCGTCGGGCGACTGGAGCAGTTGCTCGGCGCGGGTGCGGACCTTGTTGCTGAGCCGGTCCAGTTCGGCCCGTGCGGCGCTCTCGTCGCTCTCCGCGCGGGCCTGTTCGGCGCGCAGATCGGCGCCGACGCCGACCTTCTCGTACACCTGGGACGCGGCGCGGTACGCCTCACGCAGGGCCGGCAGGGAGGACTGCGGCGCTCCGGTGCCGTCTTCGGGCACGTCGTCGGGGGCGCCCGCGATCTCGGAGCGTTCGGCGCGCAGAGCGCGGGCGGTGCGGCGGGCGTCGTCGGCGGCCCGCTGGGCGCCGCGCCGGTCCTCGTCTGCGGCGCGCGCCCGTTCCAGGCAGGTCTGGGCGCGGGCCTCCGCCTCGGTCGCGTCGTCGGCGAGTTCGCGCAGCTTGGCCTGCCAGCCGGCCCGTTCGCGCAGCCGGAAGGCGAGTCCGGCGAGGGCGTCGGCCGCGCGCCGGGCCTTCTGCGCGGCTTCCTGCCGTTCGTCACGGACGCCGACGGCCTCGGCGGCGGCCTCCTCGGCCTCCGCGCGCACGGTGCGCGCCTCGGTCAGCTCGGCCTCGGCCTCCTCGGCGAACGTCCGCGCCTCGTGGGCCGTGGCGGCCAGTTCCGTGAGCCGTCCGGCGGGGCAGCCGGTGCGCCAGGAGGCGAGCCGCGCGGCCAGTTCCCGGTCCTTGCCGAGCCGGACGGCGAGCGCGCGGATCTCCTCGTCCCGCTCGGTCGCCCGCGCGCGCAGTGCCTGCCGTTCCTCGTCGGCGGCGTGCTCGTCGTGCATGGCCGGGTTCGGCGGTACGAGGAAGACGTCCCCGGTGTCGGTGTCCTGCGCGGGGGTGGGGGCGAGCAGGGCGGCGGCGGTGCCGACGGCGACGGCGGAGCGGGGCAGCAGGGCGGCGTCGCTCAGTGCCTCGCGGGCGCGGAGATGGGAGTCGGGGTCGGTGATGATGACGCCGTCGACCAGTTCGGGGCGGGCGGCCAGCACGCGCGCGTGGTCGGCGGGGGCGACGGCCTGGGCGAGGTAGCGCCACCCCGGGAGGGCCGGGATGCCGTGCTCGCCGAGGAACTCGACCGTCGCCAGCACGTCCGGGCCGGGCGGCAGCAGCCCGCCGTCGCCGAGGGCGCCGAGGATGCGGGCGTCGTCCGCGGCGGCGGTCCGCAGGTCGAACAGCTGCCGCTCGGCGGAGGAGACGGCGTCGTCGAGCAGTTCGCGCAGCTCGTCGGCGAACCGGTCGAGTTCCTCGGCGGTCAGGGCGCCTTCGCCGAAGGAAGGCCCGGTCTCGGAAGCGTCCGCGGCGCGGTCCGTGTCCGTGCGCTGTCCCTGCGCGCCGGCCCGTCGCCGGCCGGCGGCTCCCGGCAGGCTCAGCAGTTCCGCCAGCCGTTGTTCGGCTGCGAGGGCCTCGGCCGTGCGGCGCTCGCTCTCGTGGGCGCGCTCGGCCGCCGTGGCCGCGTCCGCCGCGCGGGCCGCGGTGAGTTCCGCGCGGCTCTCGGCGGCGGCCGCCTCCCGCGCGTGCTCGGTGGCCCGGCGGGCCGCCTCGCGGGCGGTGTCCCAGGCGGCGACCGCCGTCTTCTCGGCGTCGCTGGCCGCGAGCGCGGCCCTGGCGGGGTCGGCGTCGGGGGCGCTGTCGTCGAGCCAGCCGGCCCGCACGGCCTCGGCGGTCTCCTGCTCGACCTCGGTGAGCCGCTGCCGCAGGTGTCCGACCTCGCTGCGGGCCCGCTGTGCCTCGGTGGCGGCGGCGGTGGAGTCGCGGTGGGCGCCGTCGCTGACCTCCTGGAGGGCGGCGGAGCGCTCCTCCTCCTCGTTGGCGAGGTCCTCGGCGTTCTGCGCGGCCGCGTGCAGGGCGCGGACGAGGTCGACGGCGGCCTTGGCGCGCGCGGCCAGCGCGGGGGCCGCGTCCCGCTCGGCCTCCTGGATGGCGGCGGACACCCTGGCGACGCGGTCGGCGGCGGCGCGGTGGCGCAGTACGGCCTCGGCGGCCTGCCAGGCCGAGTACAGGGTGCGCGCGTCGGCGAGTTCGCGTTTCTGGGCGGCGGCGGACTTCTCCGCGGCGGCGAGCGCCAGGGAGGCGTGCCGGTAGGCGAGTTCGGCGGAGATCAGCGCGCTGTGCTCGCGTGCCGACTCGGCGTGGGTGACGGCGTACGCGGCGGCGGTGACCCGCCCGGCCAGGTCGGCCGCGCGGACGCGTTCCCGGGAGCCGCGCGCGGAGAGTCGGCGGGCCAGGGTGCGGGTGCGGCGCTCGGCGGCGGTGTGGATCTCCCGCGCGCGGGTGCGGGCCTCGGCGGCCTCGACGATCCGGCCGAGCAGGTCGACGGACCCGGCGGTGAAGTCCCGTTCGGCGATCAGCTCGGCGCGCCGGCCCAGTTTGTTGCCGAAGCCGCCGACCAGGTCGGCGAGTCCGTCGGTGTCGCGGGTGTCGGTGACGGCGCGCAGCAGCAGGTCGGTGAAGTCGGAGTCCTTCTTGACCGCGAAGAGACCGGCTGCCTCGCCCTCGTCGGCGTTCATCTCCCGCTGGTAGCGGAAGAGTTCGGGGTCGAGTCCCAGCTCGCCGAGGTGTTCGGTCCAGCGCTCGTGGATCTCCTCCCAGTGCACTTCCAGGTGCGGGTAGTTCTTGCCGGCCTCCGTGAGGGCGTCCCGGAAGCCCTTCATGGTGCGGCGGCGTCCCCGCGCGCCCGACTGGCCCTCGACGGGCGGTCGTACGGCCGTGGACTCGGCGACGGGAAGGTTGTCCAGGCTGAGGCCGGGGCCGGGCCGGAAGGAGTACCAGGCCTCGGCGAACTTCCTCGGGTCGTTGGAGACCTGGCGGCCTCGCCACTCACTGGCCTTGCCGACGACGACGCACTCGCCGGTCTGCACGTGCTGCCATTCCAGCGCCACGTGGCCGCAGTCGTCGGCGAGCAGGAACTTGCGCAGCACACCGGAGCTGGCGCCGCCGAGGGTGTTGCGGTGGCCCGGGAGCATCACGGAGAAGATCAGCTTGAGCAGGACGGACTTGCCGCCGCCGTTCTCCAGGAAGAGCACCCCGGCGGGGGCGGGCCTGCGCGGCGGGCCGACGGGCTCCTCCTCGAAGAACTCCGCCTGCGTCGGCGCGGGGTCCGGCACGAGCCCGCCGACACCGCGCAGGTCGAGCACGGTGTCGGCGTAGCGCGCACCGGCCGGCCCGATGGAGTAGAGGCGGACCCGGGACAGCTCGTACATGGCGGACTCTCGTGAGGCTTCGTGAAACGGGGGTTCAGGCGGAAACGGGGGTTCAGGAGGAGTGGAACGGCAGACCGGCGTCGGCGACCAGCTCCAGGTCGTCGCCGTCCTCGGGCGGCAGCAGTGTGGGCGTGCCGTCGGTGACCGGGACGACGCCCAGCTCCAGCAGCTCGGCCATGGCGGCGCCGCCCGCCATGTCGCGGACCTGGAGCTGGTAGCGGGCCGTGGTGCGGTACGTGCCGCCGTTGTCGTCGCCGGTGCGCTGCAGGAAGCCGGAGTCGGTGAGGAAGCCGACGGCCTTGGCGACGATGCCGGTGGTGGAGCCCGCGAGGCGGCGGGCGTCCTTGGTGGCGCCGGTCGAGCTGCGTCTGGCCCAGATCCGCCACGCGGCCTCCAGGCCGGGGGCGTCGCTGGCCGGGTCGGTGTTCTCGCCCTGCTGCGCGGCCCGCTCCTCCAGGCGGTGGCAGGCCTGGCGGACGAAGGAGTCGACGCCGTTGACCGTGACGCGCCCGATGTAGCCGTCGTCGGCGAGGTCCTCGGGGCGCGGGAAGGCCATGGCGGCGACGGCGAGGTGGGCGAGCCCGTGCAGGAACCGGTCGCCGCCGTCGGCGGAGGTGCGGCGCGCGTAGTCGCCCATGCGGACGGCGAAGACGGAGTCCTCGGCGGCGGTGACGGCCATGCCGGCGCGCGGGGACACCTCCAGCACGACCAGTCCGAGGCCGGTGGCCACGGCGTCGGCGAGCCGCGCGAACGGCGGGTCCTCGCGGTAGCGGCGCAGCAGGTCGGCGTACTCCTGGTCGCGGGCGGGCTGGAGCTTGGGCTGGAGGCCGAAGGCGACGAGCCGTGCGGCGTCGGCGGCGTCGGCGGGTGTGACGGCGGCGCTCGCCGGTGCGGCCGCGGCCTCCGGCTCACTCCACTCGACGTGCTCGGTCACGGTCGGGACTCCTTGCTCTGGGACAGCTCGGTACGGACTGCTCGCTCCGTCATGCCGCCTCCGACCGGTCCGCGGCCATCCCCGCCGCGTCCAGCAGGGCCGTGCCGACGATGAGGTCGGCGCCGCCGAACTCGGGGTCGTCGAGTTCGGTTCCGTCGTCCACGGCGAACAGCAGTTTCGGTTCGCCCTGGCGGTAGGCGGTGCCGACCGGGGGGCTGGCGGCGTGGATGGCCAGCAGGGCGACCAGGTAGGGCAGTTCGGGGTCCTGGCGGCGGGCTTCGGCGAGCAGTCCGGACAGCCGGCGCGGTGCGTCGGCGGGCAGGTCCAGCAGTTCCGTGGCGGCCGCCAGCTGCTCCTCGCTGAAGCGGCTGTCGTCGGGCGTGGCGATCAGGTCGGGCTCGGGCATCTCGGCGCCGAGGTGTTCGCGCTCCACGGGCGGTGTCAGCAGGATCTCGACAAGGTCGGCGACCCGCACGGAGACCGGGGTGCGCAGTCCGGTGCCGTGGGCGAAGAAGGCGTCGGTGACCCGGGCCGCCCGCTCCACGGGCAGTGGCAGCAGGGGCGCGAGGAGGTGGCCGTAGAGGTCGGTGCCCGAGGACGACGTGGGGGTGGCGAAGGCCTGCCGGTCCTGTTCGGCGCGGAACAGCGGTCCGGCCTCCAGCAGCCGTGACTGCAGCTGGGTGTGGCGCCGGATGCAGTCCTTGACGATGTCCACCAGCTCGGCCGCCCGGCGCTTGTGCTCGAGGTCCTCGGACTCGTCGCGGGCCTTGCGGATGTTGGTGAGGATCGCGTTCTCGTGGCGGTAGCGGTCCGCCACGTGGTCGAGGGCCTCGGCGATCATGTCGGGCACGGCGCTCAGCCAGTCCACCGCGCGGACGTTGCGGCGGGTGGCGTCCAGGGCCCGGCGCAGGGTCTCGGAGTACTGCACGGTCCGGTAGCGGGCCTGCTCGGCGGCGAGCTGGGCGTCGGCGAGCCTGCCCCGGCTGATCAGCACCTCCAGCTTGACCTCGGCGGCGATCTGCGCGCTGGTGACGTCGGTGTCCAGGGCGCCGACCAGGACGTTGACGGCCTCGTCGGTCGTCCGCAGGTACACCGTGCCGCCGGGGCCGGGGACCTCCTCGATCAGCTTGAAGTCGTAGTCACGGCGCACATAGGTGCCGTCCGCGCCGAACACGCCGTACACCGCGCGGAAGCCGCGGTCGACGCTGCCGACGTTGATCAGGTTCTCCAGGACCCAGCGGGCCACCCGCTCGTGCTCGGCGGCGGGGCGGAGCGGGGCCTGGGCGGCGACGCGCGGGACGATCCGGGCGACTATCTGGTCGTGGTCGGCGCCCGTGTCGAAGTCCATGTTCAGGGTGACGAGGTCGATGGCCGCGAGGGCGATCTCCGCCATGCCGTACACCGAGTACTCGCCGGCGAGGTTGGCCTTGCGCGCGTCGAGGTCGTGCAGCGGCGCGGTGCACGCGAGCGCGCGCAGCCGCCGCGCCAGCCCTTCGTCGGCGGCCGGGCCCGGCGCGGGCCGCGGCCCCGCGCTGAGCTGGGGCGGAACGCTGTCCGTCGATGCAGGCGAAGTCACGGTGCACAGACTAGGTCCTCGGTCTGACAACGACCCAAACGACCGTGTTGCGCCCCGGCGCGACGGTCGTCACACCGTCGGCCGGCCGTCCTGTCCGTCCTCGCCGACGCGCCGCCGGTATACCTCGACGACCCGTTCCAGCGAGACCTCGAGGTAGGCCGCCAGCAGCGCCTCGGCCTTGTCGCGGTCCCCGTCCTGAAGCGCCTGGAGAATCCCGACATTGCGGGCGATGTACGGTTCGTGCAGTCGCCGGGGTTCGTCCACGACGTGGAAGGCGAGCCGCAGTTCGGCGAAGACGCTGCGCATCAGCTCGTCCGTGCGCTCACTGGCGGCGAGGGCCACCAGTTCCCGGTGGAAGTGGATGTTGGCCGTGCCCACGCCGTTCCAGTCACCTTCGCGCGCCGCCGTGCGCCCCTGTTCCACCACCTCGGTGAGCGCGTCGAGCGCGTAGGGCGGCTCGCCGAGCCCGCGCACGACGGCGCACTCGACGAGGCGGCGGGTGCGGTAGATGTCCTCGACGTCCTCGACGGTCAGCACCCGGACGAACACGCCCCGGTTCAGCTCGTGGACGAGCAGCCGTTCGTGCGTGAGCAGCCGGAACGCCTCGCGCAGCGTGTTGCGGGAGACGCCGAGCGCACCGCCGATGCTGTCCTCCGACAGCCGCGTGCCGGGCGGGAAGTAGCCCTCGGCGATACGGCTCCTGAGGATGTCCGCGACCCGCTCGGCGGTGCTGGTACGGCCCAACAGGGCACGGTCGTCGGCCAGTCCGCCCATCCGCTCTGCCATGCCGGAATTCAATCGCACGCGGAAGAACGAGACAACATGGGTATTGAAGGATCGTTCAACGATCCTCTACCTTGCTGGACAGTGGCACGGCTCACTCCTTCCCGCACCCTCCGTCCTCTTCCTGCGAGGTGCCCATGAGTACGCCCCCTCCACCGCGGGCCCTGACCGACGCCCCACGCCCCGCACCGCCCGAACACGCCCCTGACGACGGGGCGTTCGGCTGGCTGCGCGCACTGGGGCCGCGCGGCCGGCGCGCCTTCGGCGGCGCTTTCGGCGGCTATGCCCTGGACTCGTACGACTACTTCACGCTGCCGCTGACGATGGTCGCGCTGTCGGCGTACTTCGGTCTGGACAGCGGCCAGACCGGCCTGCTCACGACCGTCACCCTGGTGGTGTCCGCGGTCGGCGGCGCCCTCGCCGGCGTGCTGGCGGACCGCGTCGGCCGGGTCAGGGCGCTGCTGCTGACGGTGATCACGTACGCGGTGTTCACCGTGGCCTGCGGCTTCGCGCCCGACTACGAGACGCTGCTGGTGTTCCGCGCGCTGCAGGGGCTCGGCTTCGGCGGTGAGTGGGCGGTCGGCGCGATCCTGGTCGCCGAGTACGCAAGCGCCCGGCACCGCGGCCGCACCCTCGGCGCGGTCCAGAGTTCCTGGGCCGTGGGCTGGGCGCTGGCGGTGATCGTGTACACGACGATCTTCTCGCTGGCCGACGACGACCTGGCCTGGCGCGTGATGTTCTGGACCGGCGCGCTGCCGGCGCTGCTCGTGGTGTGGGTGCGGCGCAGCGTGCGGGACGCTCCCGAGGCGGCCGCCGCGCGGGAGAAGAGCGCGCGGAAGGGTTCGTTCGCGGTGATCTTCCGGCCGGACCGGCCGGGAGCGCCGGGCCTGCTGCGCACCACGCTCTTCGCCGTGCTGCTCTCCACGGGCGTCCAGGGCGGCTACTACACCCTCGCCACGTGGGTGCCGACCTATCTGAAGACCGAGCGCGACCTGTCGGTCGTGGGCACCGGCGGCTATCTGACGTTCCTGATCTCGGGTGCCTTCGCCGGCTACCTGACCGGCGGCTACCTCACCGACCGGCTGGGCCGGCGGCGCAACATCTGGCTGTTCGCGCTGCTGTCCGCGATCTGCATCCTGGCGTACACGAACATCCCGAACGGCGCCAACACCGTGATCCTCGTGCTCGGTTTCCCACTCGGGTTCTGCATGTCGGCGATCTTCAGCGGCTTCGGCTCCTACCTGAGCGAGCTGTACCCGACGGCGGTGCGCGGCACGGGGCAGGGCTTCACGTACAACACCGGACGCGCCGTGGGCGCCGTCTTCCCCACGACGGTCGGCTTCCTGGCCGACGGCTGGGGCGTGGGCGGGGCGCTGGTCTTCGGCGCGATCGGCTACGGCATCGCGGCGCTGGCGCTGCTGGGGCTGCCGGAGACCCGCGGGAAGGAACTGGAGTGAGCCACATCGACGACCGTACGCCGACCGCCGTGGACGACCGCCCCGTGGCGCTGGTCGACGGGCAGGCACACGCGTGGAGCCCGCGCACGGCGCGCGCCCGCTTCCGGGAGGGGCTGGCCGGCCCCACGGCCGGCGTGGCCGCGGGGCACACACAGGCCAACCTGATCTCGGTGCCCGCCGACTGGGCGTACGACATGCTGCTGTTCTGCCAGCGCAACCCCAAGCCCTGTCCGGTGCTGGACGTCACCGACGCCGGGTCCACGACCACCGTCCTCGCCCCGGGCGCGGACCTGCGCACCGACCTGCCCCGCTACCGCGTGTGGGAGCACGGCGAGCTGGTGGACGAGCCGACGGACGTGCGGGCGCACTGGCGCGGTGACCTGGTGTCGTTCCTGATCGGCTGCAGCTTCACGTTCGAGTGGGCGCTGACGGCGGCGGGCGTTCCGGTCCGGCACGTCGAGCAGGGCCGCAACGTTCCCATGTACGTGACGAGTTGGCAGTGCCGTCCGGCGGGGCGGCTGCGCGGGCCGATGGTGGTGTCCATGCGGCCGGTGCCGCCCGAGCACCTCTCCGCGGCGATCCGGGAGAGCAGTCTGCTGCCGGCGGTGCACGGCGGACCCGTGCACTGCGGGGACCCCTCCGGGCTGGGCGTCGACGACCTCGGCCGCCCGGACTTCGGCGACCCGGTGGACCTCGAGCCGGAGGACATCCCGGTGTTCTGGGCCTGCGGGGTGACCCCGCAGGCCGCGGTCATGGCCTCCCGCCCGCCGTTCGCCCTCACCCACGCGCCGGGGCAGATGTTCCTCAGCGACGCCCGCGACGAGCAGTTCCGCGTGGCCTGACCGGCCCGTGCGGCACGAGACAGGAGAAACGAAGCGCCCATGACGTCGATCGATCTGAACGCCGACCTCGGCGAGGGGTTCGGCCGCTGGCGGCTCACCGACGACGAGCGGCTGCTGTCCGTGGTGACCAGCGCCAACGTGGCGTGCGGTTTCCACGCCGGGGACGCGTCCACCATGCGCCGGGTGTGCGAGCTCGCCGCCGGGCGCGGGGTGCGGATCGGCGCCCAGGTCTCCTACCGGGACCTGGCCGGGTTCGGGCGGCGCGCGATGGACGTGCCGCCCGCCGAACTGGCGGCCGAGGTCGCCTACCAGATCGGCGCCCTGGAGGTGTTCGCCCGCGCGGCGGGCGCCCGCGTGGCGTACGTCAAACCGCACGGGGCGTTGTACAACCGGGTGGTGCGCGACGAGGAACAGGCCGGCGCGGTCGTCGACGGGGTGCTCCTGGCGGACGCCACGCTGCCCGTGCTCGGCCTGCCCGGCTCCCGGCTGCTGGAACTGGCCCGGAAGGCGGGTCTGCCGGTGGTCGCGGAGGCGTTCGCCGACCGGGCGTACACCGACGGGGGCACGCTGGTGCCACGTGGTCAGGAAGGCGCCGTGGTCACCGATCCGGAGTCGGTGGTGGCCCGCTCGGTGGACCTGGCCCGCCGAGGGGAGGTCGACGCGCACTCGGGACGGCGCATCGAGGTGCGGGCGCGTTCCCTGTGCCTGCACGGTGACACGCCCGGCGCGGTGGACCTGGCGCGACGGGTGCGTGACGCGCTGGAGGCGTCCGGGGTGCGGGTGGAGGCCTTCGTATGAGGGTGCTGCCCGTCGGCGAGGACGCGCTGCTCGTCGAGGTCGCCTCGGACGACGAGGCCCAGGCGCTCCACGCGGAGCTGCTGCGGCGCCGCGCGGAGGGCTCGTTGCCCGCCGGCGAGATCGTCCCGGCGGCGCGCACGGTGCTGCTCGACGGCCTGTCCGATCCGGCCCGGCTGGCCGCCGAACTGACCTCCCTCCGTCTCCCGCCCGTGTCCCCGCACGCGCGGGAGACGGTCGAGATCCCGGTGCGCTACGACGGCCCGGACCTCGCAAACGTCGCCGCGCACTGGGGTGTCCCCGCGCGGGAGGTGGCCCGCGTCCACGCGGGCACCGAGTTCCGTGTCGCCTTCTGCGGGTTCGCGCCCGGCTTCGGCTACCTCACCGGTCTGCCGGCCCGCTACGACGTGCCCCGCCGGGCCACTCCGCGCACCGCCGTCCCGGCCGGCTCGGTGGCGCTGGCGGGCCCGTACACGGGCGTGTACCCGCGGTCCTCGCCGGGCGGCTGGCAGCTGATCGGTACGACCGACCTCGTGCTGTGGGACCACGCGCGCGTGCCCGCGGCGCTGCTCTCCCCCGGCACGCGGGTGCGCTTCGTCCCGGTGGCCGCGGCGGGGTCCGCGGCATGACGGACCGTGCGCTCGCCGTCGTCCGCGCGGGAGCCCTCACCACCGTGCAGGACCGGGGCCGTCCTGGACACGCCCATCTCGGCGTCCCCCGTTCCGGAGCGCTGGACGGGCCCGCGGCGGCGCTCGCCAACCGGCTGACCGGCAACCCGC
Source organism: Streptomyces sp. NPDC018964 (assembly GCF_044390325.1). Taxonomy (NCBI): domain Bacteria; kingdom Bacillati; phylum Actinomycetota; class Actinomycetes; order Kitasatosporales; family Streptomycetaceae; genus Streptomyces; species Streptomyces sp. NPDC018964. The sequence goes on from NZ_JBIRYZ010000031.1 coordinate 30,311, forward strand.
CGGACGCGGCCGTCCTGGAGACGACCCTCGACGGCTGTTCCCTGCGGCCCCGTTCGACGGTCACCGTGGCGGTCACCGGGGCTCCCTGCCCGGTCACCGTGGACGGCCGGCCGGCCGCCTGGGGTGCGCCGGTGCGCGTGCGCGCCGGTTCCGTGCTGGACGTCGGCGCGGCGGTCTCCGGAGTACGCGCCTACGTGGCCGTCTCCGGTGGGATCGCCGTCGAACCGGTGCTCGGCAGCCGCTCCACGGACCTGCTCTCCGGTCTCGGCCCGGCCCCCCTCACGGATGGCGCCGTGCTCCCCCTCGGCACCCCGCGGAAGGTCCACGCGCGCGTGGACGTCGCCCCGCAGCCGGCACCCCCGGACGAACTCGTGCTGCGAGTGACACCGGGCCCGCGCGACGACTGGTTCACCCCGGCCGCCGTACGGCTCTTCACGTCCCGCACGTACCACGTGTCGCCGGCGAGCAACCGCATCGGGCTGCGCACGTCCGGGCCGGCCCTGGAACGGGCCCGGCGGGACGAACTCCCCAGTGAGGGCATGGTGCTGGGCGCGGTCCAGGTGCCGCCCGACGGCACGCCGGTGGTCTTCCTCGCCGACCATCCGACCACCGGGGGCTACCCGGTGATCGCGGTCGTCCGCCCCGCCGACCTCCCGGCCGCCGCGCAGGCACGCCCCGGCACGCCGGTCCGCTTCGTCGCCGTACGCCGCCGGTGCTCCTAGGCGGCGCCGGGACGTTGTTCCCCCACCGGCAACGCGGCCAGGGCCGCCGAGACGGCGGCGGAGGTGCGCAGGTCCAGGCGGACGCCGGTGCCCCGCGCGTGGTGGCGCATGTCGTCGACGGCCAGGGAGAGCAGTTGCGGCAGCAGGTCGGTGCACCGGCGGGCCACCCAGCCGGTGCCGGCCGTGGCCAGCCACCGCAGGCTCGCCCACCTGGTGGGAGCCGGGGAGTCCGGCTCCGGTGACGGAGCGGGCCCGGTCGCGAGGCCGCGCTCCGTCAGCAGCGCGTGGAAGCGCAGGGCCAGCTGGCGGTGCCCCGGCTCACCGGGGTGCAGCCGGTCCGCGCTCCACATCGCGCGGTCGGTGATCCAGTCGCCCTCGCAGGCGTGCAGGTGCACCGCCCCGTAGCGGTCGGACAGGGCGTGGACCACGGTGTTCACCGCCCGTTGCCGCCGGGCGAGCGGGCGGGCCAGCGCCCCCGGCAGTCCCAGCATCCCGCCGGGATCGGGCAGGCACGCGGTCAGCAGCACGGCACCCTGGCCGGTGCACGCCGCGTACACCCGGTCCAGCCGTGCCACCACGTCACGGATGTCGAAGGTGCGGCGCAGGGTGTCGTTGACGCCGACGACGACGGAGACGAGGTCGGGCCGCTGCTCCAGCGCGGCGGGCAGTTGCCGCTCGAGCACGTCGCGCGTCTGTGCCCCGCTCACCGCGAGGTTGGTGAACCGCACGGGTCCGACGCCCAGCGACGGCGCGAGCAGCGCGGCCCAGCCCCGCCATCCGCCGCCGGTCCGGTCCCCGACCCCCTCGGTCAGCGAGTCCCCGAGGGCCACGAACCGCAGCGGTCTCACGAAAGCCCCCGGGACACGACCGGCCGCACCGGGGCGGCTCCCCTGGCCGCCGCCTCCGGCACCGTCGCCGGCGCGTCGTGCGCCGTGAGGAACGCCGCCACCGCCGTGCCCCAGCCGAAACGCTCCGCACGCGCGCGTGCCGCCTCGCGCCGGTCCGTCTCCGCGCGCTCCAGGAGCAGCTCGACGGCGTCCGCGAAGGCCTCCCCGCGGTCCTCGGCGACCGCGCCCGCCGCTCCGATCACCTCCGGGAGCGCCGACGACGCGCTCGCCACCACGGGCGTGCCGCACGCCATCGCCTCCAGCGCGGCGAGCCCGAAGGTCTCGGCGGGCCCCGGTGCCAGACACACGTCGGCGGACGCCTGGAGCGCGCCCAGCAGCCTCCGGTCGCGCACGTGCCCGAGGAAGACGACCGGCAGCCCGCGCTCCCGCGCGCGCTGTTCGAGCCGCGCCCGCAGCGGCCCGTCCCCGGCGACGACCAGCACCGTCCGCCGCCCACGCCGCAGCAGCGCCTCCAGCGCGTCCAGCGCGGTCCCCGGCCGCTTCTCCAGGGACAGTCTGGAGCACATCACGAGCAGCGTCCGCGGCCCGCGCGCGTACCGGGCGCGCAGTCCCGGGTCGCGCAGCGCGGGGTGCCGTTCCACCAGGTCGACGCCGAGCGGGGCCCGTACGACGTTGCGGGCCCCGATGCGCACGAACTCCCGCTCGGCGAACTCGGTGGTGCACACCACGCGCGCGTACGTGTGCGCGGTACGCGTGTTGAGGGCGTCGGCGGTGCGCCGGGCGGCCCGCTCCGGCAGCCCCCAGGTGCGCAGCACCCCGTCGGCGGTCTCGTGGGAGACCATGACCGCCGGGACGCGGGCCCGCCGGGCCCACCGGCCGGTCCAGCGCAGGGTCGTACGGTCGGACACCTCGAGCCGGTCGGGGGCCAGGTCCTGGAGCAGGCCGGCGACCCGCCGCCTGTCAGTGAGGACGCGGTAGCCGCCGGTGCCGGGCAGCAGGGGGCCCGGCAGGGTGATCACCCGCCCCTGCTCGGTCTCGCGGTCGCTCTCCCGCTCGCCGGGGACGACGAGCACGGGCCGGTGCCCCGCCCCCAGGTAGCCCTTGCCGAGTTCCCGCAGCGCGGTGCGCAGCCCGCCGGACGCGGGCGCCACGAAGTTCGCCAGCCGCACGATGCGCAGTGACCCGTTCACGCCGCCACCGCCGTCCTGCGTCCGGCGAGCACATCGGCGTAGTACCCGATGAGCCGGTCGCCGACGGCCGCCCAGGTGCGTCCCTCGACCGTCGTGCGCCCTGCCGCCCCGTACGCGGCCCGCAGGGCGGGATCGGCGGCCATGGACCACACCGCGTCGCGTACGGCGGCGGCGTCGCGCGGCGGGACGAGCAGTCCGGTGCGGCCGTGCGCGACCAGGTCCAGCGGGCCGCCCGCCGCGGGCGCGACCACGGGCACCCCGCTCGCCATCGCCTCCTGCACGGTCTGGCAGAAGGTCTCGAACGGTCCGGTGTGCACGAAGACGTCCAGCGAGGCGAAGATCCGCGCGAGGTCCTCGCCGGTGCGGCGGCCGAGGAAGACCGCGCCGGGCAGCGCCTGTTCCAGCGCCGGCCGGCTGGGCCCGTCGCCGACGACCACGCCCCGTACGCCGGGCAGCTCGCAGGTCTCCGACAGCAGCTCGACCTGCTTCTCCGGGGCGAGCCGACCCACGTAGCCGACGACGAGCTCGCCGTTCGGGGCGAGGGAGCGGCGCAGGGCCTCGTCGCGGAGGCCGGGCCGGAAGCGGGCGGTGTCCACACCGCGCGGCCACAGCCGGACCCGGGGCACGCCGTGTGCCTCCAGGTCGCGCAGGGCGGCGCCGGACGGGGCCAGGGTGAGGTCCGCGGCCGTGTGCACGGAGCGGATGCGCCGCCAGGCCGCCGCCTCTCCGGCGCCCACGTACGTGCGGGCGTATCCGGCGAGGTCGGTCTGGTAGACGGCGACGGCGGGCAGGCCCAGGCGGGCGGCGGCCGCCATGCCGCGCACGCCGAGGACGAAGGGGCTGGCCAGGTGGACGACGTCGGCCCGGTGCGCGGTGATCGCGGCGGCCAGGCGCCGGCTGGGGAGGGCGACGCGGACCTGGGTGTAGCCGGGGAGCGGAAGGGAGGGGACGCGGACGACGGGGCAGGGCACCCCGCCGTCGGGGGCGTCGTCCGCGATGGCGGGGGCGACGACGAGGGGGGCGTGGCCGCGGTCGACGAGGTGTCGGGCGGTCTGGAGCGCGCAGTGGGCCACGCCGTTCACATCGGGGGGAAAGGACTCGGTCACGATGACGACACGCATACCGGTGTTGTCGCCGCGCCGGACGTGGTCACGTCAACGTGGATCTTTCCTGGCGGGGAACGCGCCGTGAGCGTTGCCTTCCTCACCCGCGCAGGTCAGGCGGCATCCATGTGCGCCTGACCCACGGGCCATCCGCCGTTCACCGGCCGCGCGGGAGGCGGTCACACGGCGGGTTCCTCGGGACCGATCCGGCTGCGCACGGCGGTCTGCACCTCGGCCTCCTCGGCCGGGTCCGCGGCGAGCCTGCGCAGGCGCTCCACGACCCGGGTGTCCCCGGTCTCGGCGTGCCGGGCGGCGATCTCGCGGGTGGACTCCTCGCAGTCCCACAGGCACTCGACGGCGAAGCCGGTGCCGTAGGAGGGGTCGGTCGCGGCGAGGGCGCGGGCGGCGCGGCCCCGCAGATGGGACGAGGCGGTCTCGCGGTAGACGTGGCGGAGCACGGGGGCGGCACAGGCGATGCCGAGGCGTCCGGCGCCGTCGACGAGGGTCCACAGGGTGGGCGCGTCGGGGCCCTCGCCCCGTACCGCCTCCCGCAGCGCCGCGAGGACCAGGTCACGGTCCTGGGCGCCGCCCCGGCAGGCGAGGACCCGGCCGGCGGCGGCGCCGAGCGGGTCGGGCCGACGGGCCCAGCCGCGCGCCCGGTCGACGGCGGCGAGACCGCGCATGCGCTCGAAGGCGTCGACCGCGGCCTCCGCCACGGCCGTCGAGCCGGTGGCCACGGCGCCCTCGATCAGGCCGAGGGCGTCGGGATCGTCGCGGTCGGCGAGGTAGCGCAGGGCGGTGCACCGGGCTCCCTCGGTGCCGTCCTGGGCGGCGAGGACGATCTCGGGCCGGTCCTCGGGGCCCGCCACGGCGGTGAGGCAGCGGGCGGCCGGGACATGGAGCGCGGCGCCGCGTTCGACGCCTTGCTGGGCCCACTCGAACACCGCCTGGACGCTCCAGCCGGGCCGGGGCCCGGTGGGGCGCATCTGCCGCTGCCAGCGGTCGAAGGACCCGGCCTCCTGGGCGGCGCGCACGCGCGCGGCGACGGACTCGCGGGGGTCGTCGGCCCACAGGCGCCAGGGCCGTGGTTCGAAGGCGTCGCGGACGGTGGCGGCGAGTTCCGCCTCGCCCTCGGCGTCGGTGGCGAACCGCGCGAGGACCGGGACGGCCAAGGCGCGCAGACCCGCGTCGTCGTCCCTCAGGGCCAGCTCGTCCAGGGCCCAGGCCCAGTTGGTGCCGTGGGCGGCGTACCTGCGCAACAGTTCGAGGGCCTCCCGCCTGCCGTAGGAGGCGAGGTGCCCGAGGACCGCGAGGGCGAGTCCGGTGCGGGACTCGTCGGTGTCGAGGACGTCCTCGGGGTCGAAGAGGTGGGCCTCGATCGCGTCCAGTCCGCCGTGCAGATCGAGGTAGAGGCGGGCGTAGTAGAGGGAGCGGTTCTCCACCTGCCAGTCGTGGCGCGGGTCGTGGAGCACACAGTGGTTCAACGCCGCGAGCGCTTCGGAGCGCGGGGCGGTGAGCGCGTGCAGCGTGCCGTCGCCGCGGCCCCGCTGGAGCAGGCCGAGCAGCGTACCGCTGGGCGCTATGACCGGATCGAACATGGGAAACAGCCTCACATCAAGCGTCGACGCAACCGGGGACGTGCATTACCTGGCCGCGTGACAACACGTCGGGGCGCCCGCCGTTTCCTGCTTGCTGTAGACCATCTCTCTGCCTCTCGTCGGTGGCCCATGCGGACCGCATCACGGCCCGCGCGGTGCGGCAACACCTGCCCAGCCGTCGCGTCCGTGAATCACGTCGTCATGATGACCCGGCGGTCACATCTGCCGCGACCGAAATTTCGGCGGCCCTGTACCGCCTCCCCCGTTTTCCGTGTCGTCGCTGGTCGGAGCGTGTCGTTCAGCCTTCGCCGAACAGCTCGAGCAGTTCCGTACGACCGAACATCCGGGCCGTGTCGACGGCCGAGGGGGTGCCCGCGGACGGGTCCGCGCCACCCTTCAGGAGGGCCTGGATCACCTCGGTCTCGCCCTTGAAGACCGCTCCCGCGAGTGGCGTCTGGCCCCGGTCGTTGACGCGGTCGGCGTCGGCGCCGCGCTCCAGCAGGGCGCGCACCGCCTCGGCGTGACCGTGGTACGCGGCGAGCATCACGAGGGAGTCGCCCCGGTCGTTGGTCAGGTCGGCCGGCACGCCCGCGTCGACGTAGGCCACGAGCTCCTCGGTCCGGCCGCGCCGGGCCAGGTCGAAGATCTTGGTCGCCAGCTCCACGACCTCGGGGTCGGGGGCATCGGTCATCGCCGGACCGCCTCTCACTGCACGCGCTTCACGCATCGGGGACAGGACGTACGTCTGCGAGCGGTGCAGAGCCGTACGGGTGAATCGCCAGAGTACTGGCTCGCCGGGCACATGACCCGTTGCGCCCGAGGTAATGATCACGGCAGACCCATGCGGGGGAAAGGCCGCGAATCGACCCAGTTGCACCTTTTATCCTATAGATACATTCTGTGATCCTGGACGTACTCATGGTGACTGTCCCCGCGAACCAGGAGAACTCACATGATCATCTCGATCTCATGCGTGGTGCTGCTCGGCATCGTCGTCTTCATCTTCCTCCGCAAGGACGGGCTGAAGACGTCGCACGCCCTGGTGGCGATGCTCTTCGGCTTCTATCTGGCCAGCACGGCCATCGCGCCCAGCATCAAGGCGGGCGGCGAGAGCCTGGCCGGCCTCCTGGGCGGCTTCAAGTTCTGACCCGCCCGACCACGCACCGCCCGCCCGTACACACCCTCTGGAGACAGCAGTGGCCCGGCGTCCCCTCCCCCGCATCCTGCGCAACGGCGGCGCACAGCTCGCCCGGAGCCGGGAGCTGGCCAGGACGGCGGCCGACAGCGCCACGGACGTCCTCCACCCGCTGATCACCATCACGCGCGGTCTGCGCCTACTGGCCTCGGCCGGGCGGCGCAGGTGGGCCGACACCCCCAAGGACCGGCGCGGCGCGCTGCTCTTCCTGGTGGCGTCGGTCCTGCTGGTCGTGGCGCTCGCGCCGTACGGTCCCCTGCTCGCCGTCATCACCCTGATGGCGGCGGCGGCCTGGCAGGGCCGGGACCGCGCCCCGTCGGCGCCCGCCGGGCCCGACGCGTCACAGGTCCAGCGCCTGAAGTCGCTCTACGAGGCCCTGGTGCCGTACTTCTCCGCCGCCGAGGACCCCGAACCGCTCTACGCTCACGGCGGTGACTGGGAGAAGGTCTTCTCCGAGTACGAGTTCGACGCCACCGGCCGGATCGCGCACCTGGTGATCGGCTACCCCGCCTACTTCACCGACGGCGAGCCGGAGTCACGGGCGCGGATCGAGCACCTGCTCGGCGCGAAGTCGGGCCGCGGCCGCGAGTATCACTTCGCGTGGGACGAGGAGGCCAACCAGCTCACGGTCCGCGTCCTCGCGCCCCTGCCCACCGACATCGCCGCCCAGCCCTTCGTCACAGCCCCCGGCGAGACGGTCCTCGGCTTCACCGACCCCGCCGGGGTGCAGCGGACGCTGCCGCTCACCCACGGCGTCCACGGCGGGGAGCGGCGTGACGTCCCGCCCGTCGTCTGGCGCACCGGCATCCGTTCCACCGAGCCGCATCTGCTCGTGGCCGGCCAGCCGGGCAGCGGCACCTCGACACTGCTGCGCTCCATCGCCCTGCAGGCCCTCCGCCACGGCGACGTGGTGATCGTCGACGGGGGCGGCACCGGCGAGTACGCCTGTCTGACCGGCCGGGACGGCGTGCTCGCCGTGGAGTGCGGGCCGACGGGGGCGCTGACGAGCCTGGAGTGGGCCGCGCACGAGACGGAGCGCCGGCTGATCGCGGTCAACCGCGCGCATCAGGCGGGTGACCCGCCGCCCGAGGACACCCGGCGTCCCCTGTGGCTGCTGCTGGACCGGCCGAGCGCGTTCACGCACCTGGCCGCCGCGAACGGCCGCGAGGACCCCCAGTCCCTGCTCCAGGTTCCGCTGCGGCACGGCCGCCCGGCGAACGTCACCGTGGTCGTCGCCGAGCAGCTCGACGGCCTGGAGGGCCTCAGCGACCCGGTACGGCAGCACACGCGCGCGCGGGTCGTCCTCGGGCCCGCGACGGCGGAGCAGCTGGAGGCCGTTCTGGGGGCGCCGCCGCACACCACGCCGGTGGACCAGGTCCCGCCGGGGCGCGGGTACGCCCGGCTGGGCTCGGGGCCGGTCCACCGTCTCCAGGTCCCGGCGACGCCGGACCCGTACGACGACGCGACCAGCGACGCGGAGCGGCAGGCGGTGCTGGACCTGCTGCCGCCGCGGACGACACCCGCGGACGAGGAACCGGAGCGGCTGGAGGCGGGGGTGGCGGAGGCCGTACGCCTCGACAAGGTGAGGGTGGAGAAGGACGCGGCGAAGACGCCCGCCGAGGCGGCGGTGGCGGAGCCCAGCACCTAGCCGACCGCCGGTGCCCGCAGGTCCCGCCGTTCGAGCGGTGCCCCGTGGCACGCGCCTCCCCCAGGGCCTCCCAGGTCTTCGAGGCACCGGGGGAGGCACGATCGCCCGCGGTCGCGGGGCACCGCCGCCTCTTCGAACGTCCGCACGGCCGCCCGCGGTCGAAACGGCACCGGCACTCCGGTCACGCCACGAACGTGCGGGGGATCTCCGTGCCCGAGGTGCCGCCCGTCTCGACGACGCGCCTCGCCGCGGACAGGCGGGCCGCCGCCTCCTCCGCCACCGCGCCGCCCACGGTGAAGGGCAGCCGTACGTAGCCCTCGAACGCTCCGTCGACGCCGAAGCGGGGCCCGGACGGCACCCGTACGCCGACCCGTTCGCCCGCCTCGGCCAGGCGTGAGCCGGAGAGACCGCCGGTGCGCACCCACAGCGTGAGCCCTCCGCGCGGCACCTCGAACTCCCAGTCGGGCAGCTCCCGCCGTACGGCGGTCACCAGCTCGTCCCGGTTCTGCCGGGCCTGGGCGCGCCGCACCTCCACCGCCTGTTCCCAGCCACCTGTGCCGAACAGCCAGTTCACGGCCAGCTGTTCCAGCACGGGCGTGCCCAGATCGGCGTACGCGCGTGCGGCGACGAGGCTGCGGATGACGTCGGGGGCCGCGCGCACCCAGCCGATGCGCATGCCGGCCCAGAAGGCCTTGCTCGCCGAGCCGACCGTGATCACCGTGGACCCCGCCGGGTCGAAGGCGCACACCGCGCGCGGCATCTCCACGTCCGCGTCGAGCCACAGCTCGCTCATCGTCTCGTCGGCGACCAGCACCGTGCCCGCGGAACGCGCCGCGTCCACCAGGCGCCGCCGCTGGTCCTCGTCGGCGAGCGCGCCGGTCGGGTTGTGGAAGTCGGCCACGACGTACGCGATCCGGGGTGCCGCCTCGCGCAGCACCTGGCGCCAGCGGTCCAGGTCCCAGCCGGTCAGTCCCTCGGCCATGGCGACGGGGACGAGCCGGGCGCCGGCCTCCCGCATCAGCTGGAGGATGTTGGCGTAGGACGGCGACTCGACGGCGATGCGCTCGCCGCGTCCCCCGAAGAGGTGACAGATGGCGTCGATGGCGCCCATGGCGCCGGTGGTCACCATGATCTGCTCGGGCATGGTCGGGACGCCCCGCGCGGTGTAGCGGTCCGCGATCATCGAGCGCAGCGCGGGCAGCCCGGCGGGATAGTCGCCGTGGGTGTGCGCGTACGGCGGAAGCTCCTCCAGCGCGCCCTGGACAGCCCGGGTGAGCCAGGGCTCGGGCGCGGGCAGCGCGGCACAGCCGAGGTCGATCATCGAGCCGAGGGCCTCGGGCGGCAGCGGTTCCAGCCCCCGCGCGGGCACCGGATTGCCGGCCGGCACCGCGGTCCAGCTGCCCGCGCCGCGCCGTGACTCCAGGAACCCCTCGGTGCGCAGCGCCTCGTAGGCGGCGGCGACGGTGGTGCGGCTGACGGAGAGGGCGAGGGCCAGTTCCCGCTCGGCGGGCAGCCGCGCGGCCACCGGTACGCGCCCTTCCAGCACCAGCAGGCGGATGCCGTCGGCGAGCGCGCGGTAGGCGGGCGGACGGCGGGTCCCGGGGCCGGCCGGGCGCTCCTGCTGGGAGTTGAGCAGCCGGGCGAGCTGCGCCGCGCCCACTGCGGAAGTCCACTGCACCACGAGAATCAGTCCACCTTCCCTGAATTGGCCCTGGATGACGCCCTCGCCCCCGCCACATGATCGCACGTACCGGTCCACTTCCACTACAGGGGGCACGTTTTGGCCAGGTACTCGTCCCGTCACGGGCATCTCGCGCGGCGGTTGTTCCAGCTGTACGCGGGTCTGGCGCTGTACGGCGCGAGTTCGGCGCTGCTGGTCCGCTCGGGGCTCGGCCTCGAACCGTGGAACGTACTGCACCAGGGCCTGTCCGAGCGGACGGGACTGTCCATGGGCGTGGTACTGACGCTCCTGGGCGCGGCGGTGCTGCTGCTGTGGATCCCGCTGCGTCAGCGGCCGGGCCTCGGCACCGTCTCCAACGTGCTGGTGATCGGCGTGGCGATGGACGCGGCCCTGGCCGTGGTCCCCGACGCGCACACCATGGCCGTACGCGTGCCGCTGACGGTGGCGGGCATCGTGCTCAACGGCGCGGCGACCGGGCTGTACATCGCGGCGCGCTTCGGCCCGGGCCCGCGCGACGGGCTGATGACGGGCCTGAACCGGCGCACCGGGGTGTCGGTCCGCCTGGTCCGCACGGCCATCGAGATCACGGTCGTCGTCACCGGCTTCGTCCTCGGCGGCACGGTGGGCGTCGGCACCTTGCTGTACGCGGTGACGATCGGTCCGCTCGCCCAGCTGTTCCTGCGGGTCTTCGCCGTCCCCCCGGCATCCGGCGGCAGCACGGTCGTCGCCGCCGGTCCACCACGGCGCGCGATACTGCGTCCGTGACCCCGCGGATACGCCACCCCTACCTCGACCGTCCCGGCCCGATCGCCTTCGCCCACCGGGGCGGTGCGGCGGACGGCCTGGAGAACACCGTCCGGCAGTTCCGGCGTGCCGTCGAGGCGGGCTACCGGTACATCGAGACCGACGTCCACACCACGCGCGACGGCCGGCTCGTCGCCTTCCACGACGTGACCCTCGACCGGGTGACGGACGGCGCGGGCCGGATAGCCGATCTGCCGTGGCGGGACGTGGCGCACGCGCGCGTGGCGGGTGAGGAACCGGTCCCCCTGTTCGAGGAGCTCCTGGAGACCTTCCCCGAGGTGCGCTGGAACGTCGACGTGAAGGCCGAGGCGGCCCTCCTGCCCTTCCTGGACCTGGTCGGGCGCACCGATTCCTGGGACCGGATCTGTCTCGGCTCGTTCTCCGAGGCCCGCGTGGTGCGCGCCCAGCGGCTGGCCGGCCCCCGGCTGGCCACCTCGTACGGCACCCGGGGCGTGCTGAACCTGCGGCTGCGGTCCTGGGGACTGCCCGCCGCGGTGCGCCGGTCGGCCGTCGCCGCCCAGGTCCCCGAGCGGCAGTCGGGCATCCAGGTGGTCGACCACCGGTTCGTGCGGGCCGCCCACGCGCACGGTCTGCAGGTACACGTGTGGACCGTCAACGAGGCGGAGCGGATGCACCGGCTCCTGGACCTCGGGGTGGATGGCATCATGACCGATCACATCGGCACACTGCGCAAGGTCATGGAGGACCGCGGCGTCTGGGTCTGAGACCCCGCGTCCGGCCGCCTCCGCGCGCTCACGGGGAAGCGAGGGCACGGGTGGACACCGACACCGTGCGGTCACCGGCGCCGGACGAGGCCGCCGGCCGGCGGCGCGAGCAGCGCGGCTGGTACTTCTACGACTGGGCCTGCTCCGTGTACTCCACGAGCGTGCTCACCGTGTTCCTCGGGCCCTATCTGACATCGGTCGCCGAGGCCGCGGCGGACGCGGACGGATTCGTCCACCCGCTGGGCATACCGGTGCGCGCGGGGTCCTTCTTCGCCTACTCGGTCTCCCTGTCGGTGATCGTGGCGGTGCTGGTGATGCCGCTGGTGGGCGCCGCCGCCGACCGCGCCGGACGCAAGAAGCCGCTGCTCGCGGCCGCCGCCTACACCGGGGCCGCGGCCACCGCCGGCATGTTCTTCCTCGGCGGTGAGCGCTATCTCCTCGGCGGCGTGCTGCTGGTGGTGGCGAACGCCGCGCAGTCCGTCGCGATGATGCTCTACAACTCCTACCTCCCGCAGATCGCCACGCCCGAGGAGCGCGACGCGGTCTCCTCGCGCGGGTGGGCCTTCGGGTACGCGGCCGGGGCCCTGGTCCTCGTCCTGAACCTCGTCCTCTACACCGGTCACGAAGGCTTCGGCGTCTCCGAGGGCATGGCGGTGCGCATCTGCCTGGCGTCGGCCGGTCTGTGGTGGGGCGCCTTCGCGCTGGTGCCGCTGCGCCGGCTGCGCGACCGCCGCGCTCCCGCGCGGGAGGCGGCCCTGCCGGGCTTCCGCCAACTGGCGGCGACCGTCCGCGACATGCGCCGGCACCCGCTGACGCTGGCGTTCCTGCTGGCGTACCTCGTCTACAACGACGGCATCCAGACGGTGATCACCCAGGCCTCGGTGTACGGCTCGAAGGAACTGGGGCTCGGGCAGTCGACGCTCATCGTGGCCGTGCTGCTGGTCCAGGTGCTGGCGGTGGCGGGCGCCCTGGCGCTGGGCCGGCTGGCCCGGCGGTACGGCGCGAAGCGCGCGATCCTCGGTTCCCTGGTCGCCTGGACCCTGACCCTGGCCGCCGGGTACTTCCTGCCCGCGGGCGCCCCCGCGTGGTTCTTCGTGCTGGCGGCCGGTATCGGTCTGGTCCTCGGCGGCAGCCAGGCACTGTCCCGCTCGCTCTTCTCCCACCTCGTGCCGCCCGGCAAGGAGGCCGAGTACTTCTCCGCGTACGAGGTGAGCGACCGCGGGACGAGCTGGCTCGGGCCCCTGCTGTTCGGTCTCACCTACCAGCTGACGGGCAGCTACCGGGACGCGATCATCTCCCTGGTGGGCTTCTTCGCCCTGGGATTCGTCCTGCTCGCACGGGTACCGGTACGGCGGGCGATCAGCGAAGCGGGCAACCCGGTTCCCGAAAGGATTTAGCGCTGGGCGCGAAAGGGCTGTAGTGTACGCGTTTGGCCTGCCAGGCGTACCGTTACTGCGCGTCAAAGATGCCGAACGCTGAGTCGTATCTCCTTATAGATGTGACAAACCGGACGTCGGGGGGTACTGCACTGGTTGACAAGGCTGCGGCTACGACGGCGACACATGACCCGGATCGGGACTCCGGTCGGGAATCTTTACCGCCGCCCGGACGTTGACCGGATGACGACGACAGCGACACCTGTCCTGTGGGCGACAAGCCCGGGAGGCACGATTCATGAGTGAGCGAGCTCTTCGCGGCACGCGCCTCGTGGTGACCAGCTACGAGACGGACCGCGGCATCGACCTGGCCCCGCGCCAGGCCGTGGAGTACGCATGCGAGAAGGGGCACCGCTTCGAGATGCCCTTCTCGGTCGAGGCGGAGATCCCGCCGGAGTGGGAGTGCAAGGTCTGCGGTGCCCAGGCACTCCTGGTGGACGGCGACGGCCCCGAGGAGAAGAAGGCCAAGCCCGCGCGTACGCATTGGGACATGCTGATGGAGCGGCGCACCCGCGAGGAACTCGAAGAGGTCCTCGAGGAGCGTCTCGCCGTTCTGCGCTCCGGTGCGATGAACATCGCGGTTCACCCCAGGGACAGCCGAAAGTCGGCTTGATCCCGTCAGGGGCTTAGGGCGAAACCGCACACGCACAAAGGCACAGGACCGCGGGCGCCGTACGTGACGTACGGCGCCCGCGGTCCTGTGTGCGTGCGGGGACCCGGCGACGGGGACCCGCCCCTCCCTCAGCGGGTGAGCGGCGGGCGCGGTCCCTGCGGGGTGTCTCCCGGAGCGCCTCCGGGTTCGTCCCGGACGACCTCCCCCTGGACGACCTTGCCGTCGGGCATGCGCATACGGGCCTGCTGGAAGGCGTCCCCGAGGGAGCCCTGCGCGGCCTCGCGGAGCTTGCGTTCGAAGGTGCGCTCGGCGTGACGGCTCACGGCCTTCTGCACCGGCGGCACCAGCAGGAGCAGCCCCACCGCGTCCGAGATCACACCGGGGATGATCAGCAGCAGGCCGCCCAGCATCGTCAGGCCGTTGCCCTCGCTGTTCGGCCGGGCTTCGGACAGCACCCCGCCCTGCTGCTGTTGCAGCGTCTCGGTCAGGTTCCTGAAGGCCCGCCGGCCGGCCCGCTTGATGACGGCCGAGCCGAGGACGAGGCCGGCCACCAGGATCAGGAAGACCACCAGTCCGTTCGACGCCCCGGCGACCATGGTGAGCAGCCAGATCTCCAGCACGAGCCATGCGGCGACCCCCAGCGGCAGGAAGGTGCGCAGCCGGGAGCGCCGGGGCCGGGCGGGATACGGGGTCTGAGCGCCAGTCGTCATGCTCCCAGTGTGCCTGGGCCCGGCTCAGCACGGGATAAGCGGGATCACCGGGACGAACGGGCGGTCCTGCGCCTACGGTTCGGACCGCTCGACGTCCGGCTCGGGCTGCTCGACGTCCCGCTCCGCCCGCTGCTTGTCGTCAACGCGCCCGAGGACCTTGCCGACCCGCTCGCCCACGCCCCACGCCGTGACCCGCCACAGCGCTTCGACGAGGATGTCACGGCTCATCTTGGAGTCGCCCAGTTCGCGCTCGACGAAGGTGATGGGGACCTCGACGACGTGGTAACCGGCCTTCACCGCGCGGCGGGCCAGGTCCACCTGGAAGCAGTACCCCTGGGAGGCCACTTCCTCGAGACCGAGGCCCTCCAGCGTCTCGCGGCGGAAGGCGCGGAAACCACCGGTGATGTCGCGCAGCGGCAGATCGAGCGCCACGCGCGAGTAGAGGCTGCCCCCGCGCGAGATGAACTCACGGGACTTGGGCCAGTTCACCACCCGGCCGCCGGGCACCCAGCGCGAACCGAGCACCAGGTCGGCGCCCTTGAGCGCGGTCAGCAGACGGGGCAGCTCCTCGGGCTGGTGGGAACCGTCGGCGTCCATCTCGACGAGCACGCCGTAGCCGTGCTCCATGCCCCAGCGGAAGCCCGCGAGATAGGCCGCGCCCAGCCCCTCCTTGCCCTTGCGGTGCAGCACCTGGACGCGGTCGTCCCCGGCGGCCAGTTCATCGGCGAGCTTGCCCGTGCCGTCGGGGCTGTTGTCGTCGGCCACGAGAACGTGCGCCTCGGGAACGGCCTCACGCACCCGGCCGACGATCGCCTTGATGTTCTCCGCCTCGTTGTAGGTCGGGATGATCACCAGAGCCGTGCCGAGCGGGCCGAAGTTCCTCCCCTGGGATCCTGCCGCGAGGATCCCGTCGCCGTGGTTCACTGCTGCCCCTTCATGTCCTGTCCGGAGGATCCCACCATAGTGGGCACGGCCTGCACCGACGTGACAGGACGTTCATATGGTGGTGTTCTTTACCGAAGATCGGGTAGGAACACACTTTTTGGGCGTGCTGGAAGAGGGGCAGCGGAGGGGGCCCGGCGCCCTTCGGGCCGGCCCGGGACCCGCCGGCTGCGGATCGCCCTGAAGCCGTTGTCTACTGAGCACCCGGGCCCCACCCCGGGTCGCACCTCCCCGGCCGGCTGGAGCGTCCCTCGGTACCGCGCCGCCGCTGAGCCTGGCTCCCAGTGACGGTGCTCCGGTGCGGCACGCCGTCCCTGACCCAGCGGCGCTGCCCCGAGTGGCCGGACGTTCTCCGGTCGGGCGTCCGGTGGTGGACCCGGCCGAACCTATCGGCCCCCCGCCGTCGCCTGTCAACAGTCGTTTGACCTGCGCGATGCGGCTCGCATGCCTGGTCAGCCGCGAGGATGCGCAGGTCGCGAGACGGGGACGCGGTGCGTGATCGTCACCGTGCCACCCCCGCAGATCACTCGCCCGGCCGCACGAACACCGTGCGCCCGCCGACCACGGTCCGCAGGCAGACCGGCAGGTCACGGCCGGGAGCGAGATCGGGCAGGCCGGGGGTGCCGGAGCGGGGGTCGGTGGACCAGCGCGCCACCCGGTCGTCGGGTGCCTGGACGACGAGTTCACCGGTGCGCCAGAGGGCGTAGTCGGCGGGGGCGCCGGGCACCAGGACGCCCGCGTCGTCGCGTCCGACCGCCCGCCAGCCGCCGCGCGTGTGCGCGGTGAACGCGGCGCGCACGGAGACGCGGTGCTCCGGTGTGCGGTGGAAGGCGGCGGCCCGGACCGTGCCCCAGGGGTCGAGGGGGGTGACCGGGCTGTCGGAGCCGAAGGCGAGCGGGACGCCCGCCCGCAGCAGCGCCGCGAAGGGGTTCAGGGAGCGGGCCCGCTCCGCTCCCAGACGCCGCGCGTACATGCCGTCCTCGCCGCCCCACAGGGCGTCGAAGGCGGGCTGGACGGAGGCGGTCAGACCGAGTTCGGCGAAGGCGGCGACGGTCTCGGGGGTGAGCATCTCGGCGTGCTCGACGCGGTGCCGGGCGGCGCGGACGCGGGCGAGACCGAGCGTGCCGGCGGCGGCCCGCACGCCGTCGACGACGGTGCTCACGGCGGCGTCACCGATCGCGTGGAAGCCGGCCTGGAGCCCGGCCTCGGTGCAGGCGACGACGTGGGCCGCGACGGCGGCCGCGTCCAGGTGCGCGGTGCCGGTGTGTGCGGCGTCGGCGTACGGCTCGTGCAGGCACGCGGTGTGCGAGCCGAGGGCGCCGTCGGCGAACAGGTCGCCCGCGGCGCCGATCGCGCCCAGCTCACGGGCCTTGGCGACGTCCTGTTCGGCCCAGTAGCCGACGACGCGCGGGCCGTTCTCCTCTGCGGCGAGCCGCAGCAGTCCGGTGAAGTCGTCCTCGGAGGAGATCTCCGGTCCGCCGCACTCGTGGACCGTGCCGATGCCGAGGGAGGCGGCGTGGCCGAGGGCGGCGCGCTGGGCCTCGGTGCGCTGGGCCGGTGTGACGGCGGCCAGGGCGGCGGCGCGGACGGCGTGATGGGCGTCCCCGGTGAGCGGGCGGTCCTCGCGGGTGACGGCGCCCGGGACGAGGTCGAGCAGCGCGGTGGTGACGACCGCGGAGTGGACGTCGATCCGGCTGAGGTAGAGGGGGCGGCCGCCGGCGGCCTCGTCGAGCTCGGCGCGGGTCGGGGGACGGCCGCCGGGCCAGCGGGCGGCGTCCCAGCCGTGGCCGAGGAGGACCCGGTCGTCCGGGCGGGCGGCGGCGAACTCCCGTACGCGGGCCAGCGCGGCCTCGAGGGAAGGGGCGGTGGACAGGTCCAGGCCGGTGAGGGCGAGGCCGGTGGCCGTGGTGTGGACGTGCGCGTCGGTGAAGGCGGGGGTGACCAGCGCACCGTCGAGGTCGATCACCTCGTCGACCCCGTCCGCGAAGGCGTCGGCGGCGCCCTCGGAGCCGACCCAGGCGATCTCACCGTGCTCGACGACCATCGCGGTGGCGAAGGGGTCGGCGGGGCTGTGGACCTCCCCGCGGCGGAGCAGGACGGTGCGGGGCGGGACGGTGCGTTCACTCATGTCCCACAGTTTCGCGCGTCGCGCGGGGCGCTCCGTACGCGGGGCCGTCCCACCACGACGGAGACGGCCCGCGGGGCCACTGCCCCGGGATGTTCCACCGCCCCGCCGTGCTCGCCCCGCCGTGCTCGCCCCGCCGCCCCTCCCCGCTCCCGGCCCCGGGGGCTCCGCCCTCGGGCCTCCGCTCCTCGAACGTGGAGGGGCTGTGGTTCAGATGCGCGGCGGACGGGCTTCGTACGGGGTGGAGAGGACCACCGTCGTGCGGGTGGAGACGCCTGCCAGCGAGCGTACGCGGGCGAGCAGTTCCTCCAGTTCGTGCGGTGTGGAGACGCGCACCTTGAGGATGTAGTTCTCGTCGCCCGCGACGCTGTGGCAGGCCTCGATCTCGGGGACGCCGGCGAGACGGTCCGCGATGTCGTCGGGGGCGCTGGGATCGAAGGGTTTGACCGAGATGAAGGCGGTCATGGGCAGGCCGACGGCCTCCGGGTCGACGACCGCGGCATAGCCGCGGATGACGCCACGCTGTTCCAGCCGGCGCACCCGCTGGTGCACGGCCGACGTGGACAGGCCCGTGGCCTTGCCCAGGTCTGTGTAGCTCATCCGCCCGTCCTTGACGAGCAGCTGCACGATCTGTCGGTCCAGCTCCTCCATGGCGCAAGAACCTACAGTGCGCTTGATCCCCTCGGGTACCTGAGCCGTCCAGGTCATGCCCGGTTCGTGATGCGCCGGGGACCGCCGCGCGCGGTCCGGGGGGACAAAGCCCCCGCACGGGGCACCCGCACATGGCATGTGACGAACACCACACCCTTCGAACGGTCTCCGTGATGTTCCCGTGATTACCCCGGAGGGGGGACGGGAAGTGCTTGCTGTGGTCGAGGCCGCAGTGCCTTCACGGCCCAGCCCGAGGGGGAGAACCCAATGCAGAGTCTTAAGCGCCTTGGTCGTACCACGTCCAAGCGGCAGCAGCCGGTCGTCGAGCTCGACCCGGAGTACGTCGAACCCGACGCCCCGGACGAGGAACTCGACACCTACGACACCTTCGAGATGTACCGGGTCGTCTGCCCGGACTGCGCGCAGCCCATCGCCCTGCTCGCGGACGAGGACGTCCTGCCGGAGCACGCGCTGTGCGCCTCGCCGTGGAACCCGTTCGGGCTCACGGTCTGCGCCGGCACCGGCCGCCGGGCCGCCGAGGCGCGGCCGGCCGACGAGTCCGTCACTCCCCAGGAGCAGGACACCGCGCTGCTGTTGACGCTCCCTCAGGGACTCGACTGGCGCACCCAGCCCTTCTCGCACGTCGGCGGCCCGGGCTCGCGTCCGATCCGGGTCCCGGCGATGCGGCGGCACGCCGCCTGAGCGCACACCGGTGCCGGGGCGGCGCGGTCCGCCGCCCCCGTCCGTGCGGGACGGCCGCGAACGCACGTCCTGTTCCAGGGGTCGGTGACCCGTCGGGCCGCTTCCACGTTGCCCGGGTATGACGACCCCCACGTACTCGACGACCGGGCGTCAGCGTCACGTCTTCGTGCCGCCGCCCATGGAGGCGGTCGCGCCCGTGCCGCCCCGGCTCCCGGATCCTCCGATCTACCGCGATCTCATGCGGACCTGGGTCGACCGGGGCCGCACGGTGCCCGGGCGGCAGGATCCGGAGTGGACCCGGCTCGTCGCGCCCTGGCGGGGGCCCGGCCGGATCAGCGGGTCTCCGGACCCGTGAGGTGGCGGGCGATGACCATGCGCTGGATCTGGTTGGTGCCCTCGACGATCTGCAGGACCTTGGCCTCACGCATGTAGCGCTCGGCGGGGAAGTCCGCGGTGTAGCCGTAGCCGCCGAGGATCTGCACGGCGTCGGTGGTGACCCGCATCGCCGTGTCGGTGCAGTGCAGCTTGGCCATGGCGGCCTGCTTGGCGAACGGCCGCCCCGCGTCGCGCAGTCGGGCCGCCGCCAGGTACAGCGCGCGCCCCGCCTCGATCTGCGTGGCCATGTCGGCGAGCATGAAGCGCAGTCCCTGGAAGTCGGCGATCGGCTTGCCGAACTGCCGCCGCTCGGCCGCGTAGCCGAGCGCCTCGTCCAGCGCCGCCTGGGCCAGGCCGATCGCGCAGGCGGCGATGCCGAGCCGGCCGCCGTTCAGCGCCGACAGGGCGATCGCGAAGCCCTGCCCCTCCTCCCCGACCCGCCTCGCGTCGGGAACCCGGACGCCGTCGAGATGGACCTGGGCGGTCGGCGAGCCCTTCATCCCCATCTTCTTCTCCGGCACGGCGGCGCTCAGCCCTTCGGCGTCACCGGGCACCAGGAACGCGGTGATGCCGCGCGGGCCCTCCTCGCCGGTACGGGCCATGACGGTGTAGAAGTCGGCGATGCCACCGTGGGTGATCCACGCCTTGGTGCCGGTGAGCACCCAGTCGTCCCCGTCGCGCACCGCCTTGGTGCGCAGGGAGGCCGCGTCGGAGCCCGAGGCGGGCTCGGAGAGGCAGTAGGCGCCGAGCAGGCCGCCGCCGAGCATCGCCGGCAGGTGTTCGGCCTGCTGCTCCTTGGCTCCGTGGGCGGCGAGCGCGTAGGAGGCCAGGGTGTGCACGCTGACGCCGAGGCCGACGGTGAGGCGGGCCGCGGCGAGCTCTTCGAGGACCTGGAGGTAGACCTCGTACGGCTGGTCACCGCCGCCGTACTCGGAGTCGTAGGGCAGGCCGAGCAGGCCGGACTCGGAGAGCAGCGTGAACAGTTCACGGGGGAAGCGTCCCGCTTCCTCCTCCTCGGCCGCCCGCGGGGCGACCTCGCGCTGCGCGATGTCGCGGACGAGCGAGATCAGGTCCCGGGCTTCGTCCGTGGGCAGTTGCCGGTCCACCGGCTGCGGGGCGCGGTCGGGCATGGCGACGCTCTCCTCCCTGTTCGGGCACGTCGGCGTGCGCCTTGGGTGGGGGCGGCTCCGCCGGGGTCGTATCGGTGCCTGGCCGATGCTCGCACTCCCGGGTCTCGGAAGCTGCTGACCAGCGGCTGTGCGCTGCGAGTATGCCCGATCGGCCGCAGCAAGTCACCCGTTAACGACCGCTCACTTCAGGAAATCCCCTCCCCCGCGAGGAGACGACCGGATGCGGTCCCGTACCGCCCCCGCACCCCGCGGTCGCTCGTGTCCGCCGCGTGCGCCACCGTGCCCGGCGCCGGACCACCCGCCGGCGCGGCGTTCCGGCCGCGACCGCCGCGACCTCGGCTCAGGAGACCGCCGGTTCCCAGGTCGCCGGAGACCTCACCGCACGGGGCGCCCACGACCGCGCGCACCGCGTCGGGAACATCGGGACGCCGCGCTCCGTGGACGGGCTCACCCCCGTCGCCCACGCCGTCGGCGACCCCTGCGCCGCACCTTCGACCAGCCTCGCGAACCGGAGAAGGAGGCCCCGACCGCCACCAGGACGACCCGCGAGGAGCGGCAGGGCCCGGGCGGCACGTCCGTCCGGGAGCCGGGCGGTGACACCGCGGACGGGGAACTGACCGAGGCGCCCCGGTGACCCTCTCGGGCGCACGCCGGGGGCGGGGTTCCACGGGGGACTTCCGCCCCGGCCGCCGTCCGGGACCGGCTCAGCCGTCGCGGCGGGCGGGCGCCGGTGCCAGGTAAGCGGGGTCCAGCTCCTCGATGGCGCGCAGGGCCCCGCCGAGCGTCTTCACCAGCAGTTCGCCCATGGTCTCGCGGGACAGTTCACCGCGGTCGATCCACGCGAGTGCGGCACCCTCCACGCTGCACACCCAGGCCAGCAGCCCCATCCGGGCCACCGGCGCGATGTCCATACGGCCGTAGGCCCCCTCGGCGATGGTCGCGACGATGGCCTCGCGCACCCCGTCCCGGATCGCGTGCACCTCGGTGTCGAAGCCGACGCCGCCGCTGACGATCGCGCGGTAGGCGGCCTGGTTGTGCTCGGCGTACCGCAGATAGCTGTCGATGGTGCGGTGCACCCGCTCCGCGGGCGGCAGCCCGGCCCCGCTCGCGGCGAAGGAGACCAGGCCGGCCACCGAGTCCTCGATGATCGCCAGGTAGTAGCCGCGCTTGGAGTGGAAGTAGTAGTAGATCAGCCCCTTGGCGACCTGCGCCTGGCGTGCGATGTCGTCCATCGAGAGCGCGTCGTACGACGTGTCCGCGAACAGCCTCCGCCCGATGGCGATGAGTTCGGCGCGGCGCGCGGACGAACGCTCGGTACCGTGCGCCGCGGCGCGTACGGCGGACTGCCGGCTGATGTTCAATGTCGACCCAGGTCTTCCTGCGGACGGTGGGACATCCCGCCGCAGTATGTCAGGTCGTCCGGAGGGCCCGGGCCGGTATTGCCGCGGCCTCGGGTTACAGCAGTCCCAGTTGGGTCACGAACATCGCGAGGACCACGACGAGGGTCCATCCCATGGCGTGTTCGAAGATCTTCGGGCCGTCCTCCCGGGGGCCGCCGGTGCGGGCGCGGGTGACGGTGGCTGCGTTCGCGGTCATGGCTTCTCGCTGGTCTCTGTGGTGCGGTGGACTCCCCCTGCGACTGACGTCCACCTTGCCACCGTGAGCGGCCTGTGTGGCCGAGAGGTTGGTCACAGCCGTGCGGCGGGGCCCCGGCGGCCCGGGGCCCCCCGCCCGCCCCGCGCACCCCCCCCCCCCCCCCCCCACCGCCGAGCGCGCCCCCCGGGGGGGCCCGGCCCGGCCGATGCCGGCCCCCCTCCCCCCGGGGGGGGGGTGTGGGGGCGGTTTGGTGGCCCCCCCCGGCCGGGGGCCCCCGGCCCCCCGGGGCCCCGCCGGACGGACCGGCTCAGCGCACGCCCACCGCCGCGAGCGCCTTGCGCTGCCGCGGGGTCGGCCGGGCCGGGAAGTAGAGGTAGCAGATCCCCCCGGTGCCGGAGACGACCTTCCCGGAGGCGTTGTACCGCTTGGTCCTCAGCCAGATGTTCTCCCACTCGCGCCGGTCGTAGACGCGGCGCACGGCCTCGTTGTCGTCCGAGGCGGGGTCGTTGGCGATCACATCGCCGTCGGCGGTGAAGCCGATCACCGTCATCAGGTGCCCGGAGGTGCCGTACCCCGCCCCGGTCAGCTCCTCCGCCAGGAACGACTGCGACGTGATGGCCGGGATGCCCGCGGCGATCAGCGTCTCCAGGTCGGTGAGGGAGCCGAGGCGGGTGACCACGCCCGCCAGGCCGTCGAAGGTGGCCGCGTAGGCGGCGTTGAACGGCCAGTTGCCGCAGCCGGCGTACTGGTGGTCGTACGTGTACCGGGCCGCGTGGCAGATCTGCGGGTCGGCGTAGGACGGATCGACCCAGGACAGCTGCTCCTCGGTGAGCCGCCCTCCCCAGTACTCGATGATCATCTGCGAGGAGGTGGGGCTGCACCAGGCCTCGCCGCCGTTGTCGTACTCCGGGTACTGGCCCTTGTGGATCTCCTGCGAGTAGCGCGGGACGATCAGCTCCTCGGCGAGACCGGGCCGGGAGGCGGGAACGGTGAACCGGTCGGGGACGTCGGAGCCCATCACGCCGAGCCGCCACACCGTCGGGGTGAGCCGGGTGCCGGGGCGGCGGTGGAGGGTCAGCCGCAGCCGGTACGAGACGACGCGCAGGCCCGAGGCCGCGTCGTCCACGGAGAGCGTGTCCGTCCAGACGGTGCTCCTCCCGTCGCCCTGGCCGTCCACCGAGGTGCGCCGGATGTCCTGATCGCCGGCGGCCCAGCGGCCCATGACGTACCAGGGGCTGTCCGTGCCGTCGGAGTACGTGCCCTTCAGCTCGATCTGGAGCCAGGTGCCCTCGGGGGTGTGCGCGTTCCAGGAGGCGATGACCTCCGTCGCCGGAACCCCGGGACGGTGCACGGGTGAGGTCCAGGTCGCGTACTCCCAGGCGGTCGTGCGGCCGGTGTGCGGGTCGGTGTGGTCCGTGGTGCCGGCGGGCCGCGCGATCACGAGGCCGGGACGGGCGCCGGTGACGGCACGGGTGCCGTCGGCGGTGCCGCCGCACCAGTCGGCGTACGAGGTCCAGGCCCGGTTGTCGACGGGACGGGCGGCGGTCCGGCCGGTGCCGACGGTGCGTCCGGCCGGGATGCCGGCCGTCGGGGTGCCGGCGGACGCCGGGCCCGCGCTCCCGGCGACGGCGACGACGACCGCCGCGGCCAGGAGGGATCTGCGGGAGGGCAGTTCGGCTCTGCTCATGGGTGGAGGACCCCCAGGTGTCGGAGTCGGGACAGGACCAAAGCGCGGCCGGCCGGACGGCGGACGTCCGCCGGATGGAGCGGGTGTGCGCCCACTATGAACGCAGCCGGGCGGATCCTGCCAGCATCCCGGCCGTGCCGAGTCCGACCGACAGGGGACTCGCCCCATGGCGGGGCCTGCGGCGGGCCCGTCCGGCCGAGGGTTCGGGGGCTTCTCCGTCCGGGCGTCCGGGCTCGTCCGTCCGGGGCCTAGAGTGCTCCGGTGAGCCCTCCACCCTCCCCGCCCCAGGAGCCGGCCCTCCACGGTCTCGCCTCCCGCATCCGCCGGCTCGCCCCCTCGTGCGGCCCGGTCCGGCTCGTCGGTGTCGACGGACACGCCGGCTCGGGGAAGTCGACGTTCGCCGTGCGACTGGCCGAGGCCCTGGACGGCGCTCCGGTGCTGCGGCTCGACGACATCGCCAGCCACACCGAACTGTTCGACTGGACCGGACGGCTGCTGAGCCAGGTGATCGAGCCGCTCGGCCGCGGCGAGACCGCGCGCTACTCCCCCTATGACTGGCGGGCCCGCCGCTTCGGACCGTCCCGCCGGCTGCCGCCCGCCCCCGTGATCGTCGTGGAAGGTGTCGGCGCGGGACGCCGGGCCCTGCGCCCGCATCTGGCGCTGCTGCTGTGGATGGATCTCCCCCGGGAGGAGTCCTGGTCACGGGGGCGGGCCCGCGACGGAGCGGAGCAGCGGGAGTTCTGGGACGGCTGGGTCCGCGCGGAGCGCGAACACTTCACCGGCGATCCCTCACGGCCCTTCGCCGGCCTTCTGGTACGGCAGCGCCCGAAGGGATACGAGCTGCTTCCCGGGCCTGCCGGGGCGGGTGAGCCACCCCGGCCGATCACGTACGGTGACGGGTCACCCGCGTTGTGGTGAACCCGTGAAGAGCGGTCCCGGACAAGTTGCCGGAGTACCCCAACTCGGCTTGACCGGGGGCGCGTACAGGTCTTACGTTCTCAATGTGCGGCCCTTCGGAGCCGCCGGCAGACGCGAAGCCCCCGGTTGTTCCCCCGTGATCGGGGGCTTCGTTCTGCCCTCTTCACACTTTTCGGGCGCTCAGCGGCATATGACGATCACCCTGGGTCACCGCGCGTGTTCCGCGCTCCCTCTCCCGCCTCGCCCTTCGGCGTGCACGGCACCCTACGGACGTGACGCCGCCGCAGGTACGATGCCCTCGGTGCGACCTACGGACGCTGCTTCGCGCACCTTGCAACTCCGGTCCGCGGCACAGCGGTTCGACCGACGGGAGCAGACGGACGCGGGCCGGCCGGCACACCGACGGGGGCACGGTTCGTGGGGGACGTGATGGACTTCGGCACGCAGGACCCGCAGGCCCCGGCCGATCTCGCCTGGCTGCGCGGCGTGGACGCCTACACGATGGGCGCCTATCCGCAGGCGGAGGAGGAGTTCCGGGCCGCGGTGCGGCTCGACCCGGGGATGGCCGACGGCTGGCTGGGACTGCACGCGCTGCGCGTCGACACGACGACCGCGCTGCTCAGGATGTTCCGGCACCGGGAGCGCTTCGGCGAGCAGCGCGCCCGGCACCGCCGCACCCTCAACTCCTGGTACTGGCTGGGCTGGTGGGTGCAGCCGGTACTGGAGAGCCCTCGCGATCTGCTGCTGGCGCACGCCTCCCACTGGCTGGACGGGCGCCACGTGCCCGAACTGGACCGGGCGCTCGCCGGACTGCCCCCGGTGGACGCCGATCCGCAGGTCCGCTTCCTGCACGCCTGCCGCGCCTACCTGGTCAAGGACTGGGAGCAGCTGGTCCGGTACACGGACTCCCTCGTCGAGGACCCGATGCTGGGCATCGAGGCCGGCCTGTTCGGCGGCATGGCACGGGTACGGCTGGAGATGTACGGGCAGGCCGAACCGCTGCTGTCGGCGGCGCTGATGCGGTGCCGCAGCGAACAGCCGCAGCGCAAGGAGCTGCGCTACTGGCTGGCCCGCGCCCACGAGGGGACCGGCCGCAGCGCCGCCGCGCTCCCCCTGTACCGGGCCGTGCACCGGGTCGATCCGGCCTTCATGGACACCTCCGCCCGGCTCGCCGCGATCGCCGAGGGCGACGGGTACGACGACTCCGCCGATCTCGCCGCGATCACGCTCACCGGGGCCGGGCAGGATGCCGTGGACGGCCCCGACATGCTCGATCCCCTGTTCGGCACCGAGGGGCGTGACCTGCGGCTGCCCGAGCCCGAGCCCGTGCCGGGCCCCCTGCCCCCGGTCACCGCTCCGGGCGTGCGGGAGCGGGCGGGCACCGGGACGTCACCGCTGCCCACCGGACCCACGGACCCCGTGTTACTGGAGGAAGCGCTCGCCGAGCTGGAGCGCATGGTGGGCCTGGAGCCGGTGAAGCGCCAGGTCAAGGCGTTGTCGGCGCAGCTGAACATGGCGCGGCTGCGCGCCGGGCAGGGGCTGCCGGTACAGCCGCCCAAACGCCATTTCGTCTTCTCCGGACCGTCCGGGACCGGCAAGACCACGGTGGCCCGCATCCTCGGCCGGGTGTTCTACGCCCTCGGGCTGCTCGGCGGTGACCATCTGGTGGAGGCCCAGCGGGCGGATCTGGTCGGTGAGTACCTGGGGCAGACCGCGGTGAAGGCCAACGAGCTGATCGACTCCGCGCTGGGCGGGGTCCTGTTCGTGGACGAGGCGTACTCCCTGTCCAACTCCGGGTACGGCAAGGGGGACGCGTACGGGGACGAGGCGCTTCAGGTGCTGCTGAAGCGGGCGGAGGACAACCGGGACCATCTGGTGGTGATCCTCGCCGGGTATCCGGAGGGCATGGACCGGCTGCTGGCCGCGAACCCCGGACTGTCCTCGCGGTTCACCACACGGGTGGACTTCCCCTCGTACCGGCCGCTGGAGCTGACCTCGATCGGTGAGGTGCTGGCGGAGGAGAACGGGGATGTGTGGGACGAGGAGGCGTTGGACGAGCTGCGGTCGATCGCCGGGCACGTGGTGGACCAGGGGTGGATCGACGAGCTGGGGAACGGGCGGTTCCTGCGGACGCTGTACGAGAAGAGCTGTGCGTACCGGGATCTGCGGTTGTCGGTGTATCCCGGGACGCTGACCCGGGATGATCTGGCCACGTTGCGGTTGCCGGATCTCATGCAGGCGTACGGGGAGGTTCTGTCGGGGCGGGGGCCGGCGGACCCACCGGGGTCGTGAGACCCCGGTGGGTGGGCTGACGGGGGGGTGTCAGCTCGCTCCGCTGAAGAGGTGCCTCCCCCACTCTCGGCTTCGCTCGAGCGGGGGGACCCCCATCGCCCACCCGTGCCGCCCTGGGGGTACCTCCCAGGCCCTTAAGGCACTGGGGGAGGCACGACTGCCCGCAGCTGGGGCGGCGTGGCTGCCTCGTAGCTGGGGCGGCGGGGCTACTCGTGGTCAGGGGGTCAGGGCCTCCTCCGGGGTTCCGCTCGCCCTCTGGGGGGTCACCGTCACTTCTCGGTGGGCCGGGTCACGGACCTCGCCCACCAGGAGTTCCAGGACGTCCTCCAGGGCGACCAGGCCCAGGACCCTGCCGGAGGCGTCGGAGACCTGGGCCAGGTGGGTCGCGGCGCGGCGCATCACCGTGAGGGCGTCGTCCAGGGGGAGTTCGGGGCGGAGGGTCGTCATCGGGCGCCACAGGTGCTGCGGGACGGCCCGGTCGGAGTCCTCCAGGTCCAGTACGTCCTTGACGTGCAGGTAGCCCATGAAGGCACCGCTGTCCGCGGCCACCGGGAACCGGGAGTACCCGGTGCGGGCGGTGAGTTCCACGATCTGTCCCGGCGTGACCGCGGGCGTGACCGTCACCAGCGACTCACGGCCCAGCAGGACGTCCGTCACCGGGCGGGAGCCCAGTTCCAGCGCGTCCTCCAGGCGCTCGGCCTCCTCGGGGTCGAGGAGGCCGGCCTGGCCGGCGTCCTCCACCAGCCGGTTGAGCTGTTCGCTGGTGAAGACGGCCTCGACCTCGTCCTTCGGTTCGACGCGGAACAGCCGCAGCACGGCCTGGGCACAGGCGCCGAGCGCGATCGTGACCGGCCTGCACAGGCGGGCGAACCAGACCAAGCCGGGGCTCAGCCACAGGGCGGCCTTCTCGGGGGCCGCCATCGCCAGGTTCTTCGGGACCATCTCGCCGATGACGAGGTGGAAGAAGACCACCACGGCGAGCGCGATGACGTAGCCGAGCGGGTGGATCATGCCGTGCGGCAGGTGCATCCACGCGAAGACCGGTTCCAGCAGGCGGGCGACCGTCGGTTCGGCGACGGCGCCCAGGGTCAGCGAGCAGACGGTGATGCCGAACTGGGCCGCCGCCATCATCTGCGGCAGGTGCTCCAGGCCGTACAGCACCCGGCGGGCGCGGGCCGTGCCGAGGGGTTCGATCTGGCTGCGGCGGACCGAGACCAGCGCGAACTCGGCGCCGACGAAGAAGCCGTTGGCGAGCACGAGCAGCCCGGCGAAGAGGAGTTGCAGCACGCTCATCCGGCCACCTCCACCAGCGGCAGCGGGGCCGTTCTGACCAGGCGGACGCGTTCGGCGCGGTAGTGACCGACCCGGCGTACCGACAGCCGCCAGCCGGGCAGTTCCGCGCGGTCGCCGACGGCCGGGATCCGGCCGAGCAGATCGGCGATCAGGCCGGCCACCGTCTCGTAGGGGCCTTCGGGCACCTCCAGGCCTATGCGCAGCAGGATGTCGACCCGGACACCGCCGTCGACGTCCCAGGCGGGGTTGCCGTCCTCGGGCGGGGCGGGGGCGAGTTCGGGGACGTCCTGTCCGTCGTGCTCGTCGCGCACCTCGCCGACGATCTCCTCGACGATGTCCTCCAGTGTGACGACGCCGGCCGTGCCGCCGTACTCGTCGACGACGACCGCGATGGGCTGCTCGCTGCGCAGCCGTGTGAGCAGCGGCCGTACGGGCAGGGTCTCGGGGACGAGCAGCGCCGGACGGGCGATGCGGCTCACGGGGGTGCGCAGCCGGTCGTGCACGGGCACCGCGAGGGCGTCCTTGAGGTGCACCATGCCGACGATCTCGTCGATCCGCTCCCGGTAGACGGGGAAGCGGGACAGGCCGGTGGCCCGGGTCAGGTTGACCACGTCCTCGGCGGTCGCCGAGGACTGCAGGGCGCTGACCTTCACGCGTGGCGTCATGACGTGCTGTGCGGTCAGTTCGCCGAGGGACAGGGTGCGGACGAAGAGGTCCGCCGTGTCCTGTTCCAGGGCGCCGGCCCGGGCGGAGTGCCGGGCCAGGGAGACGAGTTCGCCGGGGGTGCGGGCGGAGGCCAGTTCCTCGGCGGGCTCGATGCCCAGGGCGCGCACCAGACGGTTGGCCACGGCGTTCAGTCCGGCGATGACCGGGCGGAAGAGCCGGGCGAACGCGTGCTGCGGGCCGGCCACGAAGCGGGCGACCTGCAGGGGGCGGGACACGGCCCAGTTCTTCGGCACGAGTTCGCCGATCACCATCTGCACCGCGGAGGCCAGCAGCATGCCGACGACGACGGAGACACCGGGGACCGCGCCCTCGGGGACACCGATGCCGGTGAAGGGGCCGTGCAGCAGTCCGACGAGCGCCGGCTCGGCCAGCATGCCGACGACGAGGGAGGTGATGGTGATGCCGAGCTGGGTGCCGGAGAGCTGGAAGGAGAGCTCCCTGAGCGACTCGACGACCCGGCGGGCGCGCCGGTCGCCGCCCGCGGCGGCCCGTTCGGCGTCCGGTCGCTCGACGGTGACCAGGCCGAACTCCGCGGCCACGAAGAATCCGTTGGCCAGGATCAGTAGGAAAGCGGCTGCCAGAAGCAGCAAGGAGGTGGTCATGATGCCGCCGCCTCCGCATGCGCGCGGACCTGGAGACGCGGGTCCGCGCTATGTCGGCAGGGGGCGGCGCAGGTACTACAGGACGATCCGTCCATCGCCGGAGAGGGTCACTCCTCGGGTAGCTGGAGCCCCTGTGCACCGGGCGGGGCGGCAGGGGCGCAGGCGCGGTCGTCGCGCCTGCGCCCACCAGATTAATCAAGACATGGGCGACTGCGGCAGGTGGACGTCCCCGGACGCTTCCCGGAGTCCGGCCCCGGACCGTCCCGGAGGGGTGGCCCCGAGTCAGCTCCGGGGTGTCCCGGGCCCGGCCGTGGAGCGGGCCTCGACGAGCGCCCGCAGGGCCCGCGCGTCGGCGACGGCCCGCTGTCTGGCGATGCCCGGCTGGATGCCGAGCGCGGGCAGGCTGGTGCCGTCGCTGAGGTCGAGGAAGACCCAGGGATCACCGGAACGGAGGTTCACCTGAAGGACCTCCGCCCATTCCAGGCGGCGCCGGCTCACGATGTTGACGACGGTGACACCCGTCTCGTCGGCGTCGACCCTCGGCCGGGCCAGCAGGAACAGCACGCCGGCCAGCAGCGCGGCGGTGAACACGAAGCTGATCCGCTCCCCCGGGCTGAGCTGCTCCAGCAGCAGCGCGATCAGGGTGATGACCACGAAGAGCGCGGTGCCGGCCGTGAGCAGTACCGCGCGGGTGCGGCCCGGACGGAAGGTGACGGGCAGTTCGGGCAGCCGGCCCTCGGTCGCGTCGGACATGGTGGTGCTCCGGAACCGGTCAGAGGCGGCAGGCGTGGATGGCCGTGGTGAGGATGGCGCGGGCGCCGATGTCGTACAGGTCGTCCATGATCCGCTGGGCCTCCTTGGCGGGGACCATCGCGCGGACGGCGACCCAGCCCTCGTTGTGCAGCGGGGACACGGTGGGGGACTCCAGGCCGG
The DNA here is from genome assembly GCF_044390325.1 of Streptomyces sp. NPDC018964. Taxonomy (NCBI): domain Bacteria; kingdom Bacillati; phylum Actinomycetota; class Actinomycetes; order Kitasatosporales; family Streptomycetaceae; genus Streptomyces; species Streptomyces sp. NPDC018964. The sequence continues at coordinate 60,556 of NZ_JBIRYZ010000031.1, forward strand.
GGGTGAGGTCGACGGCCTTCTCGAGCTGTTCGACGCGGCAGTCGTAGTCCATCATCACGTACGTCCGGGCGACCAGGACGCCCTGGAGGCGGCGCAGGAACTGCCGCACCTTGGGCTCCTCGCCGTCCGCGCCGGTGCGGCGGATGACGACGGCCTCGGACTTCATGATCGGTTCGCCGGTGATCTCCAGGCCGGCGTTGCGCAGCGAGGTGCCGGTCTCGACGACGTCCGCGATGACCTGGGCGACACCGAGCTGGATGGCGGTCTCGACGGCGCCGTCGAGGTGGACGACGGAGGCGTCGATGCCGTGGTCGGCGAGGTGTCCCGCGACGATGCCCTCGTAGGAGGTGGCGATCGTCTTGCCCTTCAGGTCCGCCAGGCCGCCGAGGGTGCCCGGCTTGGTGGCGTAGTGGAAGGTGGAGCGGGCGAAGCCGAGGGGGAGGATCTCCTCGGCGTCGGCGCCGGAGTCGATCAGCAGGTCGCGGCCGGTGATGCCGATGTCGAGCTGTCCGGAGGCGACGTAGATGGCGATGTCGCGCGGGCGGAGGTAGAAGAACTCGACCTCGTTCGCCGGGTCGACGATCCGCAGTTCCTTGGACTCGCGGCGCTGCCGGTAGCCGGCCTCATGCAGCATCTCCCCCGCGGGGCCTGACAGGGAACCCTTGTTGGGGACGGCGATGCGCAGCATGAGGTCGGCTTCCTTCGTGTGGGGAGGGGTGAGTGGCGAACGTCGGTTCTTACAGGTGGGCGTAGACGTCGTCGAGGGAGATGCCGCGGGCGACCATCATCACCTGGACGTGGTAGAGCAGCTGCGAGATCTCCTCGGCGGCCGCCTCCTTGCCCTCGTGCTCGGCGGCCATCCAGACCTCGGCGGCCTCCTCGACGACCTTCTTGCCGATGGCATGGACCCCCTTGTCCACCAGCTCGGCGGTGCGGGAGGTGGCGGGGTCCCCGTGGGCGGCCTTCTGCTGGAGCTCGGTGAAGAGCTCCTCGAACGTCTTCTTGGACATGGTGGTCCTTACCCTACGCGGTGACGGGGTCTGCTCACCGCCAGGGTTCGGATACTGAGCGCAGGCAGGCCGCGGTCGCCACCGCCGCGGTGACCGCCTCGTGCCCCTTGTCCTCGCTGGAGCCGGGCAGTCCGGCGCGGTCGAGGGCCTGCTCCTCGTCGTCACAGGTGAGCAGGCCGAAGCCGACGGGGACGCCGGTGTCGACCGAGACCTGGGTGAGGCCCTGGGTGACGCCCTGGCACACATAGTCGAAGTGGGGCGTGCCGCCCCGGATGACGACGCCGAGGGCGACGACCGCGTCGTAGCCGCGGCCGGCCAGGACCTTGGCGACGACGGGGAGTTCCCAGCTGCCGGGAACCCGGAGCAGGGTCGGTTCGTCGATGCCGAGGTCGTGCAGGGCGCGCAGGGCGCCGTCCACCAGTCCGTCCATCACCTTCTCGTGCCACTGTGCCGCGATGACGGCGACCCGCAGGTCCCCCACGTCGCGTACGGACAGTTCCGGTGCACCCTTGCCGCTCACGTCTCTCCTCGGTGATTCTCGTTACTGGTTGCCGCAGGCGGGCACGGCCGGCGTGTCCAGCCAGGGCAGGTCGTGGCCCATCCGGTCCCGCTTGGTGCGCAGGTAGCGGAGGTTGTGTTCGCCCGCGGTGACGGGCATCGGCTCGCGCGCGGTGACCTGGATGCCGTGACGGGCGAGCGCGTCGGACTTGTCGGGGTTGTTGGTCATCAGGCGGACGCTGCGGACGCCCAGGTCGGCGAGTATCCGCGCCCCGGCGCCGTAGTCGCGGGCGTCGGCGGGCAGGCCGAGTTCGAGGTTGGCGTCGAGGGTGTCCCGGCCGCGCTCCTGGAGTTCGTAGGCGCGCAGCTTGGGCATCAGGCCGATGCCGCGTCCCTCGTGGCCGCGCAGGTAGACGACCACGCCCCGGTCCTCGGCCTGGACGCGTTCCAGGGAGGCGTCGAGCTGGGGGCCGCAGTCGCAGCGCCGGGAGCCGAAGACGTCACCGGTGAGGCATTCGGAGTGGACGCGGACGAGGACGTCCTCGCCGTCGCCGATGTCGCCGTGGACGAGGGCGACGTGTTCGACGCCGTCGGCGGTGGAGCGGTAGCCGTACGCGGTGAAGGTGCCGTGCGAGGTGGGCAGACGGACCTCGGCCTCGCGGCGGACGGTGGGTTCGGCGGAGCGGCGGTAGGCGATCAGGTCCTCGATGGAGATGATCGTCAGGCCGTGCTTGCGGGCGAACGGGATCAGTTCGGGGAGCCGGAGCATGGTGCCGTCCTCGCCGGCGATCTCCACGATGGCGCCGGCCGGGCGCAGGCCGGCGAGGCGGGCGAGGTCGACGGCGGCCTCGGTGTGTCCGTTGCGCGCGAGCACGCCGCCGGGGCGGGCGCGCAGCGGGAAGATGTGGCCGGGGCGGACGAAGTCGTCGGCCCGCGCGGTGCCGCTCGCCAGCAGCCGGAGCGTGGTCGCGCGGTCCGCGGCGGAGATGCCGGTGGTCACGCCGTGGGCGCCCGAGCCGTCCACGGTGACGGTGAACGCGGTCCGCATGGACTCGGTGTTGTTCTCCACCATCAGGGGGATGCCGAGCCTGTCCAGCTCCTCGCCCTCCATGGGGGCGCAGATCAGGCCGCGGCACTCGCTCATCATGAAGGCGACGGTCTCGGGGGTGACCTTCTCGGCGGCGATGACGAGGTCGCCCTCGTTCTCGCGGTCCTCGTCGTCGACGACCACGACCGGGCGGCCGGCCGCGATGTCGGCGATCGCCTGTTCGACCGGGTCGAGCGTGAGGTCCTCGAGGCCGTCGGTGCCGTACAGGATCGGTGCCGTGCTCATGCGGGCGCTCCTTCCAGGGCGGGCCGCGCGTCGCGGGAGCGCAGCCACCAGTCGCGCAGGCCCCACAGGACCAGTGCGCCGTAGATGACGTAGACGAAGCCGGAGAAGGCGAAGCCGTTGGCGAAGTTCAGGGGGACGCCGACGAGGTCGACGAGCAGCCAGGCGAACCAGAACTCGACCATGCCGCGGGCCTGGGCGTACATGGCGACGACGGTGCCGACGAAGATGTAGGCGTCCGGCCAGGGGTCCCAGGACAGGGACGGGTAGAGGGTGAACAGCCCGCCGACGGCGAGGGTGCCGACGGCCGCGGCGCCCACGAGAAGAAGCCGTTCGGTGTTGGTCGCGAACCGTACGGCGACGGAGCCGTCCTGCGCCTGTCGCCGGCCGCGGTTCCACTGCCAGAAGCCCCAGGCGGCGACCAGCATGACGACGATCTGCTTGCCGGCGCTGCCCGAGAGGTGGGCGGTGGCGAAGGCCGTGAAGAGGATCAGGCCGGAGACGAACTGGGCGGGCCAGGTCCACAGGGAGCGGCGCCAGCCGAGGGCGAGGGCGATCAGGCCGATCACGTTGCCGATCATGTCCGACCACTTGATGTGCTGGCCGAAGAGGGTGAAGGCCTCGGAGTTGAGCCAGTTCACCGGGGAACCCCCTCACCGGTGACGCGGTCGCCGAGCATCCGCTCGACGTACTTGGCGATGACGTCCACCTCGAGGTTGACCGGGTCGCCGGGCTGCTTGATGCCGAGGGTCGTCAGGGCGAGGGTGGTGGGGATCAGGCTGACGGTGAAGAAGTCGGGCCCGGCGTCGACAACGGTGAGGCTGATGCCGTCGACGGTGATGGAGCCCTTCTCCACGACGTAGCGGGAGAGGTCGGCGGGGAGGGAGATCTTCACGATCTCCCAGTTCTCCGACGGCTCGCGCCCGAGGATCTCGCCGGTGCCGTCGACGTGCCCCTGGACGATGTGGCCGCCGAGGCGGGAGCCGACGGCCGTGGGGCGTTCGAGGTTGACGCGGGAGCCGACGGCGAGGACGCCGAGGCTGGAGCGTTTCAGGGTCTCCGCCATGACGTCGGCGGTGAACTCGTCGCCCTCGTGCTCGACGACCGTGAGGCAGACGCCGTTGACGGCGATGGAGTCGCCGTGCTTCGCGCCTTCGGTGACGACGGGGCCGCGCAGCCGGAAGCGACAGGCGTCGTCGAGGGTTTCGACGGCGGTGATCTCGCCCAGCTCTTCGACGATTCCGGTGAACACTTCCCGGGTCCTCCTGCCTTTTCGGGCACGGACTCCGGGGCTGCCGATAACGGCGGGAACCGCGGACGAAAACACCGGGAGCGACGCCGGACAGGGCTCGCCCGGACGGCGAACCGGTACGGCGGCGCGCATGGATGCCCGCCCGCCGCGCACTGCCTCCCATCCGGACTTTAACCGTCGGTCCAGGAATTTCACCTGGTCAACCGGTCGCTGGAGGCGACCGGGTCGCGGACTGTAACCGCCGGTTCGGACTTTCACCGACCCCGGAGTGCGCTGCTACTGGTACAGGGTCAGTGTGCCACGGCCGACCGCCGTCCATGCGTGCGGGGGGTGTGGAGTGCCTCACAGCCGTGAGGCGGGGACCGCCGAGGGTCGCGCGGGGAGCGACTCCGTCGCGGCGTCCCGCGCCGGTGAGCGGAGGCTAGTGCCCGGGCGTGCCGAACAGTTCGTCCTGGGCCCGGTCGCGGGCCGTCAGGAGGGCTCCGCGGAGCACCGCGCCGCCGCCCAGGGTGCTGGGCCGTACGTCGGCGGGCAGGGGGGAGAGGGCGGCCAGGCGGTCCCGCACCCGCGCGGCGAGCGCCTCGCCACCGGCCTGGCCGATCTCGCCGCCCAGGACCACGTGGCCGGGGTCGAGCAGCGCGACCACCGAGGCGACGCCCACCGCGATCCGGTCGGCCAGGGTGTCGAGGAAGCGTGCCTCCGGGGAGGCGGGCCCGGACGGGGAGGCGGGCCCGGCCGACGCGACGGCCGTCCGTACCGCGCCCGCCGCCGGCGGCTCGATGCCCGGCTCCGCCACGACGCCGTACTCCTCCGCCAACTCCGCGACCGCCGCCGCCCCCACCAGGGAGTGGTAGCCGCCCGCGCAGTCGGTGGCCGAGGGCAGACCGCGGGTGCCCGGGACCGGGAGGAAGCCGATCTCGCCCGTGCCGCCGGAGGCGCCCCTGCGCAGGGTGCCGTCGAGGATCACGGCGGCGCCGGTGCCGTGGCCCAGCCACAGCAGGACGAAGGTGTCCCGGTCGCGGGCCGCGCCGTCGCGCTGCTCGGCCAGCGCGGCGAGGTTGGTCTCGTTCTCCACGCTGACCCGGGCCTCGGGGAACCGTTCCTGGAGTACGGCGACCAGGTGCCGGTGCCACTCGGGCAGGCCCGTGGAGTCGCGCAGTTCGCCGCTCGCGGGGTCGATCAGCCCGGGGGCGCCGATCCCGACGGTGTGCAGCCGGTCGGCGCCCGCCTCCTTCGCCGTCCGCTCGACCAGTGCGACCGCCTGTTCGACCGCCGGTCCGGTGCCCGCCGCCCCGGTGATGGGCAGGGCGGCCTCGGCCAGCACCTCGCCGACGAGGTCGGAGACGACCACGGTGACGCCCTCGGTGCGGACGTCCAGCGCGGCCAGGTGCGCCCGGTCCGCGACGATGCCGTAGAGCTTGGCGTTGGGGCCGCGCCGCTGCTCCCCCGCCTCGCCGGCCACCGCGATGAGCCCGGCGGCGGTGAGCCGCTCGACGAGGTCGGCGACGGTCGGCCGGGACAGTCCGGTCAGCTGCTTCAACTGCCCTGCGGTCAGCGGGCCTTCCTGCTGGAGCAGACGCAGGGCGAGCCGGTCGTTGATGGCTCTGGCGGTGCTCGGGGATGCGGCCATGCCGGGATCCTTCCAGATCGGCGGGGCCGGCCGGCGCATGCTCCGTCCCCGGATGCCCCATATCTTTCAGGCAGGGTTCCTGATAGTTTACGGCGGCGCAGACGGAAACCGACGGCCGGGAGGGGCGGGACGATGAGCGCAGTGGTCCATCGACAGCGCGACGTGAGGCGGGCGCGGTACGCCGTGGCCGCCGTGTTCGCCGTGCACGGCGCCGTCACCGGCTCGTTCGCCACCCGCGTCCCCTGGATCCAGGACCACGCCGGGGTGAGCGCCGGGCAGTTGGGCCTCGCGCTCGCCTTCCCCGCGCTCGGGGCGTCCCTCGCGATGCCGCTCGCGGGAAGCGTCAGCCACCGCTTCGGCGCCCGCACGGCGCTGCGCGGCCTGATCGCGCTGTGGACGCTCGCGCTGATCCTGCCGTCGATCGCCCCGAACCTGCTCACCCTCTGCCTGGCCCTGTTCGTCTACGGCGCCACGGCCGGCATGTCCGACGTGGCGATGAACGCGCTGGGCGTGGAGGTGGAGAACCGGCTCGACAAGTCGATCATGTCGGGGCTGCACGGCATGTGGAGCGCCGGCGCCCTGGTCGGCTCGGCGGCCGGCACGCTCGCCGCCCACCTGGGCACGGACGCCCGGCTGCACCACGCGCTCGCGGCCGCCGTCTTGACGGTGGCGGGCGTGACCGCCTGCACCTGGGTGCTCGACCTGCAGCCCGCCGAGGACGAGGAGCCGCCGCCGCGGTTCGCCCTGCCGCCCCGCTCCGCGCTGCTCATCGGCGCGATCGGCTTCTGCGCGGTGTTCGCGGAGGGCGCGAGCCTGGACTGGTCGGCGGTCTACCTGCGCGACCAGCTGGAGACCTCGGCCGGTCTCGCGGCCGCCTGCACCACCGGTTTCACGCTCACCATGGCGATCGCCCGGATCGCCGGGGACCACGTGGTGGACCGCTACGGCGCCGTGCGCACGGTCCGCGCGAGCGGCGCCGTCGCCCTGCTGGGCGGACTGCTGATCGTGTTCGCCGGGCACCCCGCGGTGGCGATGGGCGGGTTCGCGCTGATGGGGCTCGGCATCGCGGTGGTCGTGCCGCTGTGCTTCGCCGCCGCCGGCCGCAGCGGCTCCAACCCGAGCCTGGCCATCGCGGGCGTCGCGACCATCACCTACACCTCGGGCCTGATCGCCCCGAGCGCGATCGGCCTGCTGGCCCAGGCGACCAGCCTGATGGTGTCGTTCGTCCTGGTGACGGTGTTGTCGTGCGGCATCGCGGGCTTCGCGGGCGTGCTGCGCGCGGGAGACCGTACGAAAGTCACGCGTCCGGAAGCAGCAGTTCCCGAGCCCCGTCCCTGAACGTCTCGCTCCAGGGCGCCGGGCGCAGGGTCGTGGCGTCCAGCCGCACCAGCACCCGGCTGCCCCGCGCGTAGGTCACCTCCCCGTCCTGCGAGCAGAAGCGGAAGCCGTACGTCAGTCCGGTCCTGCCGAGCCGCTCCAGCCACAGGTGGACCGCGTACGTACCGGCGCGGGTCACCGGGGCCTCGTAGCCGATGCGCAGCTCCCGGACCGCGTTGCAGGCGTCGCCGGCCGCCGCCCAGTCCCCGTCGAAGCGGACGCCCTTCTCCTGCCACAGCTCGGTCCACGCCCGCTCGACGAGCAGTGGGTAGCGGGCGTTGTGCAGCAGCCCCAGCGCGTCGAGGTCGTCGAAGTGGACGGTCACGGGGATCAGCCGGCCGTGCGACAGGGCGGGGGCGAGCGGGGCTTCGGCGGTCACGGGCGGGACTCCTGGGACGTACGGGACGAGTGCCGCTTACATCGAACAGCGGCGCGTCCTCATCCTAAGCAGACGCTCAGCCGGGTCGGCCGTGCCCGCCCACCTGTACGAACCACCGCTGCCCAGCCCGCACAATGGTCCGGACACCCTGCACGTACGACGAAAGCGACAGCCCATGGATCTCGGCGTCCGGTGGAAACTGCACGGCGACGGACGCACCCCGGCCCCCGGCGCGGTGGTCCGCCCCGACGAACGGCTCTCCTGGCCCCGCACGGCGGGTCTGGGTGCCCAGCACGTCGTGGCGATGTTCGGGGCGTCCTTCGTCGCCCCGGTGCTCATGGGTCTGGACCCCAACCTGGCGATCATGATGTCGGGTGTCGCGACCGTCGTCTTCCTGCTCGCCACCCGCGGCCGGGTGCCGAGTTACCTCGGCTGCTCGCTCTCCTTCGTCGGCGTCGCCGCGGTCATCCGGGCCGACGGCGGCTCCAGCGCCACCGTCACCGGCGCCGTGTTCGTGGTGGGGGGCGCGCTGTTCCTGGTGGGTCTCGCGGTGCGGCGGTTCGGGGCGCGGATCATCCACGCCGCGATGCCGCCGGTCGTCACCGGCGCGGTGGTGATGCTCATCGGCTTCAACCTGGCACCGGTGACCGCCTCCACCTACTGGCCGCAGGACCAGTGGACCGCCCTGTCCGTGATGCTGTTCACCGGGCTCGCCGTGGTCTGCCTGCGCGGCTTCTGGTCCCGCGTCGCGATCTTCCTCGGACTGGTCTTCGGGTACGCCCTGTCCTGGGCGCTCGACCGGGTCTTCGGGAAGATCCACTCGGCGGACGCGAGCGGCAAGGTCACCGACCACTGGCGCCTGGACCTGTCCGGCGTGGGCCAGGCCGACTGGATCGGCCTGCCGACCCTGCACGGCCCGTCCTTCGAGTGGTCGGCGGTCCTGGTCGCCCTGCCGGTGGTCATCGCGCTCATCGCCGAGAACGCCGGGCACGTCAAGGCGGTCGGCGAGATGACCGGGGACAACCTCGACGACAAGCTCGGCACGGCCATCTCCGCCGACGGTGTCGGCTCCATGCTGTCCACCGCGGTCGGCGGCCCGCCCAACACCACCTACTCCGAGAACATCGGCGTGATGGCCGCGACCCGCGTCTACTCCACGGCCGCGTACTGGGCCGCCGCCGGCTTCGCCCTGCTGTTCGGCGTGTGCCCGAAGTTCGGCGCGGTCGTGGCGGCCGTCCCGGGTGGGGTCCTCGGCGGGATCACCGTCATCCTGTACGGCATGATCGGCCTGCTCGGCGCGCAGATCTGGACCAACGCCAAGGTGGACCTGCGCAATCCGCTGAACCTGGTGCCGGCCGCGGCGGGCATCATCATCGGCGTCGGCAACGTCTCGATGGAGTTCACCGACACCTTCTCGCTCAGCGGCATCGCGCTCGGCACGCTGGTCGTCATCACCGGCTACCACGCGCTGCGCGCCTTCGCGCCCGCCCACCTCAAGACGCAGGAGCCGCTGCTCGACGAGGGCACGTCCTCCTACGACACCGACGGCGCCGAAGGCGATCAGCGCGCCAAGTCGTAGGCGTACGACGGGGTGAAGGTGCCCGGCGCCCCCTTGCAGCCGTCGGACTCCCCCGGCAGCTTCACCCACAGGTAGGCGTCGATTCCGGCCTCCCCGGTGCTCAGCGTCGGGGTCCGGCCGAGCTTGCGGCCGGCCGGGTCGCACCATGCGCCGTCCGCCGGGGCGCCGTTGCCGTTGCGGCTGGTGTCGATCACCGCGCCGAGGCCCGGCGGGCCGTCGAGGGCGTCGAGCACGGCACGGTCGTAGGCGACCTCGTCGGCGGTGGAGTGGAAGTTGGAGACGTTGCTGAAGACGCCGTCGGAGGAGGCGGCCGAGGCGGCCCCGGCCTGCCGCAGCAGGGCGGCCTGCTCGGCGGGCGCGTGCCAGCCGGAGTGCCCGGCGTCGAAGTAGACCCGCGCCCGGGGGTTGGCGTCCTTCAGCACCCGGCCGGCCCGGGCCAGCGAGGCGAAGCGGTCGGCGCGCCGCCCGGCGGGGAGGCACTCGGACTGGGCGATCGCGTCGGGCTCCAGGATCACGATGACCTCGCCGTCGCCCAGTCCGGCGGCGAACCGGTCGATCCAGGCGTCGTAGGCGGCCAGATCGGGCGCCCCGCCCTCGGAGTGCCCGCCGCAGTCGCGGTCGGGGATCGCGTACGGCACGAGGACCGGCGTCCGGCCCCGCGCCGCGCCGCCCGACGTCACGGCACGCACCCGGGAGGTGATCAACTCCGGGGAGTGGTCCGCGAACCACACGGCCGCCGGCTGGTCGGCTATCCGGGACTCGATGACCGCGCGGCGCGGGTCGTCGGGGTTGGTCCGCAGCCAGTCCAGGACCTGGGAGTCGGGGTGACGGTAGAGGCGGGTGGACACGGGGGCGGTCCACCGCTTCCTCTCGGCCTCGGACGCGGACGCCCTCGGACTCGTCCCCTCCTGCGGACCCGCCGTGGGGGAAGGGGACTTCGACGCCGACGGGAAGACCGTCGGGGAGGGCGACGGCGACGGCACGGTGGGCAGCGATTCCAGCCGTGGTGACGAGGTCACCACGGGGCGGGCCTCGTCCGCGCGGCGTCCGTCGCCGACCGCCGACATCATCCCGGCGGCGGTGCCGACCGCGACCACCACGGAGGCCGCCGCGACCATCGCGCCGCGCCGGGCGGCACGCCGGCGCTCGGCCCTCCGCGCGGACAGGCGCTGGGTACGCGGGCCTGACACAGTACTGCTCCCCCTCCCCCACGACGGGCGCGTTCCCCCGTTCCGGGGAAGCGTCGGGCCCGCCGCCACTGGTTCCACCCTAAAGGTGCGACTCTGCGCTCATGCCGCAACGCGAACAAGTCCTCACATCTGTGGACGGGGTCATCTCCCGTATGCGCGCGCTCGACGCGGCCCTGCCCGCGCGGGACGGGGTCGCGGTGTTCAACCGCGTCTACCTCACCGTCACGGAGGCCGTGGACCGGCGGATCGACGCGGGCCGGTTCCCGGACGCGCGGGCGGCGATCACGCTGGACGTGCGGTTCGCGGAGCGCTATCTGGCGGCGGTGGACGCGGTGGCCCGGGAGCTGCGGCCACCGGCCTGCTGGCGCCCGCTGTTCCAGTTCCGCCGGCATCCCGGAGTACGCCCGCTGCAGTTCGCGCTCGCGGGCGTCAACGCGCACATCGGCCACGATCTCGCGCTCGCCGTCGTGGACACCTGTCGTACGCTCGCCTGCGAACCCGTGGACCTGGAGGACGAGTTCGACCACGTGGGCGACATCCTCCTGTCGTTGGAGGACCGGATCCGCGAGGAGCTGACCCCGGGCCCCGAGCTGCTGCGGATCGCCGACCCGCTGACCCATCTGCTGGGCGCGTGGAGCCTGGAACGCGCCCGGGAGGCGGCCTGGACGGCGGCCCGCGCCCTGTGGGCGCTGCGCGGACTGCCGGACGTCGCCGGGGAGTTCACCGAACGCCTGGACACGGCGGTGGGCTTCGCCGGCCGCATGCTGCTCACCCCGCTGCCGGACTGATCCGGCGGCGGGGAGGCGGGCTCAGTCCTCGGGGAGTTCGACCGGGGCGATCTCGTCGTAGAGATCGCCGGGGCCCGGGTTGGTCGGGTCGGTCTCGCCGCCGAAGTGGTGCATGACGCCCCAGACCGCGTTCAGCGCGGTCTGGACGGCGCCCTCCGCCCAGCCGGCCGTCCAGGAGATGTCGTCGCCGGCGAGGAAGATGCCCCGCTTGTCCTCGGGCAGCGCCTCCTGCATGAAGTGGGTGAACAGGCGGCGCTGGTAGCGATAGTGGCCGGGCAGGTTGGCCTTGAACGCGCCCATGAAGTAGGGCTCGTTCTCCCAGGAGACGGTCACCGGGTTGCCGATGATGTGCTTCCGGATGTCGACCTTCGGGTAGATCTCGCCGAGCGACTTCAGCATGACCTCCATCCGCTCGTTCGCGGACAGCGGCAGCCACTTCAGGCTGTCGTCGCACCAGGTGTAGGAGAGGCAGATGACGGCGGGCTTGTCGGGGCCGTCGTCGAGGAGGTACGTGCCGCGCGTCATGCGGTCGGTGAGCGTCATCGACATGACGTCCCGGCCGGTCTCCTCGTCCTTGTCCAGCCAGAACGGCCGGTCCACGGGCACGAAGAGCTTGGAGCTCTCCATGTAGTGGGTGCGCTCGATGGCGGTCCAGTGGTCGATCGGGAAGAGCGAGTCGTCGCAGGCGATCTTGGACAGCAGCATCCAGGACTGGGCGGTGAAGATCGCCGCCCGGTAGGTGCGGATGTCCCCGTCGGCGTCCGTCACCGTGATCCGGTTGCCCGCGGTGCGGTTGAGCCGGGTGACCGCCGGGCGGGGCTCGCCGTCCTGGTGCAGGGACTTCAGCGAGGTGCCGTACGGCCAGTGGACGATCTTCTCCGGCTCGCGCTCCCACAGACGCAGGGGCAGCTGCTGGGAGCCGCCGACGATGCCGCGGTGGTGGTCGTCGGCCTCGGTGTAGACGACGCGGAGGATCTCCAGGATGGAGTTGGGGAAGTCGGTGTCCCAGCCGCCGGTGCCGAAGCCGACCTGGCCGAAGATCTCGCGGTGGCGGAAGGACTTGAAGGCCTCGGAGTCGCAGAGGAAGCCGTAGAAGGTCTGGTTGTCGAGCTTCTCGACCAGCTTCGCCCAGATCTCCCGGATGCGCGGGACGTCGCGCTCGCGCAGGGCGCGGTTCATGTCGGAGAAGTCGGCGCCCTCTTCGAGGCACTTGCCCCAGGCGTCGGCGACGTCCCGGTAGACCTGGGGCAGGTCGTCGAGGGTTTCGGCGTAGTGCGACTCGCCCTTGAGGTCGACGACGGTGGACGGCGTCGCCTCGGCGAGGGGATTGGGGAAGGGACGGGTCCGGAGACCCACCAGGTCGATGTAGTGCTGGAGCGCCGTGGAGGACGGCGGGAAGCGCATCGCGCCCATCTCGGCGGTCAGGGAGTCGTCGCACCCGTCGAAGCCGACGGTGCGCAGCCGGCCGCCGATCCGGTCGGCCTCGTACACGACCGGCTTGAGGCCCATCTTCATCAGCTCGTACGCGGCGACGATGCCGGACAGGCCGCCGCCGATCACCGCGACCTCGGTGCCGTGTTCGGTCGCCGGTATCTGTCCGAGGCCCGCCGGGTGGGCGAGGAAGTCGTCGTACGCGTACGGGAAGTCCGGGCCGAACATGGTGATCGGCGGCTGCTGCTCGTCGGCGTGCTCGATCGCGTTGGGCACGGTGGACGTCATGGGGTACGGACTCCTTGCACGGGTGAAGCGGGGGTGGGGCGGGAGCGGGGGTTCAGACGAGGGACCCGTAGAGGCCGGGGCGGCGGTCGGCCAGGTACGGGTTGTTCTCACGGGACGCGGCGAGGAGGACGGGGTCGGCGTCGGCGACGACGAGTTCCTCGGTGCGGCCGGCCCGGGTGCGGGCGACTCCGTCGGGGGCCGCGAGCGTGGACAGGCCCACGAACTCGAACTCGCCCTCCTGGCCGACCCGGTTGACGTACGCGATGTACATCTGGTTCTCGAACGCCCGCACCGGTACGACGGACTCGGCGACGAACTGGAACGGGTGCAGCTGTGCCGTGGGCACCAGGAGGAGGTCGGTGCCGGCCAGCGCGTGGGAGCGCACGTTCTCCGGGAACTCGACGTCGTAGCAGATCATCAGGCCGACGGTGAGGCCGTCGATCTCGGCCTGCACGACGGCTCGCTCTCCCGGGGTGAAGTGGTCCCGCTCGAAGCAGCCGTAGAGGTGGGTCTTGCGGTAGTTCGCGAGGCGGGTGCCGGCGGCGGAGATCAGCTGTACGGAGTTGAAGACGCGCTCGCCGTCCCGCTCGGGGTAGCTGTAGGCGACCGCGAGGCCGTGCCGGGTGGCGGTCTCCGCGATCGCGTCGGCCGCGTCGCCGTCGGCGGGCTCGGCGAGCCGGCCGAGGTCGTCGCCGATCGCGTACCCCGTGAGGAACAGCTCCGAGGTGACGAGCAGCCCGGCGCCCGCGGCGGCGGCGCGGGCGGCCGCCTCGTCGAGGACCTTGAGGTTCTCGACGACGGATCCGGGGCGGCCGGAGCTCTGGAGCAGGGCGGTGCGCATGCGTGTTCCTCACCGGTACGCGGGGGTTTCGGGGGGTCGGATAGACGGTACGGGCGGGCGGCTCGGGGGGACAAGGCGGAGCCGTTGCGCGTCGGTGAGGGGTTTGTTGCGCGTGAGGTAGGGCGGGCGGCGATTCGTTGCGCGGCGCGCGGCGCTTCCGCGGTGGGTTCGGAGGGCGGCGCCGTGTGGGGTGCCCCGGCGTCGGTGCGGCCCGGCGTGCTACGGGGTGCTCCACGTTGGTGTGGGCCGGGGGTGGGGTTGCGCGGCCCGGCGCTTGCGGGGTGCCTCCCCCACTCTCGGCTCCGCTCGAGCGGGAGGTACCCCCACCGCCCACCCGTGCCGCCCTGGGGGCACCTCCCAGGCCCTTGAGGCACTGGGGGAGGCACGACTGCCCGCGGGAGCGGCAGGGAGGGGACGGGGGTGGCCGCCCGCAGTGGCCGGCGTGTCCACTCCCCGCGGGCGCTACGGCGGGTTCTCACGTACGGCGTGTCCTGGCGGCCCCGGTGAGCAGCAGGGCCGCCGTCGCCAGGTACGGCAGCGCGAACACCGCGAAAGCGGTGCTGTGGGCGCTGCCCGAGGCGATCAGCGCGTAACCGCCGTAGACCGCCACCGTCGCCAGTTCCGTGCCCAGGCCCGCCACCGAGGTGAGGGTGGCCCGGCCGGTGTCCTCGATGCGCCGCTGGAGACGGGCGTCGGCCAGTACCGTCGCCGCCTGGAAGCCGCCGAAGGCGAGGGCGACGAGACCCAGCCCCCAGGGGGTGCCGTCGGCCGCGCCGGCGGCCAGGGCGAGACCGGAGCCGGCCAGCAGCGCGGCGAGCCCGGCCGTGCCGAGCCGCTCGCCCTCACCGGCCAGCAGGCTCCCGGCGGTGGCGCCGGCCCAGATCAGCAGGAGCAGGTAGGGGACGGTCCCGTCGGCGGCCCCGGTCTCCCGCACCAGCAGGGGCGTGTACTCGTCGAGGGCGCCCCATACCGCGCCGACGGCCGGGACGAGCAGCAGCGCCCCGCGTACGGACCGGTCGGCGCGGGCCCCGGCGAGCCCGGCGCGCAGGGTCGCCGTCCAGTTCTCCTGCCCGGTCTTCGGCGAGCGGCGCTCGGGGAACCGGAGCGCCGTGGCCGCCGCCAGCAGGCACACCAGCACGCTGGCGGCCCCGACGGCGGTGTGGCCGCCCCAGGTGAGCACGGGGCCGGCGAGTCCCATCGCCGCCATCACCGCGACCAGCCCGGCCGCACGGGCCCGGCCCATGATCCGGGCGTAGCGGCCGGCCGCGTCGAGCCGTTCCAGTTCGTCGTAGACCAGCGCCTCCAGCGCACCGGAGCCGAGCGCCCCGCCGGCGCCCCACAGCACGAAGCCGAGGGCGAAGGCGCCGTACGACGGGACGAGCACCCACAGGGCGAAGCCGGTGGCGGTGAGCAGCGGGCCGAGCCACAGCAGCAGCCGGCGCGAGACGGCGTCGGCCCAGACACCGGAGGGGACCTCCAGCAGCACACCGGTCACCGACCAGAGGGCGAACAGGGAGGAGATCTGCCCGACGGACAGGCCGGTGTCGCTGAACAGCAGCGCGTACACCGGGTAGAGCAGGACGAAGTCTTCGAGGAACGCGTAGCCGTACAGCGTGGTCGTCAGCCGTCGCACGCGGACGTCGGAGGCACGCGTGGGCGTGAGAGTCATGAGGCCTTCCCGTAGGGGCGGTTCGGACACCGGACGTCGAGGACGTACGGCGGCCGAGGCGGTCCTCGGGAGGCGCGGCCGGTGGATCAATGTCGCCAGGTCATGACCCTCATGCTAGACCGGCCGTGCGGGGTCCCGCCCGGTGTTTCCGCGGTCGGAGCTCACCGTTCCCGGACGGGGAACCGGGGCGGCAGCACGACGTCGCCGCTGCGCTTGAGGCGTTGCCAGGGCAGCCGGTACCCGTTGACCGCGGTGAGGCAGGCCTGGACGAGCACCAGGTACATGAGCTGGCGGTAGACGATCTGCTGCAGCGGGAGCGTCCACAGCGGCCGGAGGCTCTCGCCGTCGAGGCGGAAGGCGTAGGCCGCGCAGAGGGTCTGCACGGCCAGCACACCGGCCCACGCCAGCATCGTGCGGAGCGGGTTCCCGAAGACCAGGCCATAGACGGTCAGCAGGTCGATCAGCGGGGCGAGGAGCGGGGTGAGGATCTGGAAGACGGCCAGCAGGGGCAGCCCGAGGCGGCCGAAGTGTCCCGCGTGGCCGCGCTCGACCAACGCGCGGCGGTGCTTCCACGCGGCCTGCAGGGTGCCGTAGCTCCAGCGGTAGCGCTGGCGCCACAGTTGCCGCAGGGTGGCCGGCGCCTCGGTCCAGGCGAGCGCGTCCTCGGTGTAGCGGACCTCCCACCCGGCCCGGTGCAGGGCCATGGTGATGTCGGTGTCCTCGGCGAGGGTGTCGCCGCTCATCATCCCGGCGTCCCGCAGGGCCGTGACGCGAAAGGCCCCGACGGCGCCGGGGACGGTCGGCATGCAGCGCAGCAGGTCGTAGCTGCGGCGGTCCAGGTTGAAGCCCATCACGTACTCGATGTGCTGCCAACGGCCCAGCAGGCCCCGGCGGTTGCCCACCTTGGCGTTGCCGGCGGTGGCGCCGACGGCCGGGTCGGCGAACGGCTGGACGAGGCGGTGGACGGTCGAGGGGGCGAAGACCGTGTCGGCGTCGAGCATGACGACGAGGTCGTGGGAGGCCCGCCGGACGCCGGCGTCGAGGGCCGACGCCTTGCCGCCGTTCGGCCGGCGGAGCACCGTGATCCCCGGGAGGCCGAGCGACTCGGCGACGTCGGCGGTGCCGTCGTCGGAACCGTCGTCCACGACGATGATCTCCACGGGGTGATCGCTCGCGGCGAGCGAGCGGAGCGTCTTGGCGATGCACAGCCTCTCGTTGTACGCGGGGACGACGACACTGACGGGCCGGGTGACGGGCCGGCCTGCGCCGGGGGGGCGGGCGCCGGTGGACGTGGTGGTGGGCGAGGACCAGCATCAGCGCGCACCGTGCGAGGACGAGCGCCCCGACGACCAGCAGCAGCACGCCCACGGCCGACACCGCCGTGTCCGACACGGCCACGGCGGCCACGAACGCCCGGCCCTTCCACCGGGTTCCCGTGTCGACGGGGCTGGTGAGACCGTCGGTGCCGACGAGGCCGGCGATCGTGGTGAAGCGGTAGCCCTGGGCCTGGAGCCGGGGGATGAGGATGTCCAGCGCCCGGACGGTCTGCGACCGGTCCCCGCCCGAGTCGTGCAGGAGGACGACCGCTCCCCGGCCCGGCACGTGCGGTGTGGCCGCGTCGGCGATCGCCCGCGCGCCCGGCCGTCGCCAGTCCCTGGTGTCCTGGTCGACGAACGCCAGCACGTAGCCCTTCTCGCCCAGGCGCCGGGCGACGGACCAGGCCGGTCCGTCCAGTGCGGTGGTGGTCGAGGAGTACGGCATCCGCAGGAGCGAGCTGTTGACGCCCCCGGCTCCGGCGAGGGCGAGCTGGGTCAGCGCCAGCTCGCGGTCGGTCTCGGCCGCGGACAGGGTGGCCAGGTCCCGGTGGGAGAAGGTGTGCACCCCGATCTCGTGACCGGAGCGGATCAGGTCCCGCAGGATTCCGGGGTGGCGCACGGCCTGCCGGCCGGTGACGAAGAAGGTGCCGGGCGCGCCGTGGCGGTCGAGGACGGCCCGGATCCGGGGTGTCCAGGCGGGGTCCGGGCCGTCGTCGAAGGTCAGGACCACCGTTCTGTCGGGTGCCCGGTAGGTGCGCGGGGGGTCCTGGGCGGTGTCGACGACCGGGCCGCCGCCGGTGACCTCCCGGGGGACGCCGGTGGCCGGTTTCCCGGCGCGTCCCTCCTGGTCCCCGGAGAAGCCCCGGGTGGTGTAGCCCTCGACCAGGAGCACCGAGACGACGAAGGCCAGCAGGACGAGTGGGACGACGATGCGGAAGCGGTGCCGGGACGGCAGGGGCGCCCGGGTCCGTCGCGGCCCGGGTGTCGCCGGCGGGGGACGGACCGGCCTACGGCGCATCAGGGGGTCCCGGCCACGGGCGCGTCACCGCCGGGGGCGTCGGACGGTGCCTGCGGCGGCTCGGACGGACCGGGGGGCGGGGTGGGCGGGGGCGTGTCCGGCGGGGGCTCCGGGGCGGGCGGCTCGTCCGTCCCAGGGGGCGGACCGTCCGGGGGCGGCTCGGGGGCGGGTTCGCTTCCGGTGCCGGGACCGGGTGCGGACGGGTCGTCGGGGGCGGGTGCGTCGGGGGCGGGTGCGTCGGGCTCCTGCGGTGCCGGCGGAACGCCGGTCGCGGGGGAATCCGGTTCGGCCGGGACCGGGGGCACCGGTCCACCGGGAACGAGCGGGACCGCGGGGGTGAGGAGCGGACCGCCGGGCGGCGTGAGCAGGGGAACCGGCGGGGAGCCCGGGCCCACCGCCGTACCGGCGTCACCGAAGTCGCTCCGCCCCGGGTCGAGCACACCGCCGGGCGGCCGGGGTCCGTCGTCCGGTTCCCCTTCCCGGTCCGGCGCCGAGGGGGCCGTGGCCTCTCCGGGAAGGGGCGGCAGCAGGACGCCCGGGGCGAACGGGGTCGCCCCCATGAGGCTCAGTACCAGCACCATCAGGTACGCGGCCGCCAGCCCGGCCACGCCGTATCCGGTGCGCCGGAGCGTCCGCGCGCGCCTGCCGGTGGAGTCGACGAACACGGGGAAGCCCGGATCGGCCGGGGAGACGGTCCGCATATGTCCGGAATCATCATGACTCCGCATGGAGTCAGCGTACGCCGGAACGGGCCTCCCTACGCGGGCGATCCCGACGAGAACCGGCGCAGCAGCGGGGAGAGCACCAGCACGGACTTCGTCCGCTCGACGAACGGCTCGCCCGCGATGCGTTCCAGGACCCGTTCGAAGTGGCGCATGTCGGAGGCGAAGACCTGGGCGACCGCGTCCGCGTCACCGGTGACGGTGGAGGCGGCCACGACCTCCTGGTAGCGCTCCAGTCCCCGCCGGATGGTCTCCGGGGAGGTGTTGCTGCGGCAGTAGATCTCGACGAACCCCTCCGTCTGCCAGCCGAGGGCGGCCGGGTCGACCCGTACGGTGAACCCGGTGATGGCCCTGGTGGCGCGCAGCCGGTCCACCCGCCGTTTCACGGCGGGGGCGGACAGGCCGACGAGCTGGCCGATGTCCGCGTAGGAGCGGCGGGCGTCCTCGGCGAGGGCGTGCACGATGCGTTCGTCGAGATCGTTCAGCACTGCGGGTGGTTCACTTCGCTTCTGGTGCGGCGGGGGCGGCGAGCCGGGAGCGGCGGTGGCCGTACAGGAAGTAGAACACGAGCCCGGCGGCCATCCAGACACCGAAGACCACCCAGGTGATCGTGGACAGGCTGCCCATCATCCACAGGCAGAACGCGAAGCCGAGGGCCGGCATGAGCGGGGACAGCGGCACGCGGAAGGTGCGGGGCATCTCCGGACGCGTCCGGCGCAGCACCACGACGGCGACGTTGACCAGCGCGAAGGCGAACAGGGTGCCGATGCTGGTGGCGTCGGCGAGCTGGCCGAGCGGGATGGCGGCGGCCAGTACACCGCAGAAGAGGGAGACGATCAGGGTGTTGGCACGGGGCGTGCCGGTCCTCGGGCTGACCTTGCCGAACACCTTGGGCACCAGTCCGTCCCGGGCCATGGCGAACAGGATGCGGGTCTGGCCGTAGAGCACGGTCAGGACGACGCTGGCGATGGCGATGACGGCGCAGAACGCCAGCAGGGTGCCCCAGAAGCTCTGGCCGGTGACCTCGCGCATGATCTGGGCGAGCGTGGCCTCGGAGTCGGTGAACCGCTGCCAGGGCTTGGCGCCCACGGCGACGGCGGCGACCAGGACGTACAGCGCGGTGATGACGGCGAGCGACAGCAGGATCGCGCGGGGCAGGTCGCGCTGGGCGTCCTTCGCCTCCTCACCGGCGGTGGAGGCGGCGTCGAAGCCGATGTACGAGAAGAAGAGCGTCGCCCCGGCGGCGCTGACGCCGGCCATGCCGAGCGGCATGAAGTTCTCGTAGTTGCCGGAGCGGAAGCCCTGGACGCCGATGGCGCAGAACAGCACCAGCGCGCCGATCTTCACGAGGACCATGATCGTGTTGGCGCGGGCGGACTCGCGGGCGCCGCCCATCAGGAACGCCATGGCGAGCAGGACGACGATCAGCGCGGGCAGGTTGAAGACGCCGCCGTCGCCGGGCGGGGCGGAGAGCGCGTCCGGGATGGTGACGCCGATGGTGCCGTCGAGGAGTTCGTTGAGGTACTCGCCCCAGCCGACGGCGACGGCGGCGACCGAGACCCCGTACTCCAGCATCAGGCACCAGCCGCAGACCCAGGCGACCAGCTCGCCCATCGTTGCGTACGCATACGAGTAGGAGGAGCCGGAGACCGGGATGGTGCCCGCCAGCTCGGCGTAGGAGAGGGCGGAGAAGAGGGCCGTCAGACCGGCGATGACGAAGGAGAGCGTGACGGCCGGGCCGGCCTTGGGGACGGCCTCGCCGAGGACGACGAAGATGCCGGTGCCGAGGGTGGCACCGATGCTGATCATGGTCAGCTGCCACAGCCCGAGGGACCGCCGCAGGGAGCCGCCCTCGCCCTGGCCACCCTCCGCGACCAGGTGTTCCACGGGCTTGCGGCGCATCAGGCGCGCGACGGGGCCCGGGGGCGGCGGGGTGGCGGGGCGGCCGTTGTGCGGGGGTGCGCCTTGGTCGAGCACGCGCTGACTCCTTTGTCGCTGCCGGGCTTCCGAGGCAGGGGACCGACGGCGTCCCGCGACAGCCGGGACCCGTCGAGCGGGGTCCCCGCCACACACGTACAGCGCGTAACCCTACGAGGTTCTCCGTTGCTCCTGAAATGCAGCAACCTTGCGCACTCCCGCAAGATCATTGCGTTGCCGGCGGGGAGGCGGGTGTTCGTTGCGCGGGGGCTTTCGACCGTTGCGCACCGGCCCCCGCCGGTCCTCGGGCGGGGGCCGGGCGCGGGTGAGGGCCCGTCAGTTCCAGCTGGCGTGCAGCGGCTTGCCCTCGGCGTAGCCGGCGGCGCTCTGGACGCCGACGACGGCCTTCTCGGCGAACTCCTCGAGCGATCCGGCCCCGGCGTAGGTGCAGGAGGAGCGGACGCCCGCGATGATCGAGTCGATCAGGTCCTCGACGCCGGGCCGGGTGGGGTCGAGGAACATGCGGGAGGTGGAGATGCCCTCCTCGAACAACGCCTTGCGGGCGCGGTCGTACGCCGACTCCTCGGAGGTGCGGTTGCGCACGGCACGCGCGGAGGCCATGCCGAAGGACTCCTTGTAGGGGCGGCCGTCCGCGTCGTGCTGGAGGTCGCCCGGGGACTCGTGGGTCCCGGCGAACCAGGAGCCGATCATCACGTTGGACGCGCCGGCGGCGAGCGCCATCGCCACGTCGCGCGGGTGGCGGACACCGCCGTCGGCCCACACGTGCTTGCCGTACTTCCTCGCCTCGGCGGCGCACTCCAGGACGGCGGAGAATTGCGGCCGGCCGACGCCGGTCATCATGCGGGTGGTGCACATGGCGCCGGGGCCCACGCCGACCTTGACGATGTCGGCGCCGGCCTCGATCAGGTCGCGGACGCCCGCGGCGGCGACGACGTTGCCGGCGACGATCGGCACCCGCGGGTCGAGGTCACGCACCAGCTTCAGCGCGCCGATCATCGACTCCTGGTGCCCGTGCGCGGTGTCGATGACGAGCGTGTCGACGCCTGCGTCCAGCAGCTGCCGGGCCTTGCCGGCCACGTCGCCGTTGATGCCGACGGCGGCGGCTATGCGGAGCCTGCCCCGCGCGTCGGTGGCCGGGGTGTACAGGGTGGCGCGCAGGGCGCCCTTGCGGGTCAGGATGCCCGCCAGACGGCCGTCCTCGTCGACGGCGGGGGCGTAGCGGCGGTTGGCGGTGTCGAGGGTGTTGAAGGCCTCGCGCGGGTCCGTGTCCGCGTCGATGAGGATCAGGTCCTTGGACATGACCTCTTCGAGCTGGGTGAAGCGGTCCACGCCGGACAGGTCGGTGTCGGTGACCACGCCGACCGGCTTGTGGTCCCCGTCGACGACGACACCGGCGTTGTGCGCGCGCTTGGGCAGCAGGGCGAGCGCGTCGGCGACGGTCTGGTGCGGGGCCAGCACGATCGGGGTGTCCAGGACGAGGTGGCGGCCCTTGACCCAGGAGACGACCTCGGTGACGACCTCGATCGGGATGTCCTGCGGGATGACGACGAGTCCACCGCGCCGGGCCACGGTCTCGGCCATGCGGCGGCCGGCGATGGCGGTCATGTTGGCGACGACCAGCGGGATGGTGGTGCCGGTGCCGTCCGGGGAGCTGAGGTCCACGGCCTGCCGCGAGCCGACCGCGGAGCGGCTCGGCACCATGAAGACGTCGTCGTACGTCAGGTCGTACGCGGGCTGGATGTCGTTGAGGAAACGCACGTGCTGCACATCCCAGTCGATCAGAGGTGGCCCCCGGACAGGTCAGCCAGGGGGAAGAGCACGTACTTCATTGTCCCATGTCGACCGGAACGCCATCTCCGGGCGGATCGTCCAGGCTGGTCAGAGCCCTGCTCGGAGGATCCTCCGAGATCCGGGGCCACGACGGGGGACGGCGTCCGGCCGGCCGTCCCGGCGCGCACGTCCCGGGCGGTCGTCCGCTCCGCGCGACGCGCCGCCGCGCACGACGGTCGGCGCCCGCTCCACGGCTCCCTCGGGCCGGACGGTGTGATCGGAGAGGGAGCCGGCGGGAGCGCCCCGGTCGCGGCCGGACCGGTCGGCGTCCGTGCCGGGGCCGCGGGCCCTCGGAGCCGCCGGGGACGGCGCCGTCCCGGTCGTACGGGACGAGGCCGCCCGCGACGACGGGCTCCCGGGTGCGGCACGCCTCGGCGGGCGGGCGGGCCGCCCGGACGGTGCCCGTGCCGCCGGTCCACGCGGGCGCCGGCCCGCCCGTCGCCGGCGGACGAACGGGCGGACGGCAGGGCGATCGGGCAGCCGGCGGGAGCAGGGCCTGTCGCGCGGCACCGTGCGGCCGGTGCCGCCGGGCCCGCCCCCGCCTCACCCGCCGTCAGGGGCCGTCCGGGTCCGCGCGGTTGAGGGCGGATCGCGGGGTGGTCCCCGCCGTCATCAGGTAGTCCGCGGCCGACGTGTCCGTCACCAGGCTGGTGACGAGACCGGAGCGCAGTACGGCGTCGATCGCGGGCCCCTTGCGCTGACCGCCCGCGATCGCGACGACCTCGGGAACCCGGCGCAGTTGGTCGGTCTTGACCGTGATGCACCGCTCCCCCAGGTCCCGGCCGACCCGGCGCCCCTCCGCGTCGAAGAGGTGCGCGGACATCTCCGCGGCGACCCCGAGGGAGGCGTAGTGCGCCCGCTCCTCGTCGCTGAGCATGTCGTGCACCGTGGAGATGCCCGGCTCCCAGGAGCCGATGGAGACGCAGGCGACGGTGACCTTGTCGAAGTACTCGAAGGCCCGCGCGATCCCGGTCTGGTGGCGCAGCGCCTGGGCGGTGGCCGCGTCCGGCAGCAGCATCGGCGCGTAGATGGGGTGGGCGTCGCCGCCCGACACCTGCGCGGCGCGCCGCACGGCCTCCACCGAGCCGCGCTCGGCGGTCCCGGCGTCGTAGACGCCCGTGAGCTGCACGACCGTACAGGGCGGCAGCCGGTCCAGGGCCGCCGCCATGTGGATGGTGGACCGGCCCCAGGCCAGGCCCAGCACGTCCCCCTCGTTGACCAGCTCGCCGAGCAGGTCGGCGGCCACCTCTCCCAGGTTCTCGGGGTCGGGTGTCTCCGCGGCCTCGGCCGGGGACTCGACCACGACGGCGTGCCTCAGGCCGTACCGGGCGCGGAGCGCGTCGGAGCGCTCGGCGTCCAGCTCGGCCGGCACGCGGATCTCGATCCGTACGAGATCCCGTTCGAGGGCGGTCTCCAGGACCCGGGCCACCTTGAAGCGGCTGACGCCGAACTCCTCGGCGATCTGGATCTTGGATTTGCCCTCGAGGTAGAAGCGGCGGGCCATGGCCGCCGCCTGCACCAGCTCAGCGGGTCCCATCCGCATGGCTGACCGGCCCGCCGACATACCCGACACGGCGATCTCCTCACTGCTGTTCACACTCTGGATTCGCCGTTCATCCTTGCAGATCCGGCGCGGTCGATCAGCCCTGCCGGGCGCCGTTCATGTTCCTGACGCTCAGTGGCCGCATGCCCACGACGCCCCGGCCGTCGCGGCCTCGGCCTGGTCGCGCAGCGCGCGTACCGCCTCGGCCGGGTCCGCCGCCCCGTACACGGCGGAACCCGCGACGAAGACGTCGGCGCCGGCGTCGGCGCACCGCTCGATGGTGGACGCCGAGACCCCGCCGTCGACCTGGAGCCACATCTCGAGGCCGTGCTTGTTGATCAACTCGCGGGTGCGGCGAATCTTCGGAAGCATGATGTCGAGGAAGGCCTGGCCCCCGAAGCCCGGCTCGACCGTCATGATCAGCAGCATGTCGAGTTCGGGGAGCAGGTCCTCGTACGGCTCGACGGGGGTCGCCGGCCTCAGCGCCATGGAGGCGCGGGCGCCCTTGGCGCGGATCTCCCGGGCGAGCCGCACGGGCGCGGTGGCCGCCTCGACGTGGAAGGTGACCGAACCGGCCCCCGCCTCCACGTACTGGGGCGCCCACCGGTCGGGGGCCTCGATCATCAGATGGCAGTCCAGCGGGGTGTCCGTCGCACGGGCGAGCGACTCCACGACCGGCACGCCGAGCGTGAGGTTCGGGACGAAATGGTTGTCCATGACGTCGACGTGGAGCCAGTCGGCTCCTTCCACCGCCTTCGCCTCGTCGGCGAGGCGGGCGAAGTCGGCGGACAGGATGCTGGGGCTGATCTGCGGGGCCATGCGTCAAGACTGCCATGCCCTCCGGGGGTTGTGTGCGCGGGCCCCGTGCGGGGACGGTGGTGCGTGACCCGCGGGCCGGTCGCGGCCGGCCGTGCCCGCCCGGCGGAGCCGCGGACGTCATTGCTCCGCGCCCCCCTGGGGCGCTCTCGCGGAGGTCTCCATGACAGGTGGCCGTGGTGTCGCGCACCTCGTGTGCGGACGGCGTTCCAAGTGGCTGGTGCTCGGGCTGTGGGTCGTGGTGCTGTTCCTGACGGCGCCGTTCGCCCAGAGGCTGACCGACGCGCAGGACAACGACGCGGCGTCGTGGCTGCCGGGGTCCGCCGAGTCCACGCAGGTGCTGGAGATCTCCGAGGGCTTCCGGCCCGAACGGATCCCCGCGATCGTGGTCTACGCGCGGGACGACGGACTGACGGCCGCCGACCGGGCGCGGATCGCCGGGGACGTGGAGCAGCTGAAGCGGCTGAGCGACCACGGCGTCAGGGGTGACGAGACCCTCGGCCCGGTCTTCGACCGGGAGGCCGGTCCCCGGGCGGCGCAGGTCCTCGTGCCGATCACGATGGACGAGCGGGGCTGGGAGCGGATCGGAGCCGCGGTCGACTCCGTGCGGGACCGCGTCGGCGGGAGCGGCGACGGGCTCGCGGTGCACATCACCGGCCCCGCCGGCACGTCCGCCGACTTCGCCGAGGCGTTCGAGGGCATCGACTCCACGCTGCTGCTGTCCGCGATGGCCGTCGTCGTCGTGATGCTGCTGATCACCTACCGCAGCCCCACCCTGCTGCTGGTGCCGCTGCTCGCGGTGATCTGCGCGCTGTTCACGGCGCAGGCCCTGATCTACTTCCTGGCCGAGTACGCGGGGCTGACGGTCAACGGGCAGAGCGCCGGCATCCTCACCGTGCTGGTCTTCGGCGCGGGCACCGACTACGCCCTGCTGCTGGTCGCCCGCTACCGGGAGGAGCTGCGCCGGCACGAGGACCGGCACGAGGCGATGGCGCTGGCCCTGCACCGCGCGGGCCCGGCGGTGCTCGCCTCCGGCGCGACCGTCGTCCTGAGCATGCTGGTGCTGCTGACCGCCGAGATGAACTCCACCCGGGGACTCGGCCCGGTCGCCGCGATCGGGGTCGCGGTCGCCCTGCTGGCCATGCTGACGCTGTTCCCGGCGCTGCTGGTCATCTGCGGCCGGTGGATCTTCTGGCCGGTGATCCCGCACCACGGCGCCCCCGACCCGACCGAGCGGGGCGTGTGGGCCCGCACGGGCCGCCGCATCGCCCGCCGTCCGCGCCTGGTCTGGGGGGTGACGGCGGTGGTGCTGGCGGTCTGCTCGCTGGGCCTGGTCCAGCTCCGCGCGGAGGGCATCGGCAACGCGGACGCGTTCACCGGGAAACCGGACTCGATCACCGGGCAGGAGGTCTCCGCGCGGTACTTCCCGGCCGGCAGCGGCGATCCGCTGGTCGTCGTCGCCGGTCAGGCGCGGGCCGAGCGGGTGGGCCGCGCGGTCGCCGGTACGGAGGGGGTCGTCCCGGAGTCCCTCGGGGTGCCCCCGGGCACGAAGCCGTCGTTCGAGGGCAAGGTGCTCTTCGAGGCCACCATGACCGCCCCGTCGGACAGCGAGGCGGCCAAGCGGACCGTGGAGCGGGTCCGCGACGCCGTGCACGCGGTACCGGACGCCGACGCGCGGGTGGGCGGCGGTACGGCGGCGCTGCTGGACATGGACGAGGCGACCGCCCACGACAACACGCTGATCATCCCGCTGGTGCTGGTGGTCGTCCTGCTGATCCTGTGCGTGCTGCTGCGCGCCCTGATCGCCCCGCTGCTGCTGATCGCGACGGTGATCCTGTCGTTCGCGGCGGCGCTCGGCCTCAGTGCCCTGGCCTTCCGGCACGTCTTCGACCACGCGGGCGAGTCGACCGACTTCCCGCTGTTCGTCTTCGTCTTCCTGGTGGCCCTGGGCATCGACTACAACATCTTCCTGACCACCCGCATCCGCGAGGAGGCCGCCCGTCGGGGCACCCGGCCCGGCGTGGTCACCGGCCTCGCGGCCACGGGCGCCGTCATCACCTCGGCGGGCCTGGTCCTCGCCGGCACCTTCGCCGCCCTCGGCACGCTGCCCATGGTCGCGTTCGCCGAGATCGGCTTCGCGGTCGCCCTGGGCGTGCTGCTGGACACCTTCGTCGTACGGTCGGTGCTGGTCACGTCCCTGCTCCTGGACGTGGGCCCGAAGGTGTGGTGGCCGCACCGGCTGGCCCGCGGGGACGGCGGCGAGGTGGGGGAGCCCGAGGAGAGCCTCAGCCGGTCCGGCGGATGAGGGCCAGGTACATCGCGTCGGTGCCGTGCAGGTGCGGCCACAGCTGTACGTCGGGGCCCTCGCCCAGATCCGGTACGCCGGGCAGCATCGGCCGGGCGTCGATCAGGTCGGCCTCCGGGAACTGCTTGAGGAGGTCGGCGACCACGGCCCGGGTCTCCGCGAGGTGCGGGGAGCAGGTGGCGTAGCCGACGACACCGCCGACCCGTACGGACTCCAGGGCGGTGCGCAGCAGCCCGCGCTGGAGGGGGGCGAAGCCGTCCAGGTCCTCCGGGCGGCGCCGCCAGCGCGCCTCGGGGCGGCGGCGCAGGGCGCCGAGGCCGGTGCACGGCACGTCGACCAGCACCCGGTCGAAGCTGCCGGGCCGCCACGGCGGGCGCGTCCCGTCGGCGGCGACGACCTGGTACGGCCCCGGGTTCCCGGCGAGCGCCTTCGCCACCAGGCCGGCCCGGTGCGGCTGCTTCTCGGAGGCCAGCAGCACGGCGCCCCGCTCGGCGGCGAGCGCGCCGAGCAGCGCGGCCTTCCCGCCCGGTCCGGCGCACCCGTCCAGCCACATCCGGTCGGGGCCCTCGACGGGCGCGTTCGCGAGCGCGAGCGCGACGAGCTGGCTGCCCTCGTCCTGGACGCCGGCCCGGCCCTGGGCGACCGCCGGGACGGCGCCCGGCTCCCCACCCTCGGTGAGCCGCACCGCGTACGGCGACCAGAGGCCGGCGACGGCGGCCTCCTCGTCGAGCAGTTCGGTGGTGGTAGCCCGCCCGGGGCGGGCGACCAGGGTCACCTCGGGCCGCTCGTTGTCGGCCCGCAGCAGCTCCTCGATGCCGGCGCGTCCCCCGCCGAGGGAGTCCCACAGCGCGGAGACGACCCAGCGGGGGTGCGAGTGCACGACGGCGAGGTGGTCCTCGGGGTCCTCGTCGTAGGGCGGCGCGACCCGCTCCAGCCAGCCGTCGAGGTCGTCCTGCGCGATCTTGCGCAGCACGGCGTTGACGAACTTGGCGCGGCCGTCGCCGAGCACCACCCGGGCCAGCTCGACCGTGGCGGACACGGCGGCGTGCGTCGGGATGCGCGTGCCCAGCAGCTGGTGCGCGCCGAGGTTCAGCACGTCCAGCACCGGCGGGTCCACCTCGCGCAGCGGCCGGTCGACGCAGGCGGCGACGATCGCGTCGTACGTCCCCTGGCGGCGCAGCGTGCCGTACACCAGCTCGGTGGCCAGCGCCGCGTCGCGTGCGTCGAAGTCGCCGTTCTCGCGCGCCTTGCGCAGCAGCGGGGGCAGGACGAGGTTGGCGTACGCGTCCCGCTCGTCGACGGCCCGCAGGGCCTCGAAGGCGAGGACGCGGACGGGGTCCTTCTTGGGCCGGCGGTAGGGCTTGGCGGGCCTGTGGGGCCGACGGGGCTGGTCGCTCA
Organism: Streptomyces sp. NPDC018964; assembly: GCF_044390325.1. Taxonomy (NCBI): domain Bacteria; kingdom Bacillati; phylum Actinomycetota; class Actinomycetes; order Kitasatosporales; family Streptomycetaceae; genus Streptomyces; species Streptomyces sp. NPDC018964. The sequence continues at coordinate 88,704 of NZ_JBIRYZ010000031.1, forward strand.
CGAAAAAGGTGCTCCGGATGTGGGGTGAAGTGCGCTCTCCAGCCTACGTCGTGGAGATCCGGGGGCGTCAGGCGCCGACGGTCTCCCCGGCGGCGATCCGCACCCCGCGCGCCCAGTCCGCCGCCCGCATCGGCTTCTTGCCCTGGGGCTGCACCCACAGCAGCTCCACGGCGTACGAACCGGTGCCCACGTACACGTTGTTCTTCCCGGCGGACAGCTGCCCGGGCGCGAGGTCGGTCAGGTCCGGTACGGGGGCGGCCTGGACGATCTTCAGCCGCTCGCCCCGGAAGGTGGTCCAGGCGCCGGGCGCGGGGGTGCAGCCGCGCACCACCCGGTCGACGCGCAGCGCCGGGGTGTTCCAGTCGACGCGGGCGTCCTCGACGGTGACCTTGGGGGCGAGGCTGACGCCGTCGGCGGGCTGCGGTACGGCCTTCAGGGTGCCGTCCTCGATGCCGTCCATGGTGGCGGCGAGCAGCCCGGCGCCGGCGAAGGCGAGCCGGGTGAGCAGGTCGCCGCTGGTGTCGGTGGGGCGGATCTCCTCCGTGATGGTGCCGTAGACGGGGCCGGAGTCGAGGCCCTCCTCGATGAGGAAGGTGGCGGCGCCGGTGATCTCGTCGCCGGCCATGACGGCGTGCTGCACGGGTGCGGCGCCGCGCCAGGCGGGCAGCAGCGAGAAGTGCAGGTTGACCCAGCCCCGGGCGGGGATGTCGAGGGCGGCCCTGGGCAGGAGGGCGCCGTAGGCGACGACGGGGCAGCAGTCAGGCGCGATCTCCTCGAGCCGCTCCAGGAACTCGGGTTCCCTGGGCTTCACCGGCTTCAGCACCTCGATCCCGGCCTCCTCCGCCCGCTCGGCGACGGGGGAGGCGACCAGCCTGCGCCCCCGCCCGGCGGGCGCGTCGGGCCGCGTGACGACGGCGGCCACCTCGTGCCGCCCGGAGGCGAGAAGAGCGTCCAGTGCGGGAACGGCGACCTCGGGGGTACCGGCGAAGACGAGCTTCATGGGGTGCTTGGGGCCTCTCGGGCGAGGACGGACACGGGTGGCGCACCAGTCTATGGGGGTGTCGACGGAACCACTCGTGCGGGGAGAGCCGCCGGCGAGGCCGCCCCACGGCGCGCCGCCCCCTCCCGACGTACCGGGAACAGGTGTGCGCGGGTGGAGGACACGCCGAGGCCGAGGGCCGGGGCGCGTCCCGCGCGGGGGCGTACGCATATGCCGCCACGCCCCACCCCGTGACCAGCGGAGCGCCTACGCGTTGGTCAAGAAAGAGTTGACCAAGGGCCCCGACACGGGCCCGATTCCTTTCACGCCGGTTCGAGAGGCTTGTTCATGGCCGACCACGCAACCCACGACGCCCAGGCTCGGGCCAGCCTGCACTTGCTGGTGCGGGACATCGAGCGGGTCCGCCGGCAGGTGGACGCGCTGCGCACGCTCACCGCCCAGCTGGGCAACGTCTACCGCCCGCGCCGCTCCGGCCCTTCCACGGGCTTCGTCGTCTACGGACGCGCTCCCGCCCCCACGGTCCGTCTCGCCCAGGAACTGCGGGACAGTGTCGAGACCCTGGTCACGGCTGCCGTGGACTTCGACCGTTCCCTGGGCTTCTCGTGGGACGCCGTGGGCTCGGCGCTCGGAGTCACCAAGCAGGCGGTCCACCGCCGCTACGGCGCCCGCCGCGCCGCCGCCCAGGCCGCCACGGCCACCACGGAGGCGTCGGGCGCCCGCACGGTGAACGCGGTCGCCGGCGTCACCACGGTGCCGACGGTCCCCGCGGCCCACTCCATGCCGACCCAGCCCACGGCGGGCAGTCCGTCCCTCCTCGACGACCCGCGCCCGACGGCCCTGCCCTCCCCCCGCAACGGCTGAGCCCTCGCCCGTCACGCCCTCACCACACCCCTGCCACGCCCTCCCGGACGCCCCGGGAGGGCGTGGCGCGTCCCGGCGGGTTCAGCCGATGTCCGGAGGGTCGACGCGGACCCATACGGGGGTGGTCCCGCCCCGGGCCGTGCGTGCCGCCTGGGCGGACTTCAGTGCGGCGGCCAGCGCGGCACCGTTGCCGGGAGGCACCCGGACCAGCGCCCTGTCCCAGTGCTCTCCGGGGGGCGGCGCGCCCGGCCGGCGCGGGCGGCCCGCCGGGGTGACCGGCAGGGGTACCGGGCCCAGGACCTCCGCCCGCGCGGGCAGCTCCACCGCGCGGAGGAACTCGGCCACCGCCTCACCCGGCCCCGACACCGCCGCCATCCGGGACACCGGCGGGAACCCCAGTTCACCCCGCTCGGCCAGTTCCCGTACCGCGTGCCCGACCGGGTCCCACCGGACCAGCGCCTGCACGGGCCGCAGGGTCGGCTCGGCGACCACGACCACCGTGCCGCCCGCCGACTGCGGCCGGACCAGCGCCGCCGCGCCGATCCAGCGGCGCAACGCGTCCTCCCCGGCCCGCAGGTCGGGCCGGCCCAGCATGGCCCACCCGTCCAGCAGCAGCGCCGCCGCGTATCCGCCCTCGGCCACCGGCTCCGCGCCGGGGGTGCTCACCACCAGCGCGGGTGTCCCCGGCACCGTGTCCAGCACGTGCTCGCGCCCGGAGGTGCGCACCGGGACCGCGGGGAAGGCGCGGCCCAGCTCCTCGGCGGTCCGCCGGGCCCCGACCACCTGGGCCCGCAGCCGGAACCCGCCGCACTCGGGGCAGTGCCAGCTGCTCTCCTCGCGCCCGCACCACTCGCACCGCAGCTCGTCGGCCCCCTGTGCCTGCAGCGGCCCGGAGCAGTGCCGGCACCGCGCGGGGGCCCGGCAGCCGGCGCACGCCATCCGCGGCACGTATCCACGGCGGGGCACCTGCACGAGCACCGGCCCGTGCCGCAGCCCTTCCCTGGCGGCCTGCCAGGCGAGGCTCGGCAACCGCGCCGCGCGGGCGGCCTCGTCACGCGCGAGGTCCCCGTCCCCCACGGTCCGCACCAGCGGCGCGGCGGCCCGCACCCGCTCCCGCCCGGCGACCAGCGGCCGGGCCCAGCCGGTCTCCACCAGCTGGGCGGCCTCCACGGTGCAGTGCCGGCTGCCCAGCAGGAAGCCGCACCTGTCCTGCGCCGCCCGCAGCAGCAGCACCTCACGGGCGTGCGGCTGCGGGGCGTGCGGCTCGCTGTGGCTGTCGTCGCCGTCGTCCCAGACGGCGACGAGTCCGAGGTCCCGCACCGGCGCGAACATCGCCGCCCGCGTCCCGACGACGGCCCGTACGGAGCCCCGCCGCACGGCGAGCCACCGCTCGTACCGCTTCTCCGGCCCGGCGTCGGCGGTGAGGACCGCGTGCCGTCCCTCCCCCAGCAGTTCGGTGAGCGCCGCGTCGACGCGGGCCACGGCCCTCCCGTCCGGCAGGACGACCAGCGCGCCCCGCCCGGAGGCCAGGGTCGCGGCGACGGCGCGGGCCAGTTCCTCGCTCCACCGCGGTCCCGGCAGCGCGTTCCACACGGCCCGTGGGGCGCCTCCCGAGGCCAGCGACTCCAGGAAGGCCGGCCCCTGCTCGTACCGCTCCCAGGAGCCGGGGGCGGGCGCCGGGGGCGGCGGCAGCGGGTCGGGCGAGGGCTGTCGCTCCGCGCGGGCGTTGCGCGGCGGCACGGCGAGCTGGAGGACGTCGGCGAGGCTGCCCGCGTACCGGTCGGCGACCGCACGGGCGAGGCCCAGCAGCTCCTCGCCGAGCACCGGTTCGGGCGAGACCACCTGCGCCAGTGCCGCCAGGGGTCCCGAGTAGTCGGACTCGGCGAGGCGCTCGACGAGGAACCCGTCGATCAGTCCGCCGCCCTCGCGCCGCCCCTCGCGCACCCGGTGCCGTCCGGCCCCGAACCGCACCCGCACCCGCACCCCCGGCTGCGCGTCGGCGTCCAGTTCCTCGGGCACGGCGTAGTCGAAGTAGCGGTCGAGGTGGAGCACGCCCTTGTCGACGAGGACCCGGGCGACGGGCAGCTCCTTGGCGAGCGCGGCACCGCGCCAGGTGCGGGGTTTGGCCCGGGGCGCCTTGGCCTTGCGCATGCTCTCCCGGATGAGCGCGAGCTGTTCGGGCGGCGCGCCCTCCGCGCCACCCTCCGGCTGTCCGTTCTCGCTGCTCACGCCTGCATTCTTACCAAACGCCACTGACAGCGACGCCGGCCCGAGGTCGAGCCGGGTACGGATCACGAACGCCCGAGGGCGCTTCTGCCTTGGGCCGCTCGGCCATACCGGTCCGGGACCGGCAGCAGGATTCGAACCTGCGAGGGCTGTCACCCGGAAGTATCCGTGCCCTTCGCACCGGGCCGTGGCGTCGCCGCACTCCCAGCGTAGGGCTCGCTCCCGCGGAGTGCGCGGGCATGTACGGCGGAGCGGCTCCGTACGCGCCGAGGCCCGGCGGCCCCTCGGGAGGGGTCGCCGGGCCTCGGGGAGACGCGGGGGTGGGACCTACAGCCCCGCCGCCTTGCGCAGGGCGTCCACGCGGTCGGTGCGCTCCCAGGTGAAGTCGGGCAGCTCACGGCCGAAGTGGCCGTAGGCGGCGGTCTGGGCGTAGATCGGGCGCAGCAGGTCCAGGTCGCGGATGATCGCGGCCGGGCGGAGGTCGAAGACCTCGTCGATGGCCTTCTCGATCTTCTCGGTGTCGATCGTGGCGGTGCCGAAGGTCTC
>NZ_JBIRYZ010000032.1:0-13723 GCF_044390325.1 Streptomyces sp. NPDC018964
CCTGGCGCCGCCGCCACCAGGCACGATCACGAGCCAGCCATTACCGACGACAAACCGCATCCCAGACATGAAGATCACGATCTACAGCTGGAGTACTAAAAAGTTCACCGCCCAGCGCTACTACCCAGCCGGCGATGCCACCGCTGTCCGCACCGAGACCGGCCTGTCCTGGATGGTCGACGACCACCACGGCACCGCCTCGATGACGGTCGACGCCACCACTCAGGCCGTCACCCACCGCTACACCAAGCCCTTCGGCGAGAACCGGGGCCCCACACCATCATCCTGGCCAGACGACAAGGGCTTCCTCGGCAAACCCGCCGACACCGACACCGGCCTCACCCACATTGGCGCCCGCGAGTACGACCCCACGCTCGGACGCTTCCTCTCCGTCGACCCTGTCTTGGCCCCCGACGACCACGAATCCCTCAATGGTTACGCCTACGCCAACAACACCCCCGTCACCAAGTCCGACCCCACCGGCCTTCGCCCCATCGGAAACTGCGAGGTACGCAGCTGCAGCGACGGCAATGGCGGCACCTATCGGGACTACCTGACACCGGGCCGGGACGGGGGCTGGGTCTACCACTCCACGCAGAAATATACCCAGACCTTCCAGTACCAGAAGGCAGGCGGCGGTACCGGAAGCGGCACTATGACCGTCACCGTCCGCACGGACGGGGGCGTGAGCACGGCAAAGGTCGTGTTCAAGAAGGGCCCCGACCCGAAACCTGAAAAAAAGGAACAAGTCTTCCATGGCTGGGCCATGGGAACCAACCCGAACTATGACCCGACCGTGAGCGACAACATCGACCGGGGAAAGCTCGCGACTTGGCAGAAAGTAGTGGTGGGCGCGATCGCGGCCGTGGCGGTCGTCGTGGTTGCAGCCCCGGTTGCTGTTGCTGTGGGTGAGGGATGCCTGGCCACGGCCCCGGTTTGCGCCGCGGAGATCGCGGAAATAGCTACCGGCGGTGCCTCAGGCGGAAGCCTCACAGCTGGTGGTGCGGCCGCTGCAGTTGGTGTGGGCGGTTACAGCGCGGCCCGCTCCACTACGCTAGGTGGCAAGTACTTCACTCCCGAAACTGGCCTTAAGGTGCTTATTAACCCAGGCGGAGGCAGGACGAATTGCCGAGCGTGTGTGATTTCGCTTGATCAAATGATGGCCAGTGGAGCTCGTTCAAATGCCATCCCCACGCTCGAACGTGGATCTCATACGGTGATAGAAAAGTTCTACGGAAAAAAGTTTCGAAACAGAAGCTTCTCGAACATTGTGAGCGACATGCAGAAGGCCGGATCTGGCGCCCGAGGTATCGTGTGGGGTGCGGACCCTGATGGTGGTCACGTGTTTAATGTGGTCAACATCGACGGTAGGGTGACATTTTTGGACGGACAGTCCGGGAATGCAAGTCACGCTCCCACATGGGACAGCTATCAGTGGATAAGGACTAACTGATGATTTCCGAAGAAGATGGCCGCGTGATCGCGGAGGGATTTCTGCAAGAAAGTCGACGGCCAGCTGAACCTGAGTTGGCGATCGACTGGAATATGGTACGCGTGAAGGAGGGGATTTTGATCGCTCCGTACAATTCCGCTGAGTATCTGGTTAGCGGGGATCCTGAACATCGCTTGCTGGACTGCTGGCCAATTCTGGTCGACCTATCGTCAGGTGAAGTCCGATTTGGGGATCTGGAAGAGCGGGCCTTCTGGAAGAACTCATAGTATCCGTTTTCGCTGTTGACTCGTCGTCTGATGCTCCAGTGTGACTTCGCGCTCTTGGGTCGGAGCCGCGGGAAAACTGGAACGGCCACCGCGTGATTATCAAGGGTTGTATGGACTCGTGACGATCATGCGGTGACTGCAGGTCACAGCATGGACAGCGCCTGCTGGCGGGAGATGTTTGAGCAGGCCATGGCTCGGATCGCGGGCCGGTTCAGTCGAGTTGAACCGCGGAGGACGGCCCATGTCTATCTGCTCGGGCTGCTGTCACCTGCCGAGCGGAAGAGCTGCTGGCAGCCGACCGGGCCCGATGCAGCGGCTGCTGCGCTACGCCCGCTGGGACGCCGACGCCGTCCGTGACGACATCCGGGCCTATACGCCATCGGACACCTCGACGCCCAGGGCGCGGTGCTGATCGTGGACGAGACCGGCTTCGTGAAGAAGCCGCGCCTCGGCGGACGTCCAGCGCGAGTACACCGGCACCGCGGGATTTATATAGAACTCCCAGGTCGGCGTCTTCCTCGCCTACGCCACCGGCCGGGGCGGGCACTGACACGGCCAACACGATCAAGAACTATAGCTGCCGGGTCTGATCGCCATGGACTACGGCCGGGAGTCCATCGTCCGTGACGACTGGAAGAAGGTCTTCGAGGACGAGGAGCTCGACAAGGTCATCACGCGCATGCTGAAGATCAAGGAGATCAGGCGCTGATCCCAGCCGCTTCCCGAGCGCTTCCCGAGCGCTCCCCGACGCCCGTGCCGCCCGTGCCGCCCGTCCCCCGGCGACACGGGCGTCGGGCGTTCAAGGCGCTCGTCAGGGGTGCCGTCTAGACTCGACCGGCGTCAGACCGTGAAACCTAGGCCAGAAGTGTCCGCCCACCGGAAGGGTATTCCGCGTCTTGATACGGATCGATTCAGTCACGAAGCGGTACCCGGACGGAACGGTGGCGGTGGACCGGCTGTCGCTGGACATCCCCGACCGCTCGATCACCGTCCTCGTCGGACCCTCCGGGTGCGGCAAGACGACCACCCTCCGCATGATCAACCGGATGGTCGAACCCACCGAGGGAACGATCCTGCTGGACGGCGAGGACACCCGGCGGCAGCCGGTCACCACCCTGCGCCGGTCCATGGGGTACGTCATCCAGAACGCCGGGCTCTTCCAGCACCGCACGATCGTCGACAACATCGCCACCGTGCCCCGCCTGCTCGGCTGGGGCAAACAGCGGGCCCGGGAGCGGGCGGCGGAGCTGATGGAGCGGGTGGGCCTCGACCCCTCGCTGGCCAAGCGGTACCCCTACCAGCTCTCCGGCGGGCAGCAGCAGCGCGTCGGCGTGGCGCGGGCGCTCGCCGCGGACCCGCCGGTGCTGCTGATGGACGAGCCGTTCTCCGCCGTCGACCCCGTGGTGCGCAAGGGACTGCAGGACGAACTCCTGCGCATCCAGGACGAGCTGGGCAAGACCATCGTCTTCGTCACCCACGACATCGACGAGGCGATCACCCTCGGCACCATGGTCGCCGTACTGCGCGAGGGCGGCCGGCTCGCCCAGTACGCGCCGCCCGCCGAGCTGCTGTCGAACCCCGCGGACGGATTCGTCGAGGACTTCCTCGGCGCCGACCGCGGCATCCGGCGGCTGTCCTTCTTCTCCTCCGCCGCACTGGAGCTGACCACCGACGCCGTGATCCCGGCCGACGCCGGAGCCGGCCGGATCGCCGCCACCAAGGCACCCCACCTCCTCGTCACCGACGCCGACGGCCGCCCGCTCGGTTGGGCGGAGCGCGACGAGCTGACCGCCGGTGACATCCGCACCGACCGACTGCTGCCGTACGGACGGCCGTTCGTACCCGGCGTCGACTCCCTGCGGGTCGCGCTCGACTGCGCCGTGCTCTCGCCCGTCGGCTGGGCGGTCGCCGTGGACGGCGGCGGCCGGGTGACCGGCGTCGTCTCCCAGCAGACCATCGGCGAGGCCGTCCGCGCCGCCCACGGCGAGAGCCGGCCGGACACGGACAAAGCCGGGGTCGCCAAGTGAACGGCTTCTTCGACATCCCCAGCGACCTCCAGCACAGCTGGGCCGGGCTGATCGGCCTGCACGTCCGGGAGGCCCTGATCCCGGTGGCCGCCGGACTGCTCCTCGCGCTGCCGGTCGCGCAGCTGTGCGGGCGCTTCCGCTGGCTCTACCCGCCCGTGCTCGGCCTGACGACCGTGCTGTACGCCATCCCCTCCCTGGCGTTCTTCGTCGTCCTCATCGACTACACCGGCCAGACCGAACTCACCGTGATGATCCCGCTGGCCCTGTACAGCCTGGTCGTCCTGGTCCCGGCCATCGTCGACGGCGTGCGCTCGGTGCCGGACGAGACCCTCGCCGCGGCCACCGCCATGGGCCTCGGCTCCGTACGCCGCTACCTCCAGGTGCAGTTGCCCATCGCCGCGCCCGCCGTCATCGCCGGACTCCGGGTCGCCACCGCCTCCAGCATCTCCCTGGTCAGCATCGGCGCCCTGATCGGCAACCAGGGCGCCCTCGGCAACCTGCTCGCCGCCGCGCAGAAGTACGACCGGCCCGAACTCGCGGTGAACGCCGTGGTCACGATGGCCGCCCTGGCGATCCTCTGCGACGCCCTGCTGGTCGCGCTGCGGGTGCTGCTGACCCCGTGGATGCCGCGCGGCGGAACCCGTACGAAACCCGTCGCACGGCGGGCGGAGATCACCCCGGAGGGGGCGGTCCGGTGAACGTCCTCGACTTCGTCAACGCCTTCTTCAGCGACAGCGCCCACTGGCACGGCTACGACGGCATCCCGCAGCGCTTCTGGGAACACCTCCAGTACTCCCTGCTGGCCCTCGCCGTCGCCGCCGTGATCGGGCTGCCCGTCGGCCTGCTGACCGGCCACACCGGACGCGGCGGCAACGCGCTCGCCTTCGTCGCCAACGCCGCCCGCGCGCTGCCCAGTTTCGGCCTGCTGGTCCTCGCCGTGCTGCTGATCGGCTTCGGCCTGCTGCCTGTGATGATCCCGCTGGTCGTGCTGGCCGTGCCGCCGATCCTGGTGACCACCTACGAGGCGGTCCGCTCCGTCGACCCCGCCCCCGTGGACGCCGCCAGGGGCATGGGCATGCACGAGTCGCGGATCCTCTTCCAGGTCGAGGTGCCGGTGGCGCTCCCGCTGATCCTCAGCGGACTGCGCTCCGCCGCCATCCAGATCGTGTCGACGGCCACCATCGCCGCGTACGTCAGCCTCGGCGGACTCGGCCGGTACATCATCGACGGGCTCTACCAGCGCGACTACGAGAAGGTGGTCGGCGGCGCCACTCTGGTGGCCGTCCTGGCGCTGCTCACCCTCGCGGTGTTCTGGGCGGCGGGACGACTGGCCGTCTCCCCCGGGGTGCGCAGGCGCTGATGTTCGATCAGATGTACGACAAACGTGACCCGGACGTCCTTGACTCACCGTGCGTGGCTGGATTGGATCGGCGAATGACTTTCACCGCGAAGAGCAGCAGGTCCAGGACGAGGCACACCGGCGCGGCGGCCGTCGCGCTCACCGTCGCGGCGGCGCTGCTCGCGGGCTGTTCCTCCTCCGACGGCTCCTCCGACAACCCCCTCGAGGGCGAGAAGGCCGAGGCCGGCACCGTCGTCGTCGGCTCGAACAACTTCGCCGAGTCCACCCTGCTCGCCGACATCTACGGCGAGGCGCTCCGCGCCAAGGGCCTCAAGGTCGACTACAAGCACAACATCGGCAGCCGGGAGACGACGTACGGCCTGCTGAAGAACGGCTCCGTCACCGTCCTGCCGGAGTACAACGGCTCCCTCCTCGCCTACCTCGACCCGAAGGCCGGGCAGGAGTCGGCGGAGGCGGTGAACGAGGCCGTCAAGGCCAAGCTGGACAAGTCCCTGACGCTGCTGGAGTCCTCGCCCGCCGAGGACAAGGACTCGGTCAGCGTCAACGCCGAGACGGCGAAGAAGTACGGCCTCACCGCCGAGTCGACCCTCGCCGACCTCAAGGACGCCGCGCCGGAGCTGGTGATCGGCGGCTCGCCCGAGTTCCAGACCCGGCAGCAGGGGCTGAAGGGCCTGGAGACCGTCTACGGACTGAAGTTCAAGTCGTTCAAGGCGCTCGACGCGGGCGGCCCGCTCACCCAGGCGGCCCTCACCGAGAACGAGGTCCAGGCCGCGGACGTCTTCACCACGGACCCGACCATCGTCAAGGAGAAGTTCGTCGTCCTGAAGGACCCGGAGAACCTCTTCGGCTTCGCCAACGTCACCCCGCTGGTCAGCAAGGAAGGGCTGCCGAAGGAGGGCGTGGAGGCGCTGAACGCCGTCTCCGCGAAGCTGGACACCGAGACCCTCCTCGACCTCGACGCCCAGGTGCAGCTGGAGAAGAAGGACCCGCTGGACGTGGCGAAGGCCTGGCTGAACTCGGCCGGCCTGGACTGATCCCGCCCGGGGTGCGGCCGGCCGGCCGCACCCCGCGGACCGTTCACCCCGCCGGGGCCGCCTCCGCGATCAGCCGGTCGATCAGCGCGACCAGCACGTCCCGGCACGACTCCCGCTCCCGCGCGTCGCACAGCAGCACCGGCACGCCGTCCGGCAGCGTCAGCGCCTCCCGGATGTCCTCCACCGGGTACGGGTGCTCCCCGTGGAAGCCGTTGACGGCGATCACGAACGGGATGCCCCGGTTCTCGAAGAAGTCGATCGCGGCGAAACTGGTCATGGGCCTGCGCACGTCCACCAGGACCACCGCGCCCAGGGCGCCGACGGCCAGGTCGTTCCACATGAACCAGAACCGCTGCTGCCCCGGCGTGCCGAAGAGGTACAGCACGAGGTCGTCCGAGACGGAGATCCGGCCGAAGTCCAGGGCGACCGTGGTGGCACGTTTCTCCTCGACGCCGTTCAGGTCGTCGACGTCCAGGCCCGCCATGGTCAGCGGCTCCTCGGTGCGCAGCGGGGCGATCTCGCTGACCGAGCCGACCATGGTCGTCTTGCCCACGCCGAAGCCACCGGCGATCAGGATCTTGACCGTGTCGGGTGCCGGACGCCCGGCGGACGCCCGCGCGGTGGTGTCAGAGCCGGCCAAGGCCCTCCCTCACTTTCTGCAGCAGATCCAGGTCCACGGTGGTGCGGTCGACGGGGTGCGGCGGGCGGACGGTGATCCGGCCCGCCTCCAGCAGGTCGCACAGCATGATGACGACCACGCTCATGGGGAGGTCGAGACGCGCGGCGAGCTCGGCGACCGCCACCGGCTCGGCGCACAGCCGCAGGATCCGGGAGTGCTCGGGCTGCGGCCGGGCCGCCCCCTCGGGCTGCGGATCCACCGCCGTCACCGTCGTGATGAGCGTGAAGTCGGCGCGGCTGGGTCGGGTCCGGCCACCGGTCAGGGTGAACGGCCGTACGAGCCGGCCCGCCGAGTCGCTTCCGCCCACCTCACACGCCGGGGTCGACGGCCGGCCCCGCGATGTCCCGCGGGGCCGCGCTGAGATGCTCACCGATCTTCTTCACCAGCATGTTCATCTGGTACGCCACCACGCCGACGTCCGCGCCCGGACCGGTCAGCACCACCAGGTGGGCGCCGGGACCGGCCGAGGTGAGGATCAGGTAGCTGTGCGCCATCTCGATGAGGGCCTGGCGCACCGGGCCGCCGCGGAAGTCCATGCTGACGCCCTTGCTGAGGCTCATCAGACCGGAGGCGGTCGCCGCCAGGCGTTCCGCGTCGTCCCGCAGGAAGCCGGTGGACTTGCTCACCACCAGGCCGTCCTCGGAGAGCACCACGGCCTGGTTCACGTCGGCGACCCGTTCGACGAGTCCGGTCAGCAGCTGGTCCAGCTGGGCGTGGGTGGCGGGTACGGGGCGTGTCATGACGATGTTCCTTTGTAAACGGTCGGCGGTCAGCGGTCGGCGGGCGAAGTCGGGAGCTCGGCGGGAACGTGCACCGGTGCGGCCGTCCCGTCCGCGTCGTCCGGCGGCCCGGCCTCATCGGTGTCGTCGGTGTCGTCGTCCCGTGCCTGGGACGTGCCGCGCTGGAAGCCGGCGAGGGAGGAGGCGGCGTGTTCCGCGGTGAAGTCGCCGGCGTCGTCCTCGGCGTCCGGGACGGACTCCTCGCGGAGTTCGGCGGCCAGACTGGTCTGCGGCACCCGGCGGGGGAGCGGGGTGAGCCCGTCCCGGCGGGGTGCGGGCACCGACGCGGCCGGGACGGCCGGCGCGGGGGCGGTACGGACGGCGGTCGCGGGCCGGGGCGCCGCGGCCTGTGCCGCGCCGGCGGCCGCGGTCTCCTCGCGCCGGCCGGCGGCCCGGTCCGCCGCGGCCTCGGCGCGCGTCTCCCGCCGTCCGCCGTCGGACGGCACGTCCCGCACCACGATCTCGTGCGGGATCAGCACGATCGCCGTCGTCCCGCCGTACGGCGAGGGGCGCAGGGTCACGGAGATGCCGTGCCGGTGCGCGAGCTGGGAGATCACGAACATGCCGAGCCGGAGGTCGTCGGCGAGCGCCACCACGTCGAACTGCGGCGCCTTGGCCAACTGGGCGTTCAAGGAGGCGTAGTCGTCGTCCGACATGCCGAGGCCCCGGTCCTCGATCTCGAGGGCGAGGCCCTTGGCCACCATCGCCGCCCGCACCCCGACGGGGCTCGGCGCCGGCGAGTACACCGTCGCGTTGTCGATCAGCTCGGCCAGCAGGTGGATGACGTCGGCCACCGCGGGCGGGGCGAGCGACACCTCCTCGTCGGTGTGCACCTCCACCCGCTGGTACTCGGCGACCTCGCCGACGGCGCTGCGCACGATGTCGATCAGCGCGACCGGCTCGCTCCAGGTGCGGCCGGGACGCTCACCGCTGACGATGACCAGGTTCTCCTCGTAGCGCCGCAACTGACTGGCGGTGGAGTCCAGTTCGTACAGGCCCTTGAGGACCTCGGGGTCGGTGTGCCGGCGCTCCAGCGCGTCGAGCTTGCTGAGCTGGAGGTTGACCAGGTTCTGGCTCTGCCGCGCGATGCCGAGGATGACCTTCTGGAAACCGCGCCGAGTGTCGGCGAGTTCGACCGCGGTGTGCACGGCGGTGCGCTGCGCGGTGTTGAACGCCTGCGCCACCTGGCCCAGTTCGTCGTGGCCGTAGTCCAGCGGGGTGGTCGCCGACTCCGGGTCGACCTTCTCGCCCCGCTCCAGCCGGGCCACCACGTCGGGCAGCCGCTCCTCGGCCAGACCGAGGGTGGCCACCCGCAGTCCGCGCAGCCGGCGGGACAGCGAGCGGGTGATGCGCCAGGACAGGCCGACGCACAGCAGCAGCGCGAGCAGTCCGCCGGCGCTCAGGGAGCCGGCCGTCAGCAGCAGGTTGCGGGCCTCGTCGGCGCTGCGGGTGAGCAGCGCGTCGGTCTGCTGCCGGATCATGGTGGCGTACTGCGGGGAGACCCGGTCCATGGCCTCGTCCCAGCGCTCCCGCAGGTCCGGCAGTTCGACGCTGCGCCTCTCGCCCGTGGGCGGGGTCGCGAGCACCTGGTCCTCGACCGCCTCCAGGGCGCGCCACTCGGGGCTCCGCAGGATCCGCTCGGTCTGGGTCTTGGTCTCGCCGCGCAGGGAGGGAATGATCTGGTCGCTGACCAGCCAGCGACGGGTGTGGACCAGCTCCGCGAACTCGCTCCAGCCCTGCGTGTCCAGGCGCCGGGAGGGCCAGGCGAGGGTGAGTCGCGCGTCCTCCTCGGAGATCAGCTCCGCCGTGTGCTCCAGGGCGATCAGCGGCTCGGCCTGCGAGGTCAGGTCCCCGTCGTCCACCTGGGAGAGTTCCTGGAAGGCGTGGATCTGGTCGTCGATGATCGAGGTGTACTGCTCGAGCGCCTGCTCGGCGGTGATGTCGTCGGGGTTGTCCACCTGGTCCCGGTAGTACTCCAGGCTGCCCACCGAGCCGAGCACCCCGTACAGCCGGTCCGAGATGCGCGCCGGTGCCTCGGCGATCGCGTCCGCCTGGCCGACCAGCTTCGCCACCGCCTCGTCGGTCTTCTCGCGCTGTGCCTCGAGGGCGGTCCGGGGGGTGTCCGGTTCGGCCAGCCACGCGGCGGTCAGCCTGCGCTCCTGCTGCAGCGCGAGCGTGGCGTGCGTGCCCATCGCGCCGGTCGACCGGCTCAGCTCCGTCTGGGAACGCAGTTGCAGGCCCTCGGAGAACATCTGGATCGTCGTCAGGCCCCACATGCCGGCGAGGGTGACGCTGGGCACCAGGGCGAGGAGGAACAGCGAGAGACGTATGGAGCCGAGACGGCGCCGGGCACCTGTCCGTGGAGACATCGTGGTCCTAGAGCGTTCGGGTGGTGGAGGGAGGACGCATGGGCGGGCCCGTCAGCGGGTTCCGTCGGCGGCGAACTCGGCGACGGAGGCCGCGTTGGCCTTCGTGACGAACGCCGGTCCGGTGAGCACGGGCGCGACCCCGCCGCCGCTGATGTTGCCGTTGGTCCGGTACAGCCACAGCGCGTCGACGGCGAGGTAGCCCTGCAGATAGGGCTGCTGGTCGACGGCGAACTGGACGTTGCCGCCGCGCACGGCTTCCACCAGGTCGTCGTTGAGGTCGAAGGTGGCGACGCGGGCCTCGCTCTCCGCCTCCGCGGCGGCCTCGACCGCGGTGAGCGCGAAGTCCGCCCCGTTGGTGACGACCTCGTCGATGGTCGGGTCCTGCCGCAGCCGGGCGGCGATGATGCCGGAGACGGCGCGCATGTCGGTGCCGTCCACGTAGAGGTTCTCGGTGATCCCGCCGAACGTCTTCTTCACACCGGCGCAGCGGGCCTCCAGGGCAACGTTGCCACGCTCGTGGACGACGCACAGGGCGTGCTCGGCCTTCAGCTCGTCCAGCTTGTCGCCGACGGCCCGGCCCGCCACGCTCTCGTCCTGGCCGAAGAACTCCAGCAGTCCCCCCGACTTCCAGGAGTCGATGCCGGAGTTGAGCCCGACCACGGGGATGTCCGCGGCCCGTGCCTCGTTGACCGGGCCCTTCATGGCCGCCGGCTTGGCCAGCGTCAGCGCGATGCCGTCGACGCCGTCGCGGACCGCCTCGCGGACCAGCTCGGCCTGCCCCGCCGGGTCCGGGTCGCTCATGTACGTCAGCTCGATGCCGTCCTTGGCGGCCGCCGCCTCGGCGCCCCTCTTCACCCGGTCCCAGAACGCGTCGCCCTCGCCGCCGTGGGTGACCATCGCGACCTTGATCCCTCCGGCTCCGGAGGTGCCCGTGCCGTCGGAGTCCGAGGAGTCGTCGGCCGAACCGAAGGCGGAACATCCGGTCGCGAGCAGACCGACCGCGGCTGCCAGCACCGCCAGGCGGTGTCCCGGGAGGCGGTGGGACGGGGGACGAGTGTTCATGAGGAGTGCGGACCTCGCTGTACGGCCGAGCAAGAGCAGGGGGAGAGCACCGACGGAACCACGGGGGGTGTGCTCCGAACGGGTGACTATCGCTGGGCCGGAGCCAACCCTGTGGAACCACTGGTCGTCAAGTGAACAGCCACGTGAAGTGAGGCGATGCTGCCGCATTGTGATGAACCGTGAGTGCGGTGCCGCCGTTTCGCACCGACGAACCGAATGGACGGTACGGAACCGCCCCGATTCCCCTTCGCACCCTCGCCGTTCAGCGCCGGCGCGGTACCACCGGTGAGCACCGGGACGGCGGTGGCCGCGGTGGTGCGCGTGGGCACGGGGTGCGGCCGGGCTCCGTCGGACGCGTGCGGAACGTGCCGGTGCGCGGCCGTCCGGGGCGTTCGGGCCGCCTCCCGGGGAGGGTGGGGAACGCGGGGAACCCCTTCCGTGCGGTACGGGTCGGACACCCGGCGCGTCCACCTTCGCGGCGATGCGGGCACAGCGGTCCGTTCCTGGTCGACCGCCTTGCGGCGAGGGTGGTTCCCCGGACGGATCGAGGGTTTCCCCCGTATCCGGGAAGCCCGCGCGCTGCCTATCGTTCGACCGCAGTCGACCCGCCGGTAACCCCGGGCGGGCCGCTGCTCGAGCCCGGCCGGCCGATCTGCCGCACGTCGATTCACCCCACGCCGCTTCGAGGACGAAGCGAATCGATTCCCCCCTCCCCACACTCCGCGCTGCCCGGAGTCCCGGCACGAAAGGCACCCCCCCCTTGCGCACCTCATCGAGCTCTCCCCGCGGCTCCTTCCCGAGACGGAAGCTGATATCCGCCGCCGCGCTCTCCGCCGCCCTGCTGACGGCCGCCTCCGCCCAGGCCGCCGTCGCCCAGGACGCCCCCTCCGCGGCGCCCGCCGCCCGCACCGAGGCCGCCGCGGGCATCCCGGCCGAGCGGCTCATCGTCGGCTACAAGTCCGGTGCCGCCGAGGCGAAGTCGGACAAGGCCGCCGCCGCGGACGCCGCCACCAAGGGCGAGAAGGCCGGCGAGGACGTCGACTTCCGGCGCCGCCTCGGCACCGGCGCCGCCCTCGTCGACCTGGGCACCGGGCCCACCACGGCGGACGTCGCCGACGTCGTCGCCGAGTACCGGGCCGACCCGCAGGTCGCCTACGTCGTACCGGACCGCCTCAACAAGCCGCTGGCCACCCCGAACGACACCGAGTACCCCAGGCAGTGGGACCTGTTCGAGACCACCGCCGGCATGCGGGTGCCGGGCGCCTGGGACCTCGCCACCGGCAGCGGTGTCACCGTCGCCGTCATCGACACCGGGTACGTCGCCCACTCCGACCTCGCCGCGAACATCGTCGGCGGCTACGACTTCATCTCCGACACCGCCGTCTCCGCCGACGGCGACGGCCGCGACGGCAACCCGGCCGACCCGGGCGACTGGTACGCCGCCGGCGAGTGCGGCCAGGCCACCGGCGGCTCCTCCTCCTGGCACGGCACCCACGTGGCCGGCACCATCGCCGCGGCCACGAACAACGGCAAGGGCGTCGCCGGCGTCGCGTACGGCGCGAAGATCTCCCCGGTGCGGGTTCTCGGCAAGTGCGGCGGCTACGACTCCGACATCATCGACGCCATCACCTGGGCGTCCGGCGGCACCGTCTCCGGCGTGCCCGCCAACGCCGACGTCGCCAAGGTCATCAACATGAGCCTCGGCGGGGGCGGCGCCTGCTCCACCGCCACCCAGAGCGCCATCGACGGCGCCGTCAGCCGGGGCACCACGGTGGTCGTCGCGGCCGGCAACGAGAACCGGAACGCCGCCAACTCCTCCCCGGCGAACTGCGGGAACGTCATCACCGTCGCCGCCACCGACCGCTCCGGCAACCGCGCCTCCTACTCCAACTACGGCACGATCGTGGACATCGCCGCGCCCGGCGGCGAGACCGCGACCGCGGCCAACGGCATCCTGTCCACGCTGAACTCCGGCACCCGCACCCCCTCCACCGAGAACTACGCCTACTACCAGGGCACCAGCATGGCCACCCCGCACATCGCGGGCCTCGCCGCGCTGA
Organism: Streptomyces sp. NPDC018964; assembly: GCF_044390325.1. Taxonomy (NCBI): domain Bacteria; kingdom Bacillati; phylum Actinomycetota; class Actinomycetes; order Kitasatosporales; family Streptomycetaceae; genus Streptomyces; species Streptomyces sp. NPDC018964. Next base: position 13,090 of record NZ_JBIRYZ010000032.1, read on the forward strand.
TGAAGTCGGCGAACCCCGCCCTCACCCCGGCCCAGATCGAATCGGCGGTCAAGTCCAACGCCCGTGCGCTGCCCGGCACCTGCTCCGGCGGCTGCGGCGCGGGCCTGGCGGACGCCGCCAGGACGGTCCAGGCGGTCAAGGGCGGTACGTCCACGGGCTCCACGTACTCCAGCACCACCGCGATGCCCGTCCCGGACAACGGCTCGGCGGTCGAGTCGCCGATCGGCGTCAGCGGCCGCGGCGGTCACGCGCCCTCGACCCTCCAGGTCGGCGTGGACATCACCCACACCTACCGCGGTGACCTGGTGATCGACCTGGTGGCACCGGACGGTTCGGCGTACCGCCTGAAGTCCGCGAGCGGTTCGGACTCCGCGGACGACGTCAACACCACCTACACCGTGGACGCCTCCGCCGAGACCGCCGACGGCACCTGGAAGCTGCGGGTCCGGGACACGGCCTCCTACGACACCGGCCGGCTCAACGGCTGGCGGCTGACCTTCTGACCCACACCCGGAGAAGGGGGGGCGGGGGGGGGGCGCGGGCGCCCCGCCGGCCCGCGCGGCCCGCGTGGGGCCCACCCCCCCGCCCCCGCGCCCCCAACCGGCGGGGTTGTTGGTGGGGGGGGGGGCGGTGG
>NZ_JBIRYZ010000032.1:13733-78777 GCF_044390325.1 Streptomyces sp. NPDC018964
GGGGGCCCGCCGCCGCCCCCCCCGGGGGGCCCCCCCGGGGGGGGGGGGCCCGCCCCCCCCCCCCCGGGGGGGGGGGGGGGGGGGGGGGCCGGGCGCCCCCCCCCCCCCCCCGCCGTTCCCTTGTGCCCCTCACCCGGCACACCCGGATACCAAACGCGCTGTTTTCTTTCCGAGGGGGCGTTCGCTTTGCCCGATGTGTTCAAGTCCGGTGGGGCGGCCGCGTGATCGGATTCATCGCAGTGTGAGTTATCGTGTACCTGGAGTGAAGGTAAACAGCACGGACCGTTCCTTTCCGGCTGAGGAGTTCAGGCGATGGCGAGGCAGGTACGCGCCGAGCAGACCCGCGCGACGATCATCACGGCCGCCGCCGAGCTGTTCGACCGGCAGGGCTATGAATCGACCAGTCTCAGCGACATCGTCGAGCACGCCCAGGTCACCAAGGGGGCCCTCTACTTCCACTTCGCCGCGAAGGAGGACCTCGCCCACGCCATCCTGGAACTCCAGTCCGCGACCAGCCGCCGACTGGCCCGGGACACCGGGACGCGGGGACACACCTCCCTGGAGGCGCTGATGCGCCTCACCTTCTGCATAGCCAGGATGTCGGCCGAGGACCCCGTCCTGAGGGCCGGACTGCGGCTCGCCACCGGCGGCACCCGCCCGCGCCCCCCGCTGAGCCACCCCTTCACCGAGTGGCTGGACATCGTCACGACCCGGCTCCTCGGCGCCGTCAAGGAGTCCGACGTCCACCCGGACGTCGACATCGACGTCGTGGCGCACTCCCTGGTCTGCTTCTTCGTCGGCACCCGCGTCGTCGGCCACTTCCGTGAATCCGTCGCCCGGCAGCCCCGCCGTACGGCCGAGATGTGGCAGATCCTCATCCGGGGCCTGGTCCCCGTCACCCGGCGCGCCCGCTACCTCAGCCTGGCCGCACGGCTGGAACGCGAGAGCGCGCCGGTGTGACCCGCGGCGCGCGACCATCGGCGCGCGTTACGGTGAGCCGCATGTCCGACCACCCCACCGCGCCCGTCATCGTCGCCGACGAGCCCGGCACCTTCCCGCACAGCGTGCTGACCGAGCGGCACCCCGCGATCATCCGGCAGGTACGCGAGACCTTCCCGTACGGGCCCGAGCAGCACCGCGCGCTCGACGCCCTGCTCGCCGACTGCGCCGGGGGCACGATCGAACCCCTCCCCGCCGACGCGCACGACCGGCGGCACTGGGAGACCTGGGGGATGGACGCCTACGCCGGCCGCTCCTGGTACGACGTGCCGTGGTTGTGGTCCGAGAGCTGGTTCTACCGCCGACTGCTGCACGCGGTGGGCTACTTCACCCCCGGCCCCTGGCAGGGCATCGACCCGTTCCGCCCCGCCAAGCTCGCCGAACTCGACTCGCCCGCCACGGACGAGGAACTCGCCGCGCTCGACGACCTCGCCGCACGCCCGGCGGACGAACGGGCCCGCGCCCTGCTGCACGGCTCCCTGTGGGGCAACCGCGCCGACCTCGGCTTCCGGCTGTCCACCGGGGGAGCGGAGGAGACGGCCGCCGTACCCGCCCTGGTGGCCGACGACAGCGAACGGCTGTGGTCCCTGCTCGGCGCCTCCCCCGCGGGCACGCTGTGCCTGGTCGCCGACAACGCGGGCCGCGAACTCGTCCCGGACCTGCTGCTCATCGCCCACCTGCTGGCGCACGGCCGGATCGCCCGCGCGGTGCTGCACGTCAAGCCGTACCCGTACTACGTCTCCGACGCCACCACCGCCGACGTCGTCGACGCGGTGCGCCGGCTCACCGGTGCCGAGGGCACGGCGGCCGAGTACGGCCGCGGCCTGTGGGCCGCCCTCACCGACGGCCGGCTCACCCTCCGCGCCCACCCGTTCTCCTGCGCGCCGCTGCCGTACGAGGACATGCCGGACGACCTGCGCGCGGACTTCGCCGCCGCCGCGCTCACCGTCGTCAAGGGCGACCTCAACTACCGTCGCCTCGTGGGCGACCGGTACTGGCCCCCGACCACCCCGTTCGCGGAGGTCACGGCCTACTTCCCGGGCCCGGTCGCCGCCCTGCGCACCCTGAAGTCCGACGTGATCACCGGTCTGACCGCCGGCACCGAGGCGGCACTGGTCGCGGCGGAGGAGCAGCGCTGGCGCACCGGCGGCACCCACGCGCTGATCCAGGTCCGGACATAGGCCGGGAACTCCCGAACCGGGCACTGTTCACGCGATGGTGTGATCACGTCCCGGTCTGCGGATGCCGCCACCGGGCCGCGGGTAGCCCCCGGCCATGACGCAACCGTTCGAACTCCCGCACTTCTACCTGCCGCATCCCGCGCGGCTCAATCCGCACGTCGACGAGGCCCGCGCCCATTCGACCGACTGGGCGCGCGACATGGGCATGCTGGAAGGCAGCGGGGTCTGGGAGCAGGCCGACCTCGACGCGCACGACTACGGCCTGCTCTGCGCCTACACCCATCCCGACTGCGACGGGCCCGCCCTCTCGCTCATCACCGACTGGTACGTGTGGGTCTTCTTCTTCGACGACCACTTCCTGGAGAAGTTCAAACGCACCCAGGACCGTGCCGCAGGCAAGGCCCACCTGGACCGGCTGCCGCTGTTCATGCCGCTCGACCCGGCGGCTCCCGTGCCCGAACCGGAGAACCCGGTCGAGGCGGGCCTCGCCGACCTGTGGGCGCGCACCGTGCCGGCGATGTCCGCCGGCTGGCGCCGCCGGTTCGCCCGCGCCACCGAACACCTCCTCAACGAGTCGATGTGGGAGCTGTCCAACATCAACGAGGGGCGGATCGCCAACCCCGTCGAATACATCGAGATGCGCCGCAAGGTGGGCGGCGCCCCCTGGTCCGCCGGGCTCGTGGAGTACGCCACCGCCGAAGTGCCCGCCGCCGTCGCCGGGACCAGGCCGCTGCGGGTGCTGATGGAGACCTTCTCCGACGCCGTGCACCTGCGCAACGACCTGTTCTCCTACCAGCGGGAGGTCGAGGACGAGGGCGAACTCAGCAACGGAGTGCTCGTCCTGGAGACCTTCTTCGGCTGCACCACCCAGGAGGCCGCCGACATCGTGGGCGACGTCCTCACCTCGCGGCTCCACCAGTTCGAGCACACCGCGTTCACCGAAGTCCCCGCCGTCGCGCTGGAGAACGGGCTCACCCCGGCCGAGACCGCGGCGATCGGGGCGTACACCAAGGGCCTGCAGGACTGGCAGTCCGGCGGCCACGAATGGCACCTGCGCTCCAGCCGCTACATGAACGAGGGCGCCCGGTCAACCTCCCCCTGGCAGTCCCCGACCGGCCCCGGCACGTCCGCCGCCGACGTCGGCGCGCTCCTCGCCGGAGCGGGGGCCGAGCGGCTGCGCTCCTACACGCACGTGCCGTACCGGAAGGTCGGCCCGTCGATCATCCCCGACATCCGCATGCCGTTCCCGCTGGAGCTCAGCCCCGCGCTCGACGGCGCGCGGCGGCACCTGCTGGAGTGGTCGCGGCGGATGGGCATCCTCGGTGAAGGCGTCTGGGACGAGGACAAGCTCGAGAGCTGCGACCTGCCCCTGTGCGCGGCGGGCCTCGACCCGGACGCCACCCAGGAGCAGCTCGACCTCGCCTCCGGCTGGCTGGCCTTCGGCACCTACGGCGACGACTACTACCCCCTCGTCTACGGCCACCGCCGCGATCTGGCCGCCGCCCGGCTGACCACGGCCCGCCTGTCGGCCTGCATGCCCCTCGACGCGGGCGAGGTCCCGCCGCCGCCCGTCAACGCCATGGAACGGTCCCTGATCGACCTGTGGGCACGCACCACGGCCGGCATGACACCCGACGAGCGCCGCCCCCTGCGGGCGGCCGTCGACACGATGACCGAGGCCTGGGTGTGGGAGCTGTCCAACCAGATCCAGAACCGCGTCCCGGACCCCGTGGACTACCTGGAGATGCGGCGCGCCACCTTCGGCTCCGACCTCACCCTGGGGCTCTGCCGCGCCGGACACGGGCCGGCGGTACCGCCGGAGGTCTACCGCAGCGGTCCCGTCCGCTCCCTGGAGAACGCGGCGATCGACTACGCGTGCCTCCTCAACGACATCTTCTCGTACCAGAAGGAGATCGAGTTCGAGGGCGAGATGCACAACGCGGTCCTCGTCGTGCAGAACTTCTTCGGCGTCGACTATCCGACGGCGCTCCCCGTGGTGCAGGACCTGATGAACCAGCGCATGCGCCAGTTCGAGCACGTCGGGGAGCACGAACTGCCCGTCGTCTACGACGACTTCCAGTTGTCGGACGAGGCGCGGGCGATCATGCGGGGCTATGTGACGGACCTGCGGAACTGGATGGCGGGCATCCTCAACTGGCACCGCAGCGTCGACCGGTACAAGGACGAGTACCTGTCCGGCCGGGTCCACGGCTTCCTCCCGGACCGCGCACCGGCACCGCCGGTCCCCGTCTGACGCCCAGCACTGCCAGCACAGCGCGTACAGCGTGCACCGACCGCACTGCCGCGGAGGCGAACCATGGAACAGACCCCGTTACGGCCCAGGCCGATGCCCGGTGACGGGGGCGGGGGTGGAGACGGCGGATCCCGGGGCGGGCCGGGCTCCGGCCCGCCCGGCAGGCGCCCCGGGCGCCGGCGGCCGGTGGCCGTGCTGCTCGGAGTGCTGGCGGGGACGGTCCTGGTGCTCGCGGGAGCCGGGCTGGGGGCGGTGGGGGCCACGGTCGTCGGCACGGGCGGGCTCGCCGGGCCGAAGCGGCAGGCCGGGGCGGCCCCGGCACCGGCACCGCGGTCCGCCCCGCCCGTGCCCGTGGTCACCAGGCTCGGCGTGGAGGTGGCCGACGACAGGAGACCCGGGGCGCTGGTCGTCGCCGTGCACGTGCCCGGTCCGGGGGCCTCGGCCGGTCTCGTGCCCGGTGACGTCCTCCTCGTCTTCGGCACCGCCCGCGTCGACTCGGCCGCCGACCTGGCACGCGCCGTCTCCCGGGCCCGACCGGGAGACGAGGTGAGACTGACGGTGCGCCACCGTGGCGGCGGCTACCAGCAGCTGACGGCCGTCCCCGGTATCGTCACGTGACCACGCCGGGGAGACCGGTGGGCCGGCCCTCGCCGTCCCGTACCCGGAGGGGCCCCGTGCACGGAAGGGGAGCGCTCGGACACCGGCCGTGGCGGGGTGCGGGGCGTGGGTCGGCGGGTCGCGGGGCGGACACGGCGAACCGGCTCGCGCCGCCCCCGCCCGCCGGGCAGGATGCTGCCCGTAACCCGCTGTCGCCCTGGGAGGCCCCCGAATGACCGGCGCCGTGCCCGCGTCCTTCACCGCCGACGACTACGAGGCCCGCATGGAGCGTGCGGCGCGGCAGGCCGCCGACGCCGGGCTCGCCGGGCTGCTCGTGGCACCCGGCCCCGACCTGGTGTGGCTCACCGGCTACGCCCCCACCGCCGTCACCGAGCGGCTCACCCTGCTGGTCCTGGCGGCCGGCCGGGACCCCGTGCTCGTCGTCCCCACCCTGGAGGCCCCGGACGCCGAGCGCGCCCCCGGCGCCTCCGCTCTCACCCTGCGGGACTGGACCGACGGCAAGGACCCCTACGCCACCGCCGCCGCCCTGCTGGACGCGGACGGACGGTTCGGCATCAGCGACAACGCCTGGGCCATGCACCTGCTGGGCCTGCAGAAGGCGCTGCCCGGCACCTCGTACGCCTCCCTCACCGAGGCCCTGCCGATGCTCCGCGCCGTCAAGGACGCGGCGGAGCTGGAGCTCCTGGCCGCCGCCGGGGCCGCGGCGGACGCGGCCTTCGAGGAGATCAGGAACGTCGCCTTCGCCGGCCGCCGCGAGACCGACGTCGCCGCCGACCTGGCCGCCCTGCTGCGCCGGTTCGGACACTCCCAGGTCGACTTCACGATCGTCGCCTCGGGACCCAACGGCGCCAACCCGCACCACGAGATCGGCGACCGCGTCATCGAACGCGGCGACATGGTCGTCCTCGACTTCGGCGGCCTCAAGGACGGATACGGCTCCGACACCTCCCGCACCGTCCACGTCGGCGAACCCATCGACGAGGAGCGCCGGGTGCACGACCTCGTGCGCGAGGCTCAGGAGGCGGGCTTCCGCGCGGTGCGGCCCGGAGTCGCCTGCCAGGAGGTCGACCGCGCCGCCCGCGCGGTCATCGCCGACGCCGGGTACGGGGAGTACTTCATCCACCGCACCGGGCACGGCATCGGCGTCACCACGCACGAGCCGCCCTACATGATCGAGGGCGAGGAGCGGCCCCTCGTCCCCGGCATGTGCTTCTCCGTGGAACCCGGCGTCTACCTGCCCGGCCGGTTCGGCGTGCGCATCGAGGACATCGTGACCGTGACCGAGGACGGCGGACGGCGGTTGAACAACACCACGCGGGAGATGGTCATAGTGGACTGAACGGCCCCCTCGACCCCTCCCCGCCTCCCCGAACGGCAACGGCGCGATCATGACCCAGGCACCGACACCCACCGCGGACACCGTCCGCCGACTGGCCCGCTCCCTGCTGCAGGACAGCGGGAAGGGCGGCGGCAAGGGCGGCGGCGCGGATTCCGCCGCGGACCCCGACGTCCGGCCCGCCTCCGCGGGCGCCGGGCCCGCCACCTGGTGGGTCGGCACCCGCCATGTGCTGCGCCTCGCCCCGGACCGTGAGGCGAGCGTGCGCCGCCGCCGCGAGCTGCGGCTGCGCGACCTCGTCCGCCCGCACGTCCCGGTCGCGCTGCCGTCCGCCGTGGCGCACGGCGAGTGGGCGCCCGGTCTGTTCTGCAGCCTGGACACCCGGCTGGCCGGTGGCACGGGGGAGGAGCACGCCGTCTCCGCCGTCGGTGAGGCCGACCTGGCGGGGCTGCTCACGGGGCTGCGGGAGGTGCCGGTGCGACAGGCGGAGACGCTCGGCGTGCCGCACGTCCCCGCGCGCTCCCTGGAGGCCCTGCGCCGGGCCGCCGCGGAGGCCGCCGGGCGGCTCGCCGAGGCCGACGAGTTCGACCCGGCCCGGATGAACCAGCTCACCGCGCCCGCCGCGGTCCAGCTCGCCGTCCAGCCCGGCACGGCCGTTCTCGTCCACCACGCCCTCACCGGCGGACACCTCGTGGTGAGCACGGACGGCAGGGTGCGCGGCGTCCTCGGCTGGGACGCGGCGGTGGTCGGCGACCCCGCCGAGGACATCGCGGGCCTCGCGCTCGCCGTGGGCGCCCCGGCCGCCGTACGTGCCGCCACCCTCGCCGGCTACGGGGCCCGCCCGTGTCTGCGCGGCCTGTGGCTGGCCCGCTGCGACTCCGTGCTCCGCCTCGCCGAGTCCCTCACCGGCAGCACCACCGTCCCGCCGTCCGTCCCGCGTACCCGGCTGGGCCGCGCCTGGGAGCCGATCATGCTGGAAAGGGTGACGGACTTCGGCCGCGCGGACGACACGCCGTAGAGGGCCCGCCCGGCACGATCCCCGGAGAGCCCCGGCCATGACGCGCCCCACCCGCCCCGACCACCGGCGAGACCGCTCCGGAGCCACCCGGTTCCTGGACCGGTCCCGTTCCCGGACCTGGTTCCGGACTCGAACCCGGCCACAGACCCGTTCCCAGCCCCGGACCGTTGCCGGTCTTGACCCGGCCTCGGCCACGGTCTTGATCCGGTTCCGGCCACGATTCCGGCCATGGTCCCGGTCCTGGTCCCGGTCCCGGTCCTGGTCCCGGTCCTGGTCCCGGCCACGGACCCGGTCTCGAACCCGGACCGTTCCCGGTCTTGATCCCGCCCTGGCCGCGGTCCCGTTCCCAGTCCTGAAGCGGGGCCGGGCTCGGGGCCGGGGCAGGCGTGTGGTGGCCTTCGCGGGTGCCGGGCGGTCCTCAGTCCTGGAGGAGGACGACCGCCGAACGGCCCGGCAGCCGCAGCACCCCGTCCGCGCCCGGAGTCTCCACCGGCTCCCACGCCGCGAGGACGCGCGCCCCGGGGACGCCCAGGGGGATCGCCACCGGCTCGGCGCCGAGGTTCACCGCGACCCGGACGTCCCCCCGCCGGAAGGCCAGCCAGCGGCGCTCCTCGTCGTAAGCCACCTTGGTGTCGCCGAGGTCGGGGTCGGTGAGGTCCGGCTGTTCCCGGCGCAGGGCGATCAGGAGCTGGTACCAGGACAGCACGCGCGCATGGGGCTCGCGTTCCGGCTCCGACCAGTCGAGGCAGGAGCGGTCACGGGTGGCGGGGTCCTGCGGGTCGGGCACGTCCTGCTCGGCCCAGCCGTGCGCAGCGAACTCCCGGCGCCTGCCGTCGCTCACCGCCTTGGCGAGTTCCGGGTCGGTGTGGTCGGTGAAGAACTGCCAGGGCGTGCCCGCCGCCCACTCCTCACCCATGAACAGCATGGGGGTGAAGGGAGCGGTCAGCGTGAGGGCCGCCGCACAGGCCAGCAGGCCGGGGGAGACCAGGGCGGCCAGCCGGTCCCCCTGGGCGCGGTTGCCGACCTGGTCGTGGGTCTGGCCGTAGCCGAGGAGCCGGTGCCCGGCCACCCGGTTGCGGTCCAGGGGGCGGCCGTGGTGCCGGCCCCGGAAGCTGGAGTACGTCCCGTCGTGGAAGAAGCCGCCGGTGAGCGTCTTGGCGAGGGCCGCGAACGGGGCGCGCGCGAAGTCGGCGTAGTAGCCCTGCGCCTCACCGGTCAGCGCGGTGTGCAGGGCGTGGTGGAAGTCGTCGTTCCACTGTGCGTGCAGTCCGAAGCCGCCCTCCGCGCGGGGCCGGACGATCCTGGGGTCGTTCAGATCCGACTCGGCGATCAGGAAGAGGGGCCGGCCGGTGTCGGCGGCGAGGGCGTCCACGGCCCCGGACAGCTCCTCCAGGAAGTGGCACGCGCGCGTGTCCACCAGCGCGTGGACCGCGTCGAGGCGCAGCCCGTCGATCCGGTAGTCCCGCAGCCAGGCCAGCGCGCTGTCCACGAGGAACGCGCGCACCTCGTCGGAGCCGGGCGCGTCCAGGTTGACCGCCGCCCCCCACGGGGTGTGATGGGTGTCCGTGAAGTACGGCCCGAACCGCGGCAGGTAATTCCCGGACGGCCCCAGGTGGTTGTGCACGACGTCCAGGACGACGCCGAGGCCGAGGGCGTGGGCCCGGTCGACGAACCGTTTCAGTCCCTCGGGTCCGCCGTACGGCTCGTGCACCGCCCACAGCGAGACCCCTTCGTACCCCCATCCGTGCCGGCCGGGGAACGGGCACACCGGCATCAGCTCCACATGGGTCACGCCCAGCTGCGCGAGATGGCCGAGCCGCTCGGCGGCGGCGTCGAAGGTGCCCTCGCGCGTGTACGTGCCCACGTGCAGCTCGTACAGGACCGCGCCGGGCAGCGGGCGCCCCGTCCACTCCGTGCGCCAGGCGAACCGGTCGTGGTCGACGACGGCGCTCAGGCCGTCCGGGCCGTCCGGCTGCCGGCGCGAGCGCGGATCGGGCAGGACGGGACCGCCGTCCAGCGCGAAGCCGTACCGGGAGCCGTCGTGCGCCTCGGCCTCCCCCCGCCACCACCCCTCCCGCTGCGGATCGCGTTCCAACGCGCGCGTGACGCCGTCGCACTCGAGCGTCACTCGGCCGGCCTGCGGTGCCCACACCTCGAACTGCACGGACGGTTCCCCTTCGTCTGCTCACCGTGATGTAGCCCGTCCATCGTGCTCCATGGGAGATCAATTCGCCGGTGGATCCGCCCTTTTGCGGCAGGTGTCGCCGGGCGGGCCCACGCGTGCGGCCGTTTCCCCGCTTTCTGGACAGCCCGGCCGTCACTGACCGACAATCGGCGGCGTGACGTCGTCCTTCGAGTTCCACACGTACCCCGCGCGGCCCTCCGACGCGGAGCGCGACAAGGCGCTGAGCGTGCTGCGGGACGGTGTCGCCATGGGCCGCCTGTCCCACGACACGTTCGTCCGGCGGATGGAACTCGCGCTCGTGGCGCGCCGTTCCGACGAACTCGCCGGGCTCATCGCCGACCTCCCGCGGGAAAGCCGCTTCTCCCGCCTGGTGTTCGGCACCGTGGAGGCCGTCTCCGGATTCACCGTGCGGCTGCGCCGGGCCTGGCAGGCCGAGAAGCTCCCCAAGCTGCTGCTGCCGCACCCGGCGACCGGCCACCCCCTGCGCATAGGCCGTGATCCCGGCAGCGGGCTGCGGCTCAGCCACGAGACGGTCTCCCGCGTGCACGCCGAACTCCGCCACCAGGGCGGCCTCTGGGTGCTGCGGGACCTCGGCTCCACCAACGGCACCACGGTGAACGGGCGCCGGGTGGTCGGCGCGGCCGTCGTCCGCGAGGGCGACCAGATCGGCTTCGGGCAGATCACCTACCGGCTCGCGACACACTGACACCCGGCGGTCCCCGGCGAAATCCCGGCGATCGTCGAGGTGTTGACGTACCCCCGAAGTCGTGACTGACTGTGTGTACACCACGCACTCCCGGTGAAACGACGGCGCCGCTCCGTGGAGGTGTGTCCTGCCGCCCCTCCCGCACTACCCGACCGTCGACGAACTGGGCGCGCGGGCCGCCGCCCTCGTCGCCCGGCATCCCCACGACGCCCGTCTGCGCCGTGTCGGCGTCTCCCGCGCGGGCACCCCCCTGTGGCTGCTCAGCGTCGGCCACGGCAGCCGCCAGGCCCTCGTCGTCGCCGGGCCGCACGCCAACGAGCCGGTGGGCGGCGCCACCGTGCTGCGGCTGGCCGAGCGCGCCCTGGCCGACCCCCGGCTCACCGAGGGCGCCGACGCCACCTGGAACCTGCTGCTCTGCCTCGACCCCGACGGACTGCGCCGCAACGAGCGCTGGCTGACCGGCCCTTACGTCCTCGGCCACCACTTCCGGAACTTCTTCCGGCCCGGTTTCCTGGAACAACCCGAATGGCTGCCCGACGGCGCGGCCGCCGCCGCGCTGCCCGAGACCCGTGCCCTGCTCGCCCTCCAGGACGAACTGCGGCCCTTCCTCCAGTGCTCCCTGCACGGCGTCGACGTCGGCGGCGGCTTCGTCGAGCTCACCCGTGACCTGCCCGGCCTCGACCGGCGGGTCGCGGGCATCGCCGCCCGCCTCGGCGTCCCGCGCGAGCTCGGCGCCTACGACGCCCTGTACTGGCCCGGACTCGGCCCCGCCGTCTACCGCATCCCGCCCCCGCGCCGCCGCGACCTCGCCGCCGCCATCACCGAGGCCGCCGTCGAGTCGACGTGGTTCCACCCGCACGGGTACGGCACCGTCACCGCGGTCGTCGAGGCACCCATGTGGGGGGTGACGGACGTCGGGGACGCTTCCCCGTACGCCGGCGTGGAGGCGGAGCTGCGGTCCGTCAGCCGCACCCTGCGCCAGGACACCCTGCTGCTGGCGGGCCTGACGAACCGGATCCGGCCGTATCTCGCCGGCGTACCCGACGCGGCGCGGCTGCTCGCCCCGGTCGACGACTACCTCCTGGTCTGCCCGGGGCTCGCCGACGCGTGGGATCCCGACCGAGGGAACGATTCTGCTCATCCGCTGCCGCCCATGACCACCGCCCGCCTCGCCGCCCTGCGCCTCTCCGGACGGCGGCTGGCCCTGCGCACCGCCGGGCTGCTGCACCAGCTGGTGACGCGCTCCGGGCACGACCCGGCCGGGGCGCTGCCGGAGCTGGACCGGCTCATCGACGCGCGGTGCGCCGACTGCCGGGACGTGTTCGGGGCGCGCTGGATCGCGGTCGCACGCCAGGCCGAGTACCAGGCGCGGGTCGTCCTCGCCGTGTTCGGGCTGGCCGGACGCGAAGCCTTCCGTTCGGGTGAGCCGGGGTGGGGTCCGGACACCGTCGTGCCGATGTACCGGGAATGACACACATCTCAGTGAAAACGGTACGGGCGGGACTGGTCACCGCCCTCGTCCTGCTCGCGTGCGCGGTGCCCGCGAGGGCCGGTGCCGGGCACTTCGCCGAGGAGGCCGAGGACAACTGGCTGAGGCTCACGGTCAGCCACGGAGGGGCGCGGTCCGCCGAGCAGGGCGGCACCGTGCTGCGGTGCGACCCGCCCGGGGGCCACCGGTACGCCGACGCCGCCTGCGCGGAGCTGGCCGCGGCGGACGGGCACATCGCCGACATCCCGGCGAAGCAGGTCAACTGCCCGCCGGACTACGTCCCGGTGACCGCCCACGCCGAAGGGAAGTGGCGCGGACGGGCCGTCGAGTACACCGGGACCTTCTCGAACACCTGCGTGCTGACCGCCCGGACGGGCTCGGTCTTCGCCCTGGACGAGGCGTAGCGCCGCCCGCGGCGGTGTCGCGCGGTGCTGTCGGCCGGCCTGCTCGCGGGCGTGTTGGGCCGCCGCCGGCATCGCGCGGGACCGGTGTTCGACCTGATGGTCCACCACCACCCGGCGAACGCGGCGCTCCAGTACGCGATCAGCCCCTCCGGGCGGGCCGCCGCCCCGCGTCGCTCTCCCGCGGCGCCCGGCGCGCGAACGCGTCCACGCTCCCCCACAGGCGCCCGCGTGCCGTCGGCGGGCGGCGTGCGGGCCGGGCCGACACACAGGCAGGTGCGACGGCCGGCCCGCGCGGGAGACCCCCACCTGCCGCGGAACGCACGGACCGGGCGTCCCGGCGGCCGGCACGCGGGCGGCGGAGACCCGTTCGGCCACCGTCGGACAGCGCGGCTCCAGCAGCGGACCCACCTCCCCCCGTCACCACCCGAATCCGCATGGCGCGGGACTCCACGGCGGGCAGGTGGCGTCAAGGACGTTCAGTCCGGGAGCCGCTCCAGCAGCGCCACGGGTGAGCGCCCGAGCAGTTCCGCCAGGCGCGCGTGCCCGCCGAACTCCCGTCCGGTCCCCAGCACATCGGCCCACCGTCCCGGCGGCAGGGGCAGGCGGGTGTCGCGCCAGCCGCCCGCCTCCGCCAGCCGGAGCGACAGCCGGGTCACGGCGGTGAGCACCGCACCGGAGCGCGTGAAGGCCAGACAGTGCGCCGCCGCGGGCCCCTCGGCGGACAGCGGTTCGTACGAGGCCGTGTCGCCGAAGACGTCAGGCCGCCGCGCCCGCAGCCGCAGCGCCGCCCGCGTCACCGCCTCCTTCTCCTCGCCGCTCCCGTCGTCCCCGCCGCCCGCGAACCGCACGGCCCGTCGGTTGTCCGGGTCGACCAGTGCCCGGTACTCGTGCTCCGTGCCCTGGTAGAGGTCGGGCACCCCCGGCATCGTCAGGTGGACCAGCGCCGTGCCCAGGACGTTCGCCCGGATGTGCGTCTCCAGCGAGGCGCGCAGCGCCGCCACCCGCTCGCCCGGCACCCCGCACGGCCCCGCCGCCACGAACCGCGTCACCGCCTCCTCGTACGACGGCTCCTGCTCGGTCCAGCTCGTGTACAGGCCCGCCTCCCGTACATGCTTCAGCAGCGCCCCCCGTACCCGTTCCTCCTCCGCCGGGCCGAGTCCGAACACCGTCTGCCAGGCCGCCCACGCCAGCTGCGCGTCCGGGACGTCCTCGCCCGCGCGGGTGACCTCCGCCAGGAGGTCCGCCCAGCGCTCCGGGCACTCGGTGAGCACCCGCAGCGCCGCCCGCACGTCGGCACTGCGCTTGGTGTCGTGCGTGGAGACGACCGTCCCGGTCGACGGCCAGTCGCGCTGCACGTGCGCGCAGTACGCGTGGAACCGCTCCGGGGAGACCGCCGGGTCACCGGGGTTCCCGCCCACCTCCGTCGCCGACAGCAACGGCACGTAGCGGTAGAACGCCGTGTCCTCCACGGACTTGGCCCGCAGCGCCGACGCGGTCTGCGCGAACCGCGTACGGAACTCCACGTGCTCCGCGCCGTCCCCGTACCGCCCGAGCACCAGGTCCCGTACGACGTCCACCGCCCCGGCCTCCTCGGGGACGGCGAAGGCGAGCCGGGCCTCGGCGGCGGCCTCCTCGGTGACCACCGCGGACGCGTCCACGGAGTCGTACGGGCGGTACACCTCCAGCCGTACCAGCAGTTCCTGGAGGGCGGTGCGCAGCGCCCAGGGCGCGCGGTCGCGCAGCGCCGGCTCCGGCGAGGTCGCGCACAGCCGGTCCGCGACCCGGGTCAGCCGGTCCACCTCGGCGGCCAGTTCGTGCGTGAGTACCTTGTACGCGGCCCGCCGCACCGTGGCGTCCCAGTCGCCGCCCCGGTCCGTCTGCGGGGCCGCGAACCGCCGGTACCGGCCGAGCAGCTCCCCGAACCCCGCCGGGTCGGTGAACAGCCCGTCCACGTGCCGCAGGGCGTCGTAGCCGGTGGTGCCGGCGACCGGCCAGGAGGCCGGCAGCGGCTCGCCGTCGGAGAGGATCTTCTCCACCACCGTCCACCGGCCGCCCGTGGCCTCGTGCAGCCGCCGCAGATAGCCGTCGGGGTCGGCCAGCCCGTCGGGGTGATCGACGCGCAGCCCGTCGACCACGCCCTCCCGGAGCAGCTGGAGGATCTTGGCGTGCGTGGCCTCGAACACCTCCGGGTCCTCCACCCGCACCCCGATCAGCTCGGAGATGCTGAAGAACCGCCGGTAGTTCAGCTCGGTCCGCGCCAGGCGCCACCACACGGGGCGGTACCACTGCGCGTCCAGCAGCTCCGGCAGCGGCAGCCCGGCCGTCCCCTCGCGCAGCGGGAACGCGTGGTCGTGGTAGCGCAGCACGTCGCCGTCGGTCTTCAGGTGCCCGGCCTCCTGGCCGAGCGGTCCCCCGAGCACCGGCAGCAGCACCTGGCCGCCCCGCGCCTCCCAGTCGATGTCGAACCACCGCGCGTAGGGCGACTCGGGGCCCTCGCGCAGCACCTCCCACAGGGCCCGGTTGTGGCGCGGGGACATCGCCATGTGGTTCGGGACGATGTCCACGACCAGGCCGAGCCCGTGCTCCCGCGCGGTGCGCGCCAGCTCCCGCAGGCCGCTCTCGCCGCCGAGTTCCTCGCGCACGCGCGTGTGGTCCACGACGTCGTAGCCGTGCTGTGAGCCGGGGACGGCTTCCAGGACGGGGGACAGGTGCAGGTGGGACACGCCGAGCGAGGCGATGTACGGTACGGCGTCCGCCGCGGCCTGGAAGGGGAAGCCGGGTTGCAGTTGCAGGCGGTAGGTGGCCGTGGGCGGGATCATGGGGTGTTCCTCCGTTCGGGGTACGGGTGGGATGTTTCTTCGCCCCCGCCGCCCCTTCCCGTCCCGAACCTGGGGCTCCGCCCCAGACCCCGCTCCTCAAACGCCGGAGAGGCTGAGATTCAGCCCCTCTGGGGGTACCCCCTCTGGGGGAGTTTGAGGAGCGGGGGTCCGGGAGCAGCGCCCCCGGGGAACGGGAAGGGGCGGCGGGGGCGACGACACCGACGGCTACACCGGCCGTCGCAGGACCGTCATGCTGCGATCCGTCAGCGTCAGCCGCGTACCGGCCGCCACCTTCGGCCCGCTCCCCGGCGGAACACCCTCCGCACGGGCCGTGTCCACGACCACCTCCCACTGCCGCCCATGATCCACCGGCACCACGAAGTCCAGCGGTTTCGGCGAGGCGTTGAACATCAGCAGGAACGAGTCGTCCGTGATGCGCTCCCCGCGCTGACCGGGCTCGGAGATCGCGTTGCCGTTGAGGAACACCGTCAGCGCCGACGCCCGCGCCGAGTCCCAGTCCCGCTGGGTCATCTCCGCGCCCTCGGGGGTGAACCAGGCGATGTCGGAGAGGTCGTCGTGGGTGCCCTCCACCGGCCGGCCGTGGAAGAAGCGGCGCCGCCGGAACACCGGGTGGTCCTTGCGCAGCCACACCATCGCGCGGGTGAACTCCAGCAGCTGCCTGCGGACGTCCTCCTCGTCGTCGTCCGGCCAGTCCAGCCAGGCCAGCTCGTTGTCCTGGCAGTAGGCGTTGTTGTTGCCGCGCTGGGTGCGGGCCACCTCGTCGCCGTGGCTGAGCATCGGCACGCCCTGGGACAGCATCAGCGTGGCGATGAAGTTGCGCATCTGCCGGGCCCGCAGCCGCAGCACGTCCGGGTCGTCGGTCTCGCCCTCGGCGCCGCAGTTCCAGGACCGGTTGTGGCTCTCGCCGTCCCGGTTGTCCTCGCCGTTGGCCTCGTTGTGCTTGTCGTTGTACGACACCAGGTCGTGCAGGGTGAAGCCGTCGTGGCAGGTCACGAAGTTGATCGAGGCCAGCGGGCGGCGCCCGTCGTCCTGGTACAGGTCGGAGGAGCCGGTCAGCCGGGAGGCGAACTCCGCGAGCGCGCGCGGCTCGCCCCGCCACAGGTCCCGCACGGTGTCGCGGTACTTGCCGTTCCACTCGGTCCACAGCGGCGGGAAGTTGCCCACCTGGTAGCCGCCCTCGCCGACGTCCCACGGCTCGGCGATCAGCTTCACCTGGGAGACGACCGGGTCCTGCTGCACCAGGTCGAAGAACGACGACAGCCGGTCCACCTCGTGGAACTGCCGCGCGAGGGTCGCCGCCAGGTCGAAGCGGAACCCGTCGACGTGCATCTCGGTGACCCAGTACCGCAGCGAGTCCATGATCATTTGCAGTACGTGCGGGGACCGCATGAGCAGCGAGTTCCCCGTGCCCGTCGTGTCCATGTAGTACCGGGGGTCGTCGGTCAGCCGGTAGTACGACGGGTTGTCGATGCCCTTGAGGGACAGCGTGGGGCCCAGGTGGTTGCCCTCGGCGGTGTGGTTGTAGACCACGTCGAGGATCACCTCGATCCCGGCCTCGTGCAGCGCCTTCACCGCCGACTTGAACTCCAGCACCTGCTGGCCCCGGTCGCCCCAGGACGCGTAGGCGTTGTGCGGGGCGAAGAAACCGATCGTGTTGTAGCCCCAGTAGTTGTTCAGGCCCATGTCCACCAGACGGTGGTCGTTGACGAACTGGTGTACCGGCATCAGCTCCAGCGCCGTCACCCCCAGCCCGGTCAGGTGCTCGATCACCGCCGGGTGCGCGAGGGCCGCGTAGGTGCCGCGCAGCTCCTCCGGCAGCCCCGGGTGGCGCATGGTGAGGCCCTTGACGTGGGCCTCGTAGATCACCGTGTGGTGGTACTCCGTACGGGGGCGCCGGTCGTCGCCCCAGTCGAAGTACGGATTGACCACGACCGACGTCATCGTGTGCGGCGCCGAGTCGAGGTCGTTGCGCCGGTCACGGTCGTCGAAGTGGTAGCCGTACACTTCCTCGCCCCAGTCGATCTCCCCGCTGATCGCACGCGCGTACGGATCGAGCAGCAGCTTCGCCGAATTGCAGCGCAGCCCCCGCTCGGGGGCGTACGGCCCGTGCACACGGAAGCCGTACCGCTGCCCGGGCATGACCCCGGGCAGGTACGCGTGCCGGACGAACGCGTCGCTCTCGCGCAGTTCGACCGCGGTCTCGGAGCCGTCGTCGTGCAGCAGACACAGCTCCACTCGGTCCGCGGCCTCCGTGAAGACCGCGAAATTCGTTCCGGCGCCGTCGTACGTGGCACCGAGCGGATACGCCTCGCCAGGCCAGACCTGCATGGATACGACTCTTTCAGGTGTACGGCGCCGGTGGGGCGCCTTGGCTCCGAGTGTTTCCGTGTCTCTGCGAAGTCTCCTCGAAAGGGTGGGAACCACCTTCTACCCAGGCCCCCGGGTCCGATGACCTCCGCCCGCCGTCGATCTTGCTATGAATCCGCTCACTCCCGGGCGTCCTCGGAACGGAACGGTCCCGTGAATACGGGAAGTTGGGAAACGACCCTGTCCATCGGGCTGCACCGTGCGCCGCTGGCGGAGTACTCTCCTTGATCGTCGGGACGGGAGTGCTCGGGGGAGCGGAAGGCGGTACGCGGGTGGGCGCGGGAGGGCTGGAACTGCCCCCGGGTGACGACGGTCACGAGGGGAGTGGTTCCACGGGCGTCCCGCCCGGTGCGGTGTCCCTGGCACGGCCGATGGACGCGGGCTCGATCGGGCCGGAGCTGGACTGGGACGCCGACGCCTGGCGCGAGGTGCGCACCCGCGCCCAGCGGGCCGGCCGCGCCTACATCTGGCTGAACCTCGTCGAGCAGCGGCTGCGCGCGGTCGTGGCCGCCGTCCTGCGCCCCGTCTACGAGCCCGTGCACGGCGACGACTGGGTGGTCGCCGCCGCCGGGCCCACCGGACAGGAGTGGGTGCAGCGCGCGGCCGCGGTGCGCGAGGTGAGCCGCCGCAAGGGCTATCTGCTCGACCCGGCCGACGACAACGTCCTGTCCTTCCTCACCCTGCCGCAGCTGCGCGAGCTGATGGTGGCGCACTGGCCCTGCTTCGAGCCGTACTTCGACGACCGCCGGGACGTCGAACTCGCCCTGGACGAGCTGGAGGTCACCCGCAACGTCGTCTCCCGCAACCGCGCGCTGTCCGAGGCGGTGCTCAGCCAGGCCGAGCGGGCCTCCGCGCGGCTCCTCGAGATGCTCGGCGCCGGCGGCGACGTGCCGTCCGCGCGCCGGCTGCCCGTCGACGCGGTCGAGGACCTGGTCGGCGACCGGTACGCCGACGTGGTCGCCGTCCACCCCGACCGGGTGCGGCTGCTGCGCCAGTTCCCGGCCGAGGACATCTTCGGCGGGGCCCGCCGGCTCGACGCCCTCGGCATCGGCCTCAACCTGCTGGTGCAGAACTTCTCCGGGCGCCGTCTGGTGCGGCTCGCGGAGTCCGGCTGCCGGGTGCGGCTGCTGTTCCTGAACCCCGCCTCCAGCGCGGTCAAGCGCCGCGAGCGGGAGCTCGGACTCAAGCGAGGCGAGCTCGGCCGCAGTGTCGAGATGAACATCCTGCACATGCGCCGGGTCCGCTCCCGGCTGCGCGACCCCGGCGCCTTCGAGATCCAGGTCTACGACGAGACGCCCCGCTGCACCGCCTACCTCGTGGACGGGGACGGCTCGGACGGCGTCGCGGTCGTGCAGAACCACCTGCGCCGGGCCCGGGGCATGGAGGCGCCGGTGCTGGTCCTGCGCAACGGGGTCAAGGTGGTCAAACCGGGCGAGGTCGAGGAAGGCGGGCTGTTCCCCACGTACCGCGAGGAGTTCGAGACGATGTGGACGGATTCGCGCCCGGTGTCGTGAACGTCCCTGGTCGGGGCCTGTGGGCGGAGCTCGATCCTCCGATTGTCAGTGGCGCGTGCGAAGGTGGGAACCACTGGGGGAACGCACCACACAGAAGGGGGACGGCCCATGGGCTGGCACCGCGAGCTGCTGATCGGCTTCGACCTGGAGACGACGGGTACCGATCCGCACGAGGCACGGATCGTCACGGGGGCCGTGATCGAGGTCAGGGCGGGGGAGGCGGGGGGCCGCCGGGAATGGCTGGCCGACCCGGGCGTACCGATCCCGAAGGACGCGGTGGCCGTGCACGGCATCAGCAACGAGCGGGCGACCGCCGAGGGCAGCCCCGCGGACCGGGTCGCCGACGCCATCGCCGACGCCCTCACCGCCCACTGGAGGAAAGGCGTCCCGGTCGTCGCCTACAACGCGGCCTTCGACCTTTCCCTGCTCTCCGCCGAACTGCGGCGGTACGGGCTGCCGTCCCTGCGCGACCGCCTGGACGGCGCCGACCCCGGACCGGTCATCGACCCGTACACCATCGACCGCTCCGTCGACCGCTACCGGCGCGGCAAGCGCAACCTCGAAGCGGTCTGCACGGAGTACGGCGTCGTCCTCGACACGGCGCACGACGCGACCGCCGACGCCCTCGCCGCGGCCCGGCTGGCCTGCGCGATAGCCGACCGCCACCCCAAGGTGGCGGCCCTCGACCCGGCGGAGCTGCACCGCCGCCAGATCGAGTGGTACGCCGCGTGGGCGGCGGACTTCCAGGACTTCCTGCGCCGCAAGGGCGATGCCACCGCGGTGATCGACGGCACCTGGCCGCTGCGGGAGCCGGCGGGCGAGCGGGTCTGACGCGCCGGGCGGCCCGAAGGCCAGAGGGGCGGAGGTCGGAGGGACGGAGGTCAGAAGGGATACCAGCGCACGGTCTCGTCCCCGTCCCGCAGCGACGCCACCCGGCGGCGGAACTCGGCCAGCGCCTTGGGGTTGCCCGGCGCGTGCTGGGCGACCCAGGCGCAGCTGGCGGTCTCCCGCGCGCCGCGCAGCACCGAGCAGCCCTCCCAGGCCCGCACGTCCCAGCCGTAGGCGGCGGTGAAGGACGCGTACGCCTCGTCCGGCAGCCCGTAGCGGTCGTGGGAGAGGGCCATGACCACCAGGTCGTGCTCGCGCAAGTCGGCCGAGAAGGTCTCCAGGTCGACCAGGACCGGCCCGTCCGGCCCGACGTGCACATTGCGGGGCAGCGCGTCCCCGTGGACGGGGCCCGGCGGCAGCTCGGGCGTCAGCGCCGCCGCGGCCGACGCGAAGCCGTCGCGCCGCTCGCGCAGATACGCCGCGTCCGCGGGGTCGATGGCGTCGCCCGCCAGCCGCAGCCAGCGTTCCACGCCGCCCAGCAGTTCGCGGGGCGGAAGACCGAAGGGGGGAGTGGGCAGTGCGTGGACCAGCCGCAGCAGTTCGGCCAGATCCCGGGGGCCGGCGGGCCGTACCGCCTCCGGCAGCCGGTGCCACACGGTCACCGGGTGCCCGTCGACCAGCAGCGCCTCCGGCTCGGCCGTCCGCACCGCCGGCACGCCCTCCTCTGCCAGCCACCCCGCGACGGCCAGCTCCCGGCGGGCCCGCTCCAGCAGCTCGGAGTCCCGGCCCACCTTGACGACCAGGCCGCCGGCGGCGAACACCGCGTTCTCCCCGAGGGAGAGCAGCCGCGCGTCCGCCGCCGCGCCGGGCAGCACCCCGGCCGCCGCCAGCACGTCCCGTGCCCGTGCCTCGTCCATCCGTCCGCCTCCGTGTCCATGCGCGTCCGACCGCCGGTCCCGTCCGACCGCCGGTAACCGGCCATTCGCCGGCCAGTGTCGCATTCGCACAGGTGGCGGCGGTGTGCGCGGTGCCTTGACGAGGCAGGACGTCTTCACGACCATGACCTGGCCCACCCGCGCCGCGCAAAGGGGCTGATTCCGTGACATCGGTGACCGAGGTGAGGAGACCGGCGCCCCGCGCGCCCGGTCCGCGCCGCAGGGCCGGACGGGCCGTCGACCACGGCCCGTGGTTCCTGGTGCTGCCCGCACTGATCCCGATCCTCGTCCTCAGCGTCGGCCCGCTGCTCTACGGCATCCTGCTGGCCTTCACCGACGCCCAGTCCGGCCGCACCGAGCCGACCCGGTGGATCGGCACCCTCAACTTCCAGGACCTGCTGCACGACACGCTGTTCTGGGAGTCGTTCCGCATCGGCCTGGTGTGGGCCGTCGGGGTGACGGTGCCCCAGTTCCTGCTGGCGCTCGGCCTCGCCCTGCTGCTCCACCAGGACCTGAAGCTGCGCTGGCTGGCCCGCGCCCTGGCGATCGTCCCCTGGGCGATGCCCGAGGTAGTCGTCGGCATCATGTGGCGGATCGTCTACAACCCGGACGCCGGCCTCCTCAACGAGACACTGCGCGACCTCGGCCTGGGGGACGGCCGGGACTGGCTCAGCGGGCTCGCCACCGCCCTGCCCGCGGTGATCGTCGTCGGCGTGTGGGCCGGAATGCCCCAGACCACGGTCGCGCTCCTCGCCGGGCTCCAGAACACCCCGCGCGAGCTGCACGAGGCGGCGGCCGTCGACGGCGCCGGCGCCTGGCGCCGCTTCCGCACGGTCACCTGGCCCGCCATCCGCCCCGTCGCCCTCGCCGTCACGGCGCTCAACCTGATCTGGAACTTCAACTCCTTCGCCCTGGTCTACGTCCTGACCAGCGGCGGCCCCGGCGGACGCACCCGGCTGCCCATGCTCTTCGCCTACGAGGAGGCCTTCCGCTACGGGCAGTTCGGCTACGCGGCGGCGATGGGCTGCGTCATGGTCGCCGCGATCTCGATCGCGCTGGCCGTCTTCCTCGCCGGCCGGCTCCGAGGAGGTGACACGGCATGAGGACCTCCACCGGCGCCCGCGTCGGCCAGTACGCCGCACTGCTCGCGTACCTCGTCTTCCTCGCCTTCCCGTTGCTCTGGCTGCTCTCCACCGCGTTCAAGCCACCGACCGAGCTGGCCGGCCTGCATCCGACCTGGATCCCCCGGGACCCCACCCTCGCCAACTTCCGCCAGGCCTTCGACGAACAGCCACTGCTGCGGGCCGCCCTCAACTCCCTGCTCGCCGCAATCGCGTCGGCCGTCGTCGCCGTCGTCGTCGCCACCCCGATGGCGTACGTGACGGCCCGTCACCGCACGGCGCTCGCCCGGGCCGCGACCGGCTGGGTGGTGGTCAGCCAGGCGTTCCCGTTCGTGCTGCTGATCATCCCGCTGTTCCTGGTGCTGAAGAACCTGCGGCTGATCGACTCCGTGCCCGGCCTGGTGCTGGTCTACGTGGTCTGGGCGCTGCCCTTCGCCCTGTGGATGCTCACCGGATACGTCCGTGCCGTGCCGGCCGAACTGGAGGAGGCGGCGGCCGTCGACGGGGCCGGGCGGCTGCGGATCCTGGTGTCGGTGACCGCGCCGCTGCTCGCGCCGGGGATCGTGGCGACCGCGCTGTTCGCCTTCGTCACCGCGTGGAACGAGTTCTTCTTCGCCCTCGTCCTGCTCAAGACCCCTCAGAAGCAGACCCTGCCGGTCGTCCTCACCCACTTCATCGGTGCCGAGGGAGTCGCCGACCTCGGCCCGCTGGCGGCCGCCGCGTTCCTCGCGACGCTGCCCTCCCTGGTCGTCTTCGCGATCATCCAGCGGCGGATCACGGGCGGCATGCTCGCCGGGGCGGTGAAGAGCTGATGCGGACCAGAATCCTCGTGGCGGCGCTCGCCGTCGCCCTGCTCCTCGCGAGTTGCTCCTCCGGCGGCACCCGCGACGACGGCCGCGTCACCCTGCGCTTCCAGTCCCTGGCCTGGCAGAAGGAGTCGGTCGAGGCCACCGAGGAACTGGTCGAGGAGTGGAACGCCACCCACCCGGACGTCCAGGTGGAGTACGTCCAGGGCAGCTGGGACAGCGTCCACGACCAGCTCCTCACCTCCTTCGAGGGCGGCGAGGCCCCCGACATCATCCATGACGCCTCCGACGACCTCGCCGACTTCGCCTACGGCGGTTACCTGGCCGACCTGACGGAGCTGCTGCCCGAGCGGCTGAGGTCCGACATCCCGCCCCGCGGCTGGGAGACCGTCACCTTCGACGACGGCGTCTACGGAGTCCCCTTCCTCCAGGAACCGCGCGTGCTCATCGCCAACGCCACCTGGCTGAAGGAGTCCGGCGTCCGCGTCCCGACCCCGGAACAGCCCTGGAGCTGGGCGGAGTTCCGGAAGGTGACGAAGGAGCTCGCGGGGGACGGGACGTACGGCGTCGCCTGGCCGCTCAAGGAGCTCGTCTCCGCCACCCTCAACCTGTCCCTCTCCGCGGGCGGCCGGCTCTTCCACCGGGGCGCCGACGGCAAGGTGACCGTGCGCTTCGAGGAGGGCGACGAGACCGTCCCGCGCACCGTCCACGAGCAGGTGAACACCGACCGCAGCGCCTCGCCCACCACGCTCGGCAGCGGCGGCTCCGACACCCTGCCCGGCTTCTTCGCCGGCAAGTACGCGATGGTGCCGCTCGGCTTCTCCTACCGCCAGCAGATCGTCCAGCAGGCGCCGGAGGGCTTCGACTGGCAGGTGCTGCCCGCCCCGGCCGGGACCGGCGGACTCACCCAGGGAGTCAGCCCGCAGACCCTCTCCGTCGCCCAGGACTGCCCGTACAAGAAGGAGGCCGTCGCCTTCCTCGACTTCCTGCTCCAGCCGCGGAACATGGTCCGCCTGGCCCTCGGCGACTGGATGCTCCCCACCGGCCGCCAGGCCCTCGCCGACCCGGCCCTGCACACCGCCGAACACGGCTGGGCCACCGGCACGGCCCTCGCCACTCATCTGCGCCCGGCCCCCGCGCAGACGGTACGGGGCTACCCGGAGTGGAAGGACAAGGTCGCCACCCCCGCGCTCCAGGAGTACTACAGCGGGGCGATCGGCCTCGACGAGCTGCGCGAGCGGCTGGAGGGGGACGGCAACCTGGTCCTGGCCCGCTACCAGCGCTGAGCGGCACGCGGAATGTGGTTGCACGAGACGTCTCGTCTCGTCTATGGTCGGCTCATGACCACCCCCGCACACATCGCCATGTTCTCCATCGCCGCCCACGGGCACGTGAACCCGAGCCTCGAGGTGATCCGCGAGCTCGTGGCGCGCGGCCACCGGGTCACGTACGCGATCCCGCCGCTCTTCGCCGAGAAGGTCGCCGAGACCGGCGCCGAGCCCAAGCTGTGGAGCAGCACGCTGCCCGGCCCCGACGACGACCCGGAGGCCTGGGGCACCACCCTGCTCGACAACGTGGAGCCGTTCCTGAACGACGCCATTCAGGCGCTCCCGCAGCTCATCGAGGCCTACGAGGGCGACACCCCCGACCTCGTGCTGCACGACATCACCTCCTACCCGGCGCGCGTGCTCGGCCACCGCTGGGGTGTGCCCGTCATCTCCCTCTCACCGAACCTCGTCGCCTGGGACGGGTACGAGAAGGAGGTCGCCGAGCCGATGTGGGAGGAACCGAAGAAGACCGAGCGGGGGCAGGCGTACTACGCCCGCTTCCACGCCTGGCTGGAGGAGAACGGGATCACCATGCACCCCGACGACTTCGGGGGCCGTCCCGCCCGCTCCATCGTCCTGATCCCCAAGGCGCTCCAGCCGAACGCCGACCGGGTCGACGAGAGCGTGCACTCCTTCGTCGGGGCCTGCCAGGGCGACCGGAGCGCCGAGGGCGACTGGCAGCGGCCCGCCGGGGCCGAGAAGGTCGTCCTGGTGTCGCTCGGGTCGTCCTTCACCAAGCAGCCGGCCTTCTACCGGGAGTGCGTCAAGGCGTTCGCCGGCCTGCCCGGCTGGCACCTGGTGCTCCAGGTCGGCAAGCACGTCGACCCCGCCGAGCTGGGGGACGTCCCCGAGAACGTCGAGGTGCGGTCCTGGGTGCCGCAGCTCGCGATCCTGAGGCAGGCCGACCTGTTCGTCACCCACGCGGGGGCCGGCGGCAGCCAGGAGGGGCTGGCCACGGCCACCCCGATGATCGCCGTACCGCAGGCCGTGGACCAGTTCGGCAACGCGGACATGCTGCAGGGGCTGGGGGTGGCCCGGCACGTCCCGGCGGACGAGGCGAAGGCCGCGGTACTGAGGGCGGCGGCCCTCGCCCTCATCGACGACCCGGAGGTCGCACGGCGGCTGAAGGCCATCCAGGCCGAGATGGCCGAGGAGGGCGGGACGCGCCGGGCGGCCGACCTGATCGAGGCGGAGCTGCCGAGGTAACTGCGGGCAGTCGTGCCTCCCCCAGTGCCTTGAAGGGCCTGGGCGGTGCCCCCAGCGGCACGGGTGGGCGCGGCGGCACCCCGTACGCGCCGGGCGGCGCGACCCACCCCCGCCCACGAAGAAGGGCCCGGCGGAAAACCGCCGGGCCCTTGCCGCGCCTACCGGATCACACCGGCACCCGCTCCCCCTCGTCGTCCCGTGACGTCGGCGGCGTCACCGCCGCCGCCTCCGGCGACTCGTCGTGGGTGAGGTCGGGCATCCGGTGCAGCCACTTCGGCAGGTACCAGTTGCGCTCGCCGAGCAGCGTCATCACCGCCGGCAGCAGCACGCCCCGGATGACCGTCGCGTCGATCAGCACCGCCGCCGCGAGGCCGACGCCCATCTGCTTCATGGACTGCATGGACAGCGTCCCGAAGATCCCGAACACGGCGACCATGATGACCGCGGCACTGGTGACCACGCCGGCCGTGGTGACCACGCCGTGCTGGACCGCGTCCCGCGTCGTACGGCCCCGCAGCCGGGCCTCGCGGATCCGGGAGACCACGAACACGTGGTAGTCCGTCGACAGGCCGAACAGGATCACGAAGAGGAACAGCGGCAGCCACGTGATGATCGCGCCGACGCCCTCCGCGCCCACCAGGGACGCGCCCCAGCCGTGCTGGAAGACCGCCACGAGGATGCCGTACGCGGCGCCCACCGACAGCAGGTTCAGCACGATCGAGGTGACCGCGACCGCCAGCGAGCGGAACGACAGCAGCATCACCAGGAAGGCGAAGACCACCACGAAGGCGAAGACCGGGACCACGGAGCCGACCAGCTGGTCGTTGAAGTCCTTGTTCCCGGCGACCTGCCCGGTGATCGGCGCCTCGACGCCGTCGACCTCGCCGAGCGTGGCGGGCCGCACCTCGTCGCGCAGCGTGTCCAGGCTCTCGGCCGCCTTGTCCTGGTCGGAGCCGCCCACCAGCGGGACGTAGACGAACGCGACGTTCCGCTGGTCGTGCAGCTTGATCTCGACCGGGCCGCGCGAGGCCCCCGAACTGATCGCCCGCTCACGGAACTCGGCGAGCGCGGCCTTCACCTCGGGCGCGTTGATGTCGTCCGCCTTGACGACCACCTCGGCCGGCTCGGAGCCGCCCGGGAAGGCGTCGTTCACCCGGTTGTACGTCTGCACGATCGGCAGCGAGTCGCCGAACTCCTGGTCCAGGGTGAGGTTCTGCGTCTTCATCCCGACCGCCGGAGCGGCCACCGCCAGCAGCGCACCGGTCGCCACCACGACCGACAGCACCGGCTTGGCGAGCACCCGCTTCAGTACGGCCGACCAGAACCGGCTGTCACCGTTGCCGCCGGTGCGCCGCCGGCGCAGGAACGGCACGCGGCCCTTCTCGACCCGCTCGCCCAGCAGCGACAGGAGCGCGGGCAGGACGGTGACGGAGCCGACCATGGCGACCGCCACGACCATCAGCGAGGCCAGGCCCATCGCCTCGAACTCGGCGATCCCGGTGAACAGCATGCCCGCCATGGCGACACACACCGTGACACCGGAGACGACGATCGCGCGGCCACTGGTCGCGGCGGCGATCCGCAGCGCGGTCCGCGCGTCCCGTCCGGCCGCCCGCTCCTCACGCTCACGGCGCAGGTAGAACAGGCAGTAGTCGACCCCGACGGCCAGGCCGACAAGGAGCATCACCGAGTTCGCGGTCTCGCTCATCGGCTGCAGATGACTGACCAGGCCCATCAGACCCATCGTCGCCATGATCGCGGTGATCGCCAGCGCCACCGGCAGCAGCGCCGCCACCAGCGCGCCGAACGCGATCAGCAGGATGCCGAGGGCCACCGGCACCGCGGAGTACTCGGCCTTCTTGAAGTCGTCGCCGAACGCGTCGTCGAACGTCTTCATCATGCTGGCGCCGCCGATCTCCTCGATCCGCAGCGACTCGTGGTCCTTCTGGACGTCCTCCACGGCGTTCAGCACCGGCTCGATCCGCTCACCGGCGGTGTCCGAGTCGCCGCGCACGTCGAACTGGACCAGCGCGCTGCGCCCGTCCTCGGAGATGGTGCCGCTCTCGTACGGCGAGACGACGTCCGTGACCTCGCCGGTCTTCTCCACGGCCGCGACGACCGCGCCGACCGCCGACCGGAACGCGGCGTCCGTGGCCGTGAGACCCTCGTCCTTCGCCTGGACGAGCACGGTCTCACCGGCCGGCTCCTCGATGCCGGCGTCCTCGATGATGCGGGCGGCGGTGCTGGTCTCTCCCTTGAGCTGATCGCTGTCGCCGACGTCGACCCGGCCCGCGGCCGAACCGAGTCCCATCGCCAGCACGACGAACAGCACCCAGATGCCGACGGCCGCCCAGCGGTGCCGGGCGCTCCAGCCGCCGGCCCGTGCGGCGAGGCCCCGCACCCGTGATTGTCCGTTCCCCATGACGGGCTCGCTCCCTCGTGTTCGGCAGCGACCCCCTGCCGCCACCTGACCCTTTCGAAGGTAGGGGCCGGATAAGTCCGTCTCCTCGTGCTGACCGGTGAAGCTCGGGGACCCCGGGTCATCCCCTCGGTGCCCGGCTCCTCCCCACTGGGGAGGACAGTGACCCCTTACACGTATCCGGGCGTGTCGGGGCCGGTGGCCAGGGTTCCGGTGCGCCACCGTCGTAGGGCACACCCCCGCGGGGTACGACGGCGGTCCTAGGGTGTCCCCATGGCGACGACGAGATACGCGGCGCTGCTGCGCGGGATCAACGTGGGCGGCAGCAGGAAAGTCCCGATGGCCGAACTGCGCGCCCTCATGGAGGGCCTCGGCCACGACGGGGTGCGCACCCACCTGCAGAGCGGCCAGGCGGTGTTCACCGCCCCGCACGGCGACGAGGAGTCACTGGCCGCGGAGCTGTCGACGGAGATCGAGCGGCGCTTCGGCTTCGCCGTGGACGTGATCGTGCGCGACCACGCCTATCTGAAGGGCATCGTCGACGCCTGCCCGTTCCCGGCCGACGAACTGGAGCCCAAGCAGCTCCACGTCACCTACTTCTCCGCGCCCGTCACCCCCGAGCGCTTCGCCGAGATCGACCAGCAGGCGTACCTCCCCGAGGAGTTCCGCCTCGGCGACCGCGCCCTCTACCTCTACGCCCCGAACGGCCTGGGCCGCTCCAGACTCGCCGAACACCTCTCCAAGCCGCGCCTGACCAAGGGCGTCGTCGCCACCAGCCGCAACTGGAACACGGTGCTCAAACTGGTGGAGCTCACCGGGGACTGAGGTCAGGCGCCGACCGCCGCGAGCAGCGGTACCCGCGCCTCGTCGTACCGCTCCAGCAGCAGCCGCGCCACCTCCGGCGCCGGGCCGAGCACGTCCGCCAGGACGTCCGCCTCCGCCGCGCCCCGGGCGATCCGGTCCGGGAGGAAACCGGGGGCCAGGACGTACGGGGCGACGGCGACGCGTGCGCAGCCGAGGGCACGCAGTTCGCGGACCGCCTGCTCGGTGCGGGGGAGGGACGCGGAGGCGAACGCAGGCCGCACGGCGCACCAACCGGTGTGCCGCCACTCCCGCGCGATTGCTGCGATCACTGCGATCGCCTCCGGGTCGGAGGACCCCGCCGAGGCCAGGACGACCCCGGTCGAGGACTTGTCGGCGGGCGCGAGGCCCGCCTCGTACAGCCGCCGCTCCAGCGCCGCCGTCAGCAGCGGTGAGGGGCCCAGCACCTCGGCCTGGCGGATCCGCAGCCGCGGCGGGGCGTCCGCCAGCACCGCCGGGATGTCCGCCTTGGCGTGGAAGGCGCGGGTCAGCAGCAGCGGGAGGGCGACCACGTCGCGGACGCCCTCCGCGTCCAGGGACTCCAGCACCCCCGTGACGGACGGGATGTTGAAGTCCAGGAACCCGGTCTCCACGCGCAGCCCCGGCCGCAGCGACCGCACCCGCCGCACCAGGGCGTGCACGGTCGCGGCGTGCCGCGGATCGCGGCTGCCGTGGGCGACGACGAGAAGGACCGGACGGCGCATGATGTCCCTCAGCCCTTCACCAGCAGACCGCGGCTGCGCAGCACCCACCGCTCCAGCGGACTGAAGATCAGCAGGTCGATGGCGATGCCGACGGTCAGGATCAGCAGGATGGCCTCGAAGACCATGGCCATGTCGCTGGCGTTGCGGCCGTTCTCCAGCAGCTGCCCGAGACCCACGCCGAGGTCGGGGAAGGACGCGATGATCTCCGCGGCCATCAGCGAACGCCAGGAGAACGCCCAGCCCTGCTTCAGCCCCGCCACATAGCCCGGCAGCGCGGCCGGCAGCACGATGTGCCAGGTGCCCTTCAGCCCCGTCGCGCCCAGCGTCCGCCCGGCCCGCAGGAACAGCGGGGGCACCTGGTCGACGCCGGAGACCAGGCCGTTGGCGATCGAGGGGACCGCCCCGAGCAGGATGACGGCGTACATCATCTGGTTGTTCAGCCCCAGCCAGATCACCGCCGGCGGCACCCACGCCACCGACGGCAGCGACTGCAGACCGGACAGGATCGGCCCGATCGCCGCGCGCACGAACCTCACCCGCGCCACCAGCAGCCCCAGCGGGGTGCCGATCAGCAGCGCGAAGAAGAAGCCGAGCAGACCGCGCGAGACGCTGGTCCAGATGTAGCCGAGCAGCTCGCCCTGGAGCCACGCCTGGCGCAGCACGTCCCACACCGCGCCCGGCGAGGGCAGCTTGGTCGGATCGTCGACGATCTTGAAGGAGACCAGGGCCTGCCACACCGCCAGCACCAGGGCGACGGCGATGAGCGGCGGCAGGATCTTCTCCACGAAGGTCTGCCGCAGCGGCTTGCGTCCGGTCTGCACCGTCTCCAGTGCGTCGAGGCCCGCCTCCAGACCGGCGAGGTCGCCCCCGTCCCTGTCCTTGGCGGTCGTCTCAGTGCTGGCCATGACGGCGGATCTCCCCACGGAGTTCTTCGGTGATCTCTACGGACAGTTCCGCCACGGCGGTGTCCTCGATACGGCGCGGATGCGGGATGTCCACCGTCCACTCGCGGGCGATCCGGCCCGGACGGGACGACAGCAGCACCACCCGCTGTGCGAGCCGCACGGCCTCGCGCACGTTGTGCGTGACGAACAGGACGGACAGCCGCGTCTCGCTCCAGATCCTGGTCAGCTCGTCGTGCAGCACGTCCCGGGTGATGGCGTCCAGCGCCGCGAACGGCTCGTCCATCAGCAGCAGCCGGCTGTCCTGGGCGATCGCCCGCGCCAGCGCCACCCGCTGGCGCATACCGCCGGACAGCTCGTGCACCCGCTTGCCGTGCGAGCCCTTCAGCCGGACCAGCTCGAGGAGTTCCTCGGCCCGCTCGCGGCGCTCGGTCTTCTGCACGCCTCGCAGCTTCAGGGCGAGTTCGATGTTCTTGCCCGCGGTCAGCCACGGGAAGAGGGCGTGCTCCTGGAACATCAGGGCCGGCCGCCCGTCCGTGCCGATCGTGCCGGCCGTGGGGCGGTCGAGCCCCGCGACCAGGTTGAGCAGGGTGGACTTGCCGCAGCCCGAGGCACCCAGGAGGGTGACGAACTCACCGGGTGCGACATCGAGGCTGATGTCGTCCAGCACGAGCTGCTGTCCGGCGGGGCCCGCGAACGACTTCGAGACGTGCTCGATGCGGGCGGCGTGGGTGGCCGCCTCGGTGCCGTCGGCGGCCTTGGCGAGGGTCGTGGCCATGGTCGTCACCTCCTGGGGACTCTTCGTGATCCGGGCTTACCTGGCGCCGAGTCCGGCGTCGTCGACGGCCGGTTCGCCGGCGGTCTTCAGGACCTCGTTGAGCAGCGTGAGGTCGTAGATGCCGGCCAGGTCCGGCTCCTCCAGCAGTCCCGCCTCGACGGCGTGCTCCGCCTGGGCGTCGAGCGTGGCGGCCAGCGGGTCGTCGGTGAACTCGATCGACTCCCACGCCGGGTCCAGCACCTCGGCGGGCAGTGCCTTGCCGGAGTCGGCCTCCAGCTGCTCGTTGGCGGCGGCCTTCGCCTCCTCCGGGTGGGCGTTGATCCACTCGTTGGTCTCGACGGACGCCCTCAGTACCGCCTCGACGGCCTTCGGGTGCTCCTCGAGGAACTCCTGGCGCACGATGATGTTCGTGATCACGAACTTCTCGTCCGGCCACAGCGTCGCCTCGTCCAGCAGCACCTTGCCGCCCTCGGCGACCAGCTTCGACGCGGTCGGCTCCGGCACCCAGGCGCCGTCGATCGAGCCTGCTTTGAACGCGTCCGGGGTGACCTTGTTGTCGCTGCGGACGACCGTGACGTCGCCCTTGCCGCTCTGCGCGTCGACCTTCCAGCCCTGCTCGGCCGCCCAGTTGAGGAACGCGACGTCCTGGGTGTTGCCGAGCTGCGGGGTCGCGATCCGCTTGCCCTTGACGTCCTCCAAGGACGTGATCGTGTCCGGGTTCACCACGAGGCTCACCCCGCCGGACGCCGAACCGCCGATGATCCGCAGGTTCTTGCCGCCGGACTTGGTGTAGCCGTTGACGGCGGGGGACGGGCCGATGAACCCGATGTCGAGGGAGCCGGAGTTGAGCGCCTCGATCTCCGAGGGTCCCGCGTTGAAGACGGCGTACTTCGCCTCGGTGCCGCCGAGTTCCCTCTGGAACAGGCCCTTCTTGTTGCCCACCAGCGCGGTGCCGTGCGTGAGGTTGCCGAAGTAGCCGATCCTGACGGAGTCGAGACCGTCGGTCTTCTTCGCCCCGGCGGCGACCTTCGCGGTGTCGTCGTCCTTGGCCTGGGAGCCGTAGCCGCAGGCTGCCAGGGTGAGCAGCGGCAGCACGGCCATGACCGCGAGGGCGCGGCGCGGGGCGGAGGTGGCAGGCACGGGAGGTGTTCCTCTCGGAGGCCCGGCGGTCACGGTCCTGGTCTCAGACCGTGGCCGGGAAGTCGGCGGGTTTTCGTCTACGGCGGCGGGGGGTGAGGGCGCGCGAGCGGTGCGCGTACGTCAGCGCGCACACCGGGCCACCCCGCCCTGCCCGGCGCCGAGGGCGCCGCTGCCGACGCGGCCGCCCTCCTTCGCGAACCCGGAGTAGAAATCGGTGGGGTTCATGCTCAGAAGTCCCACCCGTCGTCCTCGGCCTCGTCCTTGACGGGCTCCGGTGCGGCGAAGGACTCACCGACCATGCCGGCGGTGAGCGTGGTGCCGTCGCTGGGGTCGATGAGGATGAACGAACCGGTGCGCCGTGAGTCCGCGTAGGAGTCGGCGGGCAGCGGTTCGGCGGTGCGGATCTTCACCCGGCCGATGTCGTTGGCGGTGAGCTGCCCGGGGTGCGGGTGCAGCGACAGGTCGTCCAGCGTCAGCCGGGACGGGATGTCCTTGACGATCGCCTTGACGGTGCGGGTGCCGTGCTTGAGCAGGACCCGGTGGCCGACGGTCAGCGGCTGGTCGGCGACGTGGCACACGGTGGCCTCGACGTCCTGGGTGGTGGCCGGCGCGTCCTTGCTGGGGACGATCAGGTCACCGCGGGAGATGTCGATGTCGTCGGCCAGCAGCAGCGTCACCGACTGCGGCGTCCAGGCGACGTCGACCGGCTCGCCCAGCAGGTCGATCCCCGTGACCGTCGTCGTCCGCCCGGACGGCAGTACGGTCACCGGGTCGCCCACCCGGAACGTGCCGGCGGCGATCTGGCCGGCGTAGCCGCGGTAGTCGGGGTGCTCGGCGCTCTGCGGCCGGATCACGTACTGCACGGGCAGCCGGGCGTGGCAGTGCGCCAGGTCGTGGCTGACCGGGACGGTCTCCAGGTGCTCCAGCACGGTGGGGCCGCCGTACCAGTCCATGTGCGCGGACGGCTCCACCACGTTGTCGCCGACCAGCGCCGAGATCGGGATCGCGGTGACCTCGGGGACGCCCAGTTCGGTCGCGTACGCCGTGAACTCCTCGGCGATTCGGGCGAACACGGACTCCTCGTAGTCGACCAGGTCCATCTTGTTGACGGCGAGGACGACGTGCGGCACGCGCAGCAGGGCGGCGATGGCGGCGTGCCGGCGGGTCTGCTCGACGACGCCGTTGCGGGCGTCGACCAGGATCACCGTCAGCTCGGCCGTGGAGGCGCCGGTGACCATGTTCCGCGTGTACTGCACGTGGCCGGGGGTGTCGGCGAGGATGAACCGGCGCCGGGGCGTGGCGAAGTAGCGGTAGGCCACGTCGATGGTGATGCCCTGCTCCCGCTCGGCCCGCAGGCCGTCGGTGAGCAGCGCGAGGTCGGGCGTCTCCTGCCCGCGGCTCGCCGACGCCCGCTCCACGGCCTCCAGTTGGTCGGTGAGGACCGACTTGGAGTCGTGCAGCAGCCGGCCCACCAGGGTGGACTTGCCGTCGTCGACGGAGCCGGCGGTGGCGAACCGCAGCAGCGTGGTGGCCGCGAGCTCCTCGGTGGTGATGGTGCTCATCTTTAGAAGTACCCCTCGCGCTTGCGGTCTTCCATCGCGGCCTCGGAGAGCTTGTCGTCGGCGCGGGTGGCGCCGCGCTCGGTGAGCCGGGAGGCGGCGATCTCGGTGATCACCTTCTCGATGGTGTCGGCGTCGGAGTCCACCGCGCCGGTGCAGGACATGTCGCCCACGGTCCGGTAGCGCACCAGCCGCTTCTCGACCTTCTCGCCGTCCTTCGGGCCGCCCCACTCACCGGCGGTCAGCCACATGCCGGAGCGCTGGAACACCTCGCGCTCGTGCGCGTAGTAGATCTCCGGCAGTTCGATGTTCTCGCGGGCGATGTACTGCCACACGTCCAGCTCGGTCCAGTTGGACAGCGGGAACACGCGGACGTGCTCACCGGGGGCGTGCCGGCCGTTGTACAGGTTCCACAGCTCGGGGCGCTGGCGGCGCGGGTCCCACTGGGAGAACTCGTCGCGCAGCGAGAACACCCGCTCCTTGGCGCGGGCCTTCTCCTCGTCGCGGCGGCCACCGCCGAAGACGGCGTCGAACCGCTCGCTCTGGATCTTCTCGGTGAGCGGCACGGTCTGCAGCGGGTTGCGGGTGCCGTCCGGGCGCTCCTTGAGCACCCCGCGGTCGATGTAGTCCTGCACGGAGGCGACGTGCAGCCGCAGCCCGTGCTTGGCGACCGTACGGTCGCGGTAGTCGAGGACCTCGGGGAAGTTGTGCCCGGTGTCGACGTGCAGCAGCGAGAACGGGACCGGCGCCGGGGTGAACGCCTTCAGCGCCAGGTGCAGCATGAGGATGGAGTCCTTGCCGCCGGAGAACAGGATCACCGGCTTCTCGAACTCGCCCGCCACCTCGCGGAAGATGTGCACCGCCTCGGACTCGAGGGCGTCCAGGTGGGAGAGGGCGTACGGGCTGTCCGTGCCCTCCTTCACGGTGGCGACGGTCGTCATGCCAGTCCCCTTTCGCTGAGCGCGGCGTACACCGACGCCGCGGACTCCTGCACGGTCTGGTTCTGGGACTCGATCCGCAGATCGGGTGTCTCGGGCTCCTCGTACGGGTCGTCCACGCCGGTCAGTCCGGTGAGTTCACCCGCGGCCTGCTTGGCGTACAGGCCCTTCACGTCGCGTACGGAGCACACCTCGACCGGGGTCGCCACGTGCACCTCGACGTACGGCGTGCCGTTCGTCTCGTGCCGCTTGCGGACCGCGTCCCGGCTGTCCGCGTACGGCGCGATGACCGGGACGAGCGCGAGGACGCCGTTGCGGGCGAGCAGTTCGGCGACGAAGCCGATGCGCTGCACGTTGGTGTGCCGGTCCTCGCGGGTGAAGCCGAGGCCCGCGGAGAGGAACTCGCGGATCTCGTCGCCGTCGAGGACCTCGACCCGGCGGCCCTGCTCGCGCAGCCGGCCCGCCAGCTCGTGGGCGATGGTGGTCTTGCCCGCGC
The DNA here is from genome assembly GCF_044390325.1 of Streptomyces sp. NPDC018964. Lineage (NCBI taxonomy): Bacteria > Bacillati > Actinomycetota > Actinomycetes > Kitasatosporales > Streptomycetaceae > Streptomyces > Streptomyces sp. NPDC018964. Next base: position 48,666 of record NZ_JBIRYZ010000032.1, read on the forward strand.
TCGGCAGACCCGTGAGCCAGACGGTGGCTCCGGTCGTCACGTGGTTCTCCCTGGATGTCGATGGTCCGGTGGTCGTCGTCATGTCAGCCGTGCAGCCCGCACTCGGTCTTGGCGCGGCCCGCCCAGCGGCCGGCGCGGGCGTCCTCACCCTCCAGCACCCGGCGGGTGCAGGGCGCGCAGCCCACGGAGGCGTAGCCGTCCATCAGCAGCGGATTCGTGAGGACGCCGTGCTCGTCGACGTACGCTTGCACATCTTCCTGTGACCACTTCGCGATGGGGGAGATCTTCACCTTCCGCCGCTTCTCGTCCCAGCCGACGACCGGGGTGTTCGCCCGGGTCGGGGACTCGTCGCGGCGCAGGCCGGTCGCCCAGGCCACGTAATCCTTCAGGCCCTCCTCCAGCGGCCGGACCTTGCGGAGCTTGCAGCACAGGTCGGGGTCGCGGTCGTGCAGCCTCGGGCCGTACTCCGCGTCCTGCTCGGCGACCGTCTGCCGCGGGGTCAGCGTGATGACGTTCACGTCCATCACGGCCTCCACCGCGTCGCGGGTGCCGATGGTCTCCGGGAAGTGGTAGCCGGTGTCGAGGAACACCACGTCCACGCCGGGCATCGCGCGGGAGGCGAGGTGGGCGACGACCGCGTCCTCCATCGAGGAGGTCACGCAGAACCCCTTGCCGAAGGTCTCGGCGGCCCACCGGAGGATCTCCAGCGCGGAGGCGTCCTCCAGCTCCCGGCCCGCCCGCTCGGCCAGTGCCTTCAGCTCCTCGGTGGTGCGCTCTTCCTGAACAGCCGTCATGTCCGGTCCCCTCCCGTGTCGGATCGCCGGGGTCCCCGGGCCAGCAGCCCGAGGAACTTCAGCTGAAAGGCTCGGTTGCACGCGCCGCATTCCCACGCCCCGTGGCCTTGTTCGGCCGGGCGCAGGTCCTCGTCTCCGCAGTAGGGGCAGTAGAACGGCGCGGCACGCTCGCTCACGACAGGGCCTCCTCCGACGCGCGGCCGACCCAGGTCGCGAACCGCTCGCCGTCCTCGCGCTCCTCCTGGAAGCGCTTGAGGACCCGCTCGATGTAGTCGGGCAGCTCGTCCGCGGTCACCTTCAGGCCGCGCACCTTGCGGCCGAAGCCGGCCTCCAGGCCGAGGGCTCCGCCGAGGTGCACCTGGTAGCCCTCGACCTGCCGTCCCTGCTCGTCGAGCATCAGCTGGCCCTTGAGACCGATGTCCGCGACCTGGATACGGGCGCAGGCGTTCGGGCAGCCGTTGAGGTTGATGGTGATCGGCTCGTCGAACTCCGGGATGCGGCGCTCGAGTTCGTCGATCAGCGAGGCGCCGCGCGCCTTGGTCTCGACGATGGCGATCTTGCAGAACTCGATGCCGGTGCAGGCCATCGTGCCGCGCCGGAACGGGGAGGGCCTGGCGCTGAGGTCCAGTGCCTCCAGGGACTCGACGAGGGAGTCGACCCGGTCCTCCGCGACATCGAGGATGATCATCTTCTGTTCGACGGTGGTACGGACCCGGCCGGAGCCGTGCGCCTCCGCGAGGTCGGCGATCTTCGTGAGGGTGGTGCCGTCGACGCGGCCGACGCGCGGGGCGAAACCGACGTAGAAGCGGCCGTCCTTCTGGCGGTGCACGCCGATGTGGTCACGCCACTGCCGCACCGGCTGATCGGGCGCGGGCCCGTCGGTCAGCTTGCGCTTCAGGTACTCGTCCTCCAGCACCTGGCGGAACTTCTCCGGGCCCCAGTCGGCGACCAGGAACTTCAGGCGGGCCCGGTTGCGCAGCCGGCGGTAGCCGTAGTCACGGAAGATCGACAGGACGCCCTCATAGACGTCGGGGACGTCCTCCAGCGGCACCCAGGTGCCCAGCCGCACACCCAGCTTGGGGTTGGTGGACAGTCCGCCGCCGACCCACAGGTCGAAGCCCGGACCGTGCTCGGGGTGGCGGACGCCGACGAACGCGACGTCGTTGATCTCGTGCACCACGTCGAGGACGGGCGAGCCGGAGATGGCCGTCTTGAACTTCCGGGGCAGGTTCGAATACGCCTTGTTGCCCAGGACGCGGCGCTTCATCTCCTCCAGCGCCGGGGTGCCGTCGATGATCTCGTCCTCGGCGATGCCGGCGACGGGAGAGGCGATCATCACGCGGGGGGTGTCGCCGCAGGCGGTGACCGTGGACAGGCCGACGGCCTCCAGCCGGTCCCAGATCTCGGGGACGTCCTCGACCCGGATCCAGTGGTACTGGATGTTCTGCCGGTCGGTGATGTCGGCGGTGCCGCGCGCGAACTCCTGCGAGATCTCGCCGATGACCCGCAGCTGCCGGGTCGTCAGCGCCCCGCCGTCGATGCGCACCCGCATCATGAAGTACTCGTCGTCCAGCTCCTCCGGCTCCAGGATCGCGGTCTTGCCGCCGTCGATCCCGGGCTTGCGCTGGGTGTACAGACCCCACCAGCGCATCCGGCCGCGCAGGTCGCTGGGGTCGATCGAGTCGAAACCGCGCTTGGAGTAGATCGTCTCAATGCGTGTCCGCACATTGAGACCGTCGTCGTCCTTCTTCACCTGCTCGTTGCTGTTGAGCGGGGTGAAGTGACCCGCGGCCCACTGTCCCTCTCCGCGGTGACGGCTCACCTTGCGGCGGGGAGTCGCGGCGGCAGGCTTCTGCGCGGGGGCAGGCTTCTGCGGGGTGGCGGCCATGGTTGATACGTCCTTCGGGACAGGCGGGAATGCGGCTCTGACCTGCGCTTACATGCGCACGGGTACGAGTGCGCGTCATTGCGCGGGGAGTGAGGCGAAGAAGAGATGTCGGGCGGTGCTGGGTGCTCTCAGCGCGCCGGACAGATGGCGCTGGACATGCGGCCGAGGTCGACGTGCCGCCGACTCACCAAGGCGGTTCCAGTTCCAGGCATGACGGAAGCGTGGCACGGCGATCTGGACACAGTCCAGCTTCGTCCGGGATGCGGACATCCTTGTCTCGGCATGAGAGACAAGGGTGTCTTTGGTCACAAGCTCCGCAGGTGGTCTTGTCCGTGCTGGTCAGGCGGGGTATGCCCCGGCCCACGGACCCGGCGTCGGCGCCTCCGGCTCCTCCTCGACCTTGGTGTCGAACAGGGTGAAGCCGCGGCGCAGGTAGTTGTCCAGGGCGTGCTCGCCGTCCTTGCTGCAGGTGTGCAGCCACACCCGCGTGGTCGGCTTCAGCCCCGGCCGGCGGTCCGCCAGGTCCCAGGCGCGGGCCGTGCCGTACGACAGCAGGTGCCCGCCGATGCGCCGCCCCCGGAAGGCGGGCAGCAGCCCGAAGTAGACGATCTCGACCACCCCGCCCTCCTGGGCCTCCAGCTCCACGTACCCGGCCGGCGTCCCCCGGTCGTAGGCGACCCACGTCTCCACCTCGGGCCGGTCCAGGTGCTCCAGCCACCGCGCGTACGTCCAGCCCAGCCGGTCGGTCCAGCGGATGTCCCCGCCGACCGAGGCGTACAGGAAACGGCTGAACTCGGGGGAGGGCACCTCGGAGCGGACGACCCGCACGTCCCCCTCGGGCACGGCGGCCGGAAGGAGGTCGGTGGGCGCGGTCTGCTCCAGGGACCAGGTGGTCACGGAGATGGTCGTCATGCCCGAAAGGGAACCACCCGGCACGCGCCCCTGTCGAACGCCTGATCAGGGTGCGGACAGGTCCTAGTCCAGGGACCGGTCCACGGACGCCAGCGGCAGGGCGAACAGCATCCGGCCGGACTGGGACCACACGTCGCCGCTCTCCTCCCAGTAGGACAGGGACGCCGCCCGACCGCTCCAGCAGCGGTGCGTCTCGTCCGCGCCGCAGCGGGTGGGGCGCGCCCCGTCCGTGTCCTGCCGCCACAGCGTGCCGCGCTCCTCCGGCGTCCCGGTCGTCCGGCCCAGGTACCAGCCCGACCGGTACGACAGCACGCCGCGCACACCGGTCAGCTCCGTCTCGTACACCCCGACCGGGTCCGTGTCGAGCAGTCCCGCACGCTCCGGCCCGGTGCTGAACGCGTACCGCCACAGCCGGGTCGGCCCGTCCTCGTCCGCGGGCACCGCCTCGTACGCGACCAGGCTGTCGGGCGCGGTGCTGCGGTCCAGGGAGAGGCCGCCCGGCCGGGGCGCGCCGGCCCCGCCGGTCCGGTAGGAGGCGACGGCCGGCAGCACGTACCGCGCTCCCGCCGCCGACCAGCCGCCGGGCACCCGTCCCACCGACGTGCCGTCCACGGTGGCCCGCTGGACCCGTGCCAGGTCGTACACGTACAGCGCGCTGTCGTCCGCCGGACCCGCGGTGACCAGCAGTTTGTCCTGGTACCAGACCATGCCGGACACGGCGGAGCCCAGCCCGCGGTAGTCACGGCCGCCGTCCACGGGGACGGTCAGCAGGGCCCAGGTGTAACGGAGGTCGTCGGGGTCGCCGGCGTCCACGAAGGCGACGCGGGCCAGACCGTCCTCGGACGGCGTGCCGGTGCTGCGGCTCCACCCCGAGAGGATCACCCGGTGCTCGCCCCAGCGGCCGTCGTCGTCCGCGTCCCCGGAGGTGGTGACCGCGCCGGACCGCCAGCCGTCGGTGTCGGCGCCCGGCCAGCAGTACGCGCGGGTCGCCGCGGGCTCGACCGGCAGGGCCCGCCGGTCGTCGTCCGTACAGTCCTCCGCTCCGCCCAGGGAGCCGTCGGGATCGGCGAGCACGGAACCGACACCGACCGGCCGGCCCATCCCGTCGGAGAGCCGGTCCAGCGCGTCGCGCGGCACGTGGTGCTCGGTCAGCCGCAGCGGCGCGGTCCCGGCGGGCGCGGTGAGCGGCTTCAGCGCTCCGGGGTCGTCGGCGTCGGTGGCCTGGGAGGCGCTGATCATGGTGGCGGCCGCGGTCAGCGCGAGGGCGGTCCCGGCCAGCACCGCCCGCAGCGCCCTGCCCTGCCTGCGTCGACGGTGTCTGCCGCGATGCTTCATGACGTCCTCCCGAGACGAGCCAACTGCGTCCGGTGTTCCGAGGGTTGACCGTGGAGCAGCTGGGGTGGCGCGTAGCGGGATGCTACGGCAGCCGGCCGGCCGGGGAGCGGAAGACCCTGCAAATATGCGAAACAGCGACCTTCCGAGGCACTCCGGAGTACGTCTGTACGGCCCCGCGCGGTCTTGACGGGCGGGGGAGTCAGTCCTCCCGCACCGGCCGCCGTCGACGGCCCGCGGCCGGGTCCGCCCGGTGGGGGAACGGACCGTGGGGGCCGTCCGGGAGCAGGAGCTCCACCTCAGTGGCCTCCGTGAAGCGGTAGGGGCGGTGGTCCAGCAGGGGGCCCAGGTAGCGGCGTACGCGGGACATCTCCGCGCGGACCGTCACCGTGCGGGCCGGGTCGCCGAAGACGTCCCGGGCGAGGTCCGCGGCACTGCGCCCCGAGCGGCGCACGGCCAGCAGGTACAGCAACTCGGCGTGCCGGGGGCTCAGTTCCCGGGTCCAGGAGCCCGCTTCGCCGGACACCTCCACCGACCGGCGGCGCGGCTCCCGCAGGTCCAGCACGATCCGGGTCGCGGCACGTGCCACCGGTTCGTCCGCCGCCCGCACCAGCCAGCCCCCGGCCAGCGGCTCCAGCGAGCAGCGGCCCAGCGCCGGCAGCCACCGCATGCCCGCCGACACCGACGCGGGCAGCGCCAGCCGCTCCGTGTACGGCATCCCCGTCACCGCCGCCGTCCACCCCTGCCGGTCCACGACCAGCGCCCGTCCGTCGATCCGGGCCAGCACCGGCGCCGCCACCGCCCGCAGCCGCTCCAGCGACCGCAGATGTGTCTCCCGCAGCCGCGCCTCGGCGAGCTTGGCCACCGAATCGACCCACGCCAGCGTGGCCGGGTGCACCGTCTCCAGCGGCCCGCTCACGTCCACCACGCCGATCAGCCGCCCGTCGCGGGGATCGGTGATCGGCGCCCCGGCACACGTCCAGGTGGCGTGCGACCGTACGAAGTGCTCGGCGGCGAACACCTGCACGGGGTGCCGCGTCACCGCCGGCGTCCCCACCCCGTTGGTGCCGACGACCTCCTCGCGCCAGTCCGCGCCGATCTCGAGGCCCAGCTCGTCGGCCTTGCGCAGCACCGGCGCGCTGCCCTCCCGCCACAGCACCCGGCCCTCTCCGTCGGCCACCACCATGATCTGGTGGGCGACGTCCGCGACCGACAGCAGCCCCTCCCGCAGCACCGGCAGCACCTGCCGCAGCGGCGACGCCTCCCGCCGCCGCTGCACCTCCTCCGAGGACAGCAGACCGCTGCGGAAGCCGTGGTCCGGGTCCACACCGCTGCGCAGCATCCGCTCCCAGGACTGCCCGATCACCGGGCGGGGAGCCACGGGCGTGCGCTGCCCGGAGAGCGCGGCGGAGCGGACCTCGTCGAGCACCCGCGCCGCACGCGCCGTGTCGACGGCGGCCAGCTGCGTCACGTCCATCGGTGAGAGCGCCACCGGTCGGTCCTCCAGGAAGAGAGCTGTCGGGACTCATACTGCCGTCCGCCCCGGGGACGAATGCCCGGTACGGCCACGGAGGCGGCACGTTGCAACCCCTTGCAACCCTGGTGGAGGGCCCTCGGCTGTCCGAGACTTGAGCGACGCCGTCCCGAGCGGCGTCCACGGCTCGTAAGGGGCCCGTGCGGCGGGGGTGGTGCCGTGTCGGCGCAGCACCACCCCCGCGTCGTGCCCGCGGCAGCTCGACGGTGTGCGCGGCACGGGGTGCGGCTTGATGTGCGTCGGCGGCTGTCGGGCCGTGGGGGGCTGATCGCGCGGTTCCCCGCGCCCCTTGGGGCGGCGGCTGTCGGGTCGTGGGTGGCTGGTCGCGCGGTTCCCCGCGCCCCTTGGGCGGGCCCCTCAGGACACCGGCCGGGCCCGCTCCACCACCGACGCCAGGTCCAGCGTGTGCGGCAGCGTCCCGAACGCCGCGCCCCCGTCCCCGCCCAGCCGCGCCGCGCAGAACGCGTCCGCCACCTCCGGCGGCGCGTACCGCACCAGCAGCGACCCCTGGAGCACCAGCGCGAGGCGCTCCGTCAGCCGCCGCGCCCGCGCCTCGACGCCCTCCAGGTCCGCCAGTTCGGTCAGCAGGTCCTTGATCGCGGCGTCCAGCCGGTGATCCGCCCCGCGTGCCCGCCCGACCTCCCGCAGATACGCGTCCAGCGCCGTCGGCTCCCGGCGCAGCACCCGCAGCACGTCCAGCGCCTGGACGTTGCCCGCGCCCTCCCAGACGGAGTTCAGCGGCGACTCCCGCACCAGCCGGGGCATCCCCGACTCCTCGACGTACCCGTTGCCGCCCAGGCACTCCGCCGCCTCCACCGCGAGCGGCGCGCACCGCTTGGTCACCCAGTACTTCGCCGCCGGCACCGCGATCCGCAGCAGCGCCCGCTCCTGCTCGCCCCCGTCGTCGTACGCCGCCGCGAGACGCAGCGCCAGCGTGGTGGCCGCCTCCGACTCCAGCGCCAGATCGGCCAGTACGTTGCGCATCAGCGGCTTGTCGACGAGCTTCCCGCCGAACGCCTCCCGGTACGCGCAGTGGTGCACCGCCTGCGCCACGGCCTGCCGCATCAGCCCCGCCGAACCCAGCACGCAGTCCAGCCGGGTCGCCGCCACCATCCCGATGATGGTGCGCACCCCGAGCCCCTCCTCGCCGACCCGGCGCGCCCACGTCCCGGCGAACTCGACCTCGGCCGACGCGTTGGACCGGTTGCCCAGCTTGTCCTTCAGCCGCTGGATCAGGAACACGTTGCGCGTGCCGTCCTCCAGCACCCGCGGCACCAGGAAGCACGTCAGCCCGCCGGGCGCCTGCGCCAGCACCAGGAAGGCGTCCGACATCGGCGCCGAGCAGAACCACTTGTGCCCGGTCAGCTCGTACGCGCCGTCCTCGGCCAGCGGGCGCGCCGCCGTCGTGTTCGCCCGTACGTCGCTGCCGCCCTGCTTCTCCGTCATGCCCATCCCGAACAGGGCACCGGGCTTCTGCCCCGGCGGCCGCAGGGCACGGTCGTAGACCGTCGACGTCAGCCGGGGCTCCCACTCCGCCGCCAGCGCCGGATCGGCGCGCAGCGCGGGGACCGCCGCGTGGGTCATCGACAGCGGGCAGCCGTTGCCTGCCTCGACCTGCGTCCACACCACGAACGCCGCCGCCCGCCGCACGTGCCCGCCCGGCCGCCCCCAGGCCGCCGTCAGCCCCGCCGAGACGCCCTTGCCGAGCAGCCGGTGCCAGGACGGATGGAAGTCGACCTCGTCGATCCGGTGACCGTAGCGGTCGTGGGTGCGCAGCCGCGGCGGGTTCTCGTTCGCCAGCACCCCCCACTCCTGCACCTGCGCGGACCCGGCGGTCCGCCCCAGCCCCGACAGCTCGGAGAGGCCCTCGTCCCGTACGTCCGGCGCCAGATGCCGCTCGACCGCCTCCACCAGTGCCCGGTCGGCGCCGAACACGTCGTACTGGACCAGCGGGGGAGCCTGATTGGTCACGCTGTGCGTGGTGCCTGCCATGTCCACGAACCTACCCCGCGGTACGCCGGCCTCACCCACCGATCCGGCCTGAGGGTGAGTGCCACCTGGTACGACGGATACCTTTAGGTCGTGCAGCCAGCAAGTGAATCCCCCGACGCGCCCTCCGGCCGCCTCCACCGGGCCCGGGCCCTCTACCGGAACGTCTCCAAACGCAGGACCGCCTGGCTGCTGCTGAAGGACACCGTCAACTCGTGCATGGAGTACCGCATCCTGGGCCTGGCGGCCGAGGCGGCGTTCTTCACGCTGCTGTCGGTGCCCCCGCTGCTGCTCAGCCTGATCGGCCTGCTCGGCTACGTCGATGCCTGGACCGGCGCCGACACCATCCAGAGCGTGCAGCGCAACCTCCTGGACGCCTCCCGGACGGTGCTGTCCGACCGGGGCGTGACGGAGGTCGCCGAGCCGATCCTGAGGGACGTCACCAAGGGCGGTCGGCCCGACGTGATCTCCCTCGGTTTCCTGATCGCCGTGTGGTCGGGTTCCCGCGCGGTGAACGTCTTCATCGAGACCATCACCGTCATGTACGGCCTCGACGGCGTGCGGGGCATCGTCAAGACCCGGCTGCTGGCCTTCCTGCTGTTCATCGTGGCCCTGCTGATCGGCTCGATCGCGCTGCCGCTGATGGTGGCGGGACCGGACGCGGTCGTCCGGGTGGTGCCCTGGTCGACGACGCTCGTCCAGATCCTCTACTGGCCGGTCGTCATCCTGCTCTCCGTCGCCTTCCTGACCACGCTGTACCACGTCTCCGTGCCCGTGCGCTCCCCGTGGATCGAGGACGTGCCCGGCGCGCTGGTCGCCCTCGCGATGTGGGTGCTCGGCAGCTTCCTGCTGCGGCTCTACCTGACCAACACCGTCGAGGGCCCCACCATCTACGGCTCCCTCGCCGCCCCCGTCGCCGTCCTGCTGTGGATCGGTGTCTCCGCGTTCGCCGTGCTCGTCGGCGCCGCGGTCAACGCGGCCATCGACCGCGTCTGGCCGGCCGCCGCGACGGCCGCGGCCCGCGAGGCCAACGAGCGGCTGCGGCAGGCGCAGGTCGCCGAGTACGTCGCCCGCACCGCCGCGGCCGGCGCGGCCGACCCCGACATGCCCTCCGAGTTCCCCGAACGCTGGTCCCGCTTCCTGCCCCCGGAGGACGTCACCTCACGACTGCGCACGCACGTGAAGTCCGCCCACCCGAGGAACGGGGAGGGGCCGGGGCACGAGGAGAAGTGAGCAGTTTCCCGACCCCGCTCCTCGAACGCCGGCATCCCAGCCCCCCCCCGGCGTTCGAGGAGCGGGGGTCCGGGGGCAGCGCCCCGGGACGGGACGGGTAAGGGCGGCGGGGGCGAAAACCCCTCGGCTCACGCCTTCCAGACGCCGGCCGCCGCCTCCTCCGCCACGAAGCCGGCGAAGTCCCGCGGCTCCCGCCCCAGCACCCGCCGCACCCCGTCCTCCACCCGCGCGTTCCGGCCGTCCAGCAGCGTCCCGAACAGCTCGGTGAGGAACGCGGCCTCCTCCCGCGGCACCCCGAAACCGACCAGCGCCTCACCGTAGTCCCGTGCCGGCACCGCCCGGTACGTCAGCGGCCGGCCCGTCGCCGCCGCGATCTCCGCGACCGCCTCGCCCCAGGTCAGCAGCCGGGGCCCGGTGAGGGACAGCGTCCGCCCCGCGTACCGCTCCCCATCCGTCACCGCGGCCACCACCACCTCCGCGACGTCCCGCACGTCCACGAACGGCTCCGCCACCCCACCCGCCGGGAACACCAGCTCCCCGCGCCGCACCTCCGCCGCCAGCGGCCCCTCGCTGAAGTTCTGCGCGAACCACGCGGCCCGTACGACCGTCCAGTCCGCGCCCGACGCCCGCAGCGCCTCCTCGGTGGGCAGGGCCTGGTCCTCGCCCCGCGCGGACAGCAGCACCAGCCGCCGCACCCCCAGCCCGACCGCCGTGCCGGCCAGCTCGCCGACCGCCTCGGCGGTACCGGGCGCGCCGACGTCGGCGGGGTGGACGAGATAGGCCGCGTCCGCACCCCGCAGGGCGTCCGCCCACGTCGACCGGTCCGCCCAGTCGAACCCGGTCGCCCGTGACGCCGCCCGCACCGTCAGCCCCGCCGCCCCGGCGGCCCGCGCCACCCGGCTCCCCGTACGCCCCGTCGCGCCCGTCACCACGATCGTCGTGTTCCCGATGTCCTGTGTCATGCCGACGAGTCAACTCCCGCACACCGCACGGAACCATCGCCGAACGGCTCGTTCCCATGAGCCCGCGTCTACGCTGACCCCATGGACGCTCTCACCGGCCTGCTCGAGGGTCCGCGCGCCCGGGGCGCGTTCATGATCCGGGCGTGTTTCGACCCGCCGTGGGCGATCCGCGTGGAGGACCGCGCCCCCCTGACGGTGATGCTGCTCGTCCGCGGCGAGGCGTGGATCGTGCCGGACGGGGGGGAGCGCATCCGGCTGCGCCCCGGCGACCTCGCCGTCGCACGCGGCCCCGACCCCTACACCTGCGCCGACGACCCGGCCACGCCCCCGCAGGCGCTGATCCTGCCCGGCGGCGAGTGCCACCACCCCGACGGACGACCCCTCAACGGCGTCATGGACCTCGGCGTCCGCACCTGGGGCGACCGGCCGGAGAGCGGGACGGTGATGCTGATCGGCACCTACCGGATGCGGGGCGAGATCGGCGGCCGGCTCCTCGACGCGCTGCCGCCGCTGCTCTCCCTCACCACCGACGTCTGGGACTGCCCGCTCACCCCCTTCCTCATGGACGAGGTCGTGCGCGACGCCCCCGGCCAGGAGGTTGTCCTGGACCGGCTGCTGGACCTGCTGGTCATCGCCGCCCTGCGGGCCTGGTTCGCCCGCCCGGAGGCGGAGCCGCCCGCCTGGTACCGGGCCAGGACCGACCCGGTCGTGGGCCCGGTCGTCCGCCTGCTCCAGGACGACCCCGCCCACCCGTGGACGGTCGCCTCACTCGCCGCGAAGGCCGGCGTCTCCCGCGCCGCGTTCGCCCGCCGCTTCACCGGACTCGTCGGCGAACCCCCGATGGCGTACCTCACCGGCTGGCGCCTCGCCCTCGCCGCGGACCGCCTCCGCGACACCGACGACACCCTCGGCGCGATCGCCCGCCAGGTCGGCTACGGCAGCGCCTTCGCCCTGTCCACGGCCTTCAAACGGGCCTACGGCGTCAGCCCGCAGGAGTGGCGGAACCGGGCGGCGTAGCCTGGGGCCGTGTACCGGGAGCGGGCGTCACGGATGACGGGCGCGGTCGTGTGGACCAACAGGCCGTCCACCGCCGGGGAGGGCCGGGTGCTCCCCGACGGCTGCATGGACCTGCTCTGGAACGAGGGCCGCCTGCTGGTCGCCGGCCCCGACACCCGCGCCCACCTCACCGAGGGCCGGCCGAGCGCCTGGGCGGGCGTCCGCTTCCCTCCCGGCACCGCGCCCGCGTTGCTGGGCGTGCCCGCCCACGAGCTGCGCGACCTCCGCGTCGCCCTGTCCGACCTGTGGCCGGCGGCCGACGTGCGCCGCATGACCGCCCGTGTGAACGCGGCGGACGATCCGGCGCACGCCCTGGAGGACCTGGCCCTGCGCCGGGCGGCGGAGACACCCCCGCCCGACCCCCTGCTCGGCCGCCTGGTCACCGCCCTCGACGCGGGCCGCACGGTCGCCGCCACCGCCGACGAACTGGGCGTGGGCGCCCGCCGGCTGCACCGCCGCTCGCTGGCCGCGTTCGGCTACGGTCCGAAGACCCTGGCCCGCATCCTCCGGATGCGCCGTGCCCTCGCCCTGGCCCGGACGGGCGTCCCCCTCGCGGAGACGGCCGCCCGGACCGGCTACGCCGACCAGGCCCACCTCTCCCGTGAGGTACGGGACCTGACGGGCCTGCCGCCGCGCGGGCTACTGACCGCTCGGGGCCAGCGGCGCGAACAGGTCCACCCCGTTCCCGTCCGGGTCGAGGAGGACGGCGTACCGCTGCCCCCACACGGCGTCCCACGGCTTGAGCTCGAAACCGCTCCCGGCGTCGACCATCTCCGCGAAAACCGTGTCGACCTCCGCGGGGCTGTCGCACCGCAGCGCCAGTGAGGTCCTGCCCCCGCCCGACGGCGCCTCCCATCCCGTGTGGAAGGACCGGACCACCTCCTCCGTGTCCAGCAGCAGCCGCAGCCCTCCCGGCAGCGCGGCCTCCACGTGTCCCTGCTCCTCGGCCCCCTCCGGGAAGGCGAACCCGAGCCGCCGGTAGAAGGCGACGGAGGCGGCCATGTCGGAGACGACCATCCCGATGGCATCGAATCGTGCACTCATGCGGCCCACCGTAGGGCCGCCCCGCCGGCCCGGTCTTGAAGGAAACGGACATCCGCCGGGCGACGCTCACGCCCCGGGCAGGCAGCCCGCCCGTCCGGCGTGCAGTTCGGAGCGGACCAGTTCCAGCAGGCGGCCCGTCCAGTTCCGGCCGCGCCCGCCGTTGTCGCCCCAGAAGCCCGACTCGACGTCGTCGTAGACGAGCGTGGCGTCGCCCGTGGACAGCAGGACGCGGGCCAGGTCCGGATGCTGGGCGTACTTGGCCCGCAGCAGGCGGGTCATCACGGCCGTGCGGGCCTGCTCCCACCCCTCGCGCGGGCCGGCGGCGGCCGCCAGACGGTGTGCGGCGAAGGCGTTCCCCGCCCCGGCGACCGCTTCCCGGACGGCGGGGTCGGCGGTGGACAGGGCCCAGTAGGCGTGGGCGACCGTGGGGAAGGTGGTCCCGTCGACGGTGACGGGGGCCGGGTAGTCGTTGCGCAGGGCCCTCGTGCCGGGGTCGTCCAGCGGCTCGGGTGTGTGGCTCTGGTGGAGGTGGACCGCGGGGGCGACGGCGCTCACCGGTCCGTCGGCCGGGACGGATGCGCGCCGTCCGGCCCTCTCCCGCGCCTCTTCCTCGAAGTAGGCGAGCGCCTCCTCGTACTCCTCCCGTGTGATCCCCTCGTCCGGCCGCCGGCCGCCGGACCCGTCGGGCCCGTGCACCAGGATCCACAACGGCCGGTCCTTCTCGTGCGGGTCGCCCAGCGCGTAGGGGCGCCGTGTCTCGGGAATCGCGAAGTAGGCGTCACGGGCGGCGGCCCGTTTCCCCTCGGTCCGGTCGGCCAGGAACGCGTCGACGGCGGCCAGGCAGCGGTCCGTGGAGTCCGGGCGCCCGTTGAGCCGGTCGACGGTGTCGCGTACCTCGCCCATCAGCGCTTCGGGGGTGAGCCACGTGCGCGGCTCGCCGAACTCCCACTCGGCCAGCTCGTGGGCGAACGCCCGGCCGCCCTCGGGCAGCGCGGTCGCCACCCGTCCGCCGCGCAGCTCCTCCTCGAACTCCTCCAGGGTGACCAGCCCCCAGCAGTCGACGAGCCCGTCCGCGTAGACGAACAGGTCGGTCAGGTGGTAGCCCCTGTTGCGGACGAAGACGTGCCGCCACGTCCCGGGGACGCGTACGCCGTCCGCCATGCGGTAGGTGACCCGGTTGTCGAACATCCGCACATTCTGGAGGACCGCGACGCCCGCCCGGTACCGAGGTGCCGGCACCCGCCGCATAGGCTCCCGCCCATGACCGCCCCCGCACGCCCCGCGCTCCTCGTGTACACCCGCACCACCGACTACCGGCACGACTCCATCCCCGCGGGCGTCGCCGCCCTGCGCGCCCTCGGCGACTTCACCGTCGACGCCACCGAGGACCCGGCCGCCTTCGAGGAACCGCTCGACCGCTACGCCGTCGTCGTCTTCCTCTCCACCAGCGGCGAGGTGCTCACCCCGGCCGGGAGGCGGCGGCTCGCCGCGTACGTCGAGGCGGGCGGCGGGTTCGCCGGGGTGCACGCCGCCGCCTGCACGGAGTACGACTGGCCGTACTACGGCGAACTCCTCGGCGCCCGCTTCGACCGGCACCCCGCCTTCCAGCCGGGCCGCGCCCTGACCGAGGACCACGACCACCCGGCGACCCGGCACCTGCCCGCCGTCTGGGAGTTCACCGACGAGTGGTACGACTTCCGCACCAATCCCCGCGGATCGGTGCGGGTCCTGCTCCGCGCCGACGAGTCGTCGTACGACGGCGGCGGCATGGGCGAGGACCACCCGCTGGCCTGGTGCCGCGAGCAGGGCGCCGGCCGCGTCTTCTACACCGCCCTCGGCCACGCCGCCGAGGCCTACGACGACCCCGCCTTCCGCGCCCACCTGCGCGGCGGGATCACCTGGGCGGCCGGGGCGATCGGGTAGGTCAGTGCGGGCGGTGGGCCGCCGTGACCTGACCGGCCTCCGCCGGGGCACCGGCGCCGGACGAGGTGATCACCTCGGAGCGGCCGCCGTCCCGGTTCAGGAGGCCGCCCGTGAGGGCGAGGCCGAGACCGGCCACGGCGAGGACGGCGCCGACCAGGGCGGGGGAGGTCCAGCCCCAGCCCGCCGAGAGGGCCAGCCCGCCGAGCCAGGCGCCGCCCGCGTTGGCCAGGTTGAAGGCGGAGTGGTTGGAGGCCGCCGCCATCGTCGGGGCGTCCTTCGCCTTGGCCATGAGCAGCATCTGGACGGGCGTGGTGATGAGGGAGCCCAGCGCGCCGATGAAGGTGATCGTCACCAGGGCGGCCCAGGTGCTGTGGACGGTGAAGGAGAACGCCACCAGCGACGCGGCGAGCAGGGCGAGTCCCGCGTACAGCGTCGGGCGCAGGGCGCGGTCCGTGAGCGGGCCCGCGACCAGCGTGCCGAGCGTCATGCCGACGCCGTAGAGCGCGAGGACCAGGGTGGTCGAGGACTCGGAGATGCCCGTCACGTTCGTCAGGATGGGCACCAGGTAGCTGTAGACGGCGAAGAAGCCGCCGAATCCCACCACGGCGACGGCCAGGCCGATCGCGACCTGCCGGTTGCCCATCGCCCGCAGCTCGTGCCGGATGCCGGACTGACCGCCGCGGGGCTGGTGGGGGACGAAGAGGGCCAGCGCGGCGAGGGCGGCGAGACCGATGACGGCGATCGCGAGGAAGGCCGACCGCCAGCCCAGCTGCTGGCCCAGGGCCGTGCCGGCCGGGACGCCGACGATGTTCGCGACGGTGAGTCCGAGGAACATCTTCGAGACGGCGCGCGCGGCCCGCTCGGGGGCGACCAGCCGGGAGGCCACGACGGCGCCCACGCCGAACAGCGCCCCGTGCGGCAGCCCCGTCAGGAAGCGCGCGCCGAAGAGGAGGCCGTAGGTGGGGGCGAGCGCGGACGCGACGTTGCCGACCACGAACAGCCCGGACAGGAGCAGCAGCAGCCGCTTGTGGGGCACGCGCGCCCCGATGCCCGTCAGCACGGGGGCGCCGACGACGACGCCGAGCGCGTAGGCCGAGACGAGGTTGCCGGCGTCCGGCACGGAGACGCCGACCCCGTCGGCGATCTGGGGCAGCAGCCCCATGGTGGCGAACTCGGTCGTGCCGAGACCGAACGCGACGACGGCGAGGGCCAGCAGAGCCAGTGGCATGGTGCGGGGAAACCTTTCGAAGACAGCGGGCCGGATCGAGGGAGGGGAAGGACCGAGGTCGCCCCGGCTCTCGTGGCCGGTCGCGCTGAGCGCCATTGCCCCGCGCACCCCGGGACAGGGGAAGCCCATAAGGAGTGGAGCAAGAACGGCGAGCCGCGCATTCCAAGATCGGGCCGCATGCCGTCGTGAACTGCGTCACGCCGTACCGCGCGGGACGCCGCCCTCCGACCCCGCCCGGCCGCCTCCCGGGAGCCGGGCCCCCTGGAGGTGGCCGGACGTCGGGGTGTGTCCGTGCCGGAGGGTGGTGCCGTCCCGTCAGCCGTGACCGCCCGGACGGGGTCCGGGAGGCGCCGTGCTGGCGCGTTCCACCAGCCGGGTCGACAGTTCCGTACGGGTGCTCTCAGGGCGGTGGCCGTCCATCATGCGCAGCAGCAGCCGCAGGGCCGTCGCCGCCATCTCGGACAGGGGCTGGCGGACCGTCGTCAGGGCCGGGGTGAGCCAGCGGGCCTCGGGCAGGTCGTCGTAGCCGACCACGCTCATGTCGTCCGGCACGCGCAGCCCCCGCTCGGCCAGGGCCTCGTAGACGCCCAGCGCCATCCGGTCCGCGCAGACGAAGACGGCCGTGGGCGGCTCGGGCAGGTCGAGGAGTTCGCGCACCTGGCGGCTGGCCGCGTCCTCACCGGAGCCGGCGTGCCGGACGTACTCGGGGTGGTGCCGCACGCCCGCCGCCGCGAGGGCCGAGCGGTAGCCGGCGATCCGCGCGTCGGCGCACAGCGTGTGCCGGTGACCGGCGACGACCGCGATGCGCTCGTGCCCCAGGGCCAGCAGGTGCTCGGTCGCCGTCACCCCGCCCCGCCAGTCCGCCGCCCCGACCGAGACGGCGTCCGGCGGCGGTTCGAGCACCGGGTCGATCATCACGAACGGGATGCGGTGCTGCCTGAGCCACGCGTACTGCGGGTCGCTCAGCTCCGCCAGGTGGAACAGCACCCCCGACGATCCCCGCAGGACGAGTTTGTCCAGCCAGCCCCGCTCCGGCCGTTCCGGACGTTCCGGCCGCTCCGCGCGGCTCCGCGTCAGGGCCGCCGAGACGACGAGCTCGAGCCCCGCGTCGTCCGCCGCCTCCTCCGCGCCGTGCAGCACCGCGCCCGACCCGGAGGTCTCCAGCGAGTGGACCACGAGGTCCACCAGACGCGTCGCCCTCCCGCCGTCGAACCGGGGTCTCCTGATGTAACCGAGCCGGTCCAGTGCCTCGGTGACGCGGCGGCGGGTCTCGGGCGCCACGTCCTCGCGGCCGTTGACCACCTTGGACGCGGTCGGCACCGACACCCCCGCCTCACGGGCCACCACCGCCAGCGTCGGCCCGGCCGTCACGCCGGCACTCCCCGCACGGACCACGAGTACCCACCTCTCCGAATAGAAAGCGCTTCCTACTGTAGATCCGGCACACCGGAGCGGGAAGAACCCTCACGCGTACCGGGAATACCGAAGGACGTCGTGGCGCTCCCGTGTCACCGGCGGGTCCGTCCGGTGCGCGACGTGACACGGCACGACACGGCACGGCACGGTGAAGGGCTGGTGGGCGAATGACGGCAGTGGACCGGGGCGACCCCGTGACCAGAACCCCGTACGGAGCCGTGCGCGGCCGCTGGGAGCGGAACGTGGCCGTCTTCCGGGGCATCCCCTACGCGGCACCCCCCTTCGGCCCCCGCCGCTTCCGCCCGCCGGTCCCCCCGGACCGCTGGGACGGCGTACGGGAGGCCGCCGCCTTCGGACCGACGGCTCCCAAGCCCCCGTACTCGGAGGCCTTCGCCCAGTACCTCTCCGACCCGGACGTCCCCGGCGACGACTGCCTCAACCTCAACGTGTGGACCCCCGACCCCGCCCCCGGCGCCCGCCTCCCCGTCCTCATCTGGCTCCACGGCGGCGCCCTGACCAGGGGTTCCTCGGCCGTCCCCGTCTACGACGGCCACGCCTTCGCCCGCGACGGCGTGGTGTTCGTGTCGGTCAACTACCGCCTCGGCGTCGAGGGCTACGGCCTCTTCCCGGATGCCCCCGCCAACCCCGGCCTGCGCGACCAGCTCGCCGCGCTGCACTGGGTCCACGCGTCGATCGGGGCCTTCGGCGGCGACCCGGACCGCATCACCCTCGGCGGCCAGTCCGCCGGAGCGATCAGCACGGGCGCGCTCCTCGCCGCCCCGCAGGCCCAGGGGCTGGTCCGCCGGGCCGTCCTGCAGAGCGGCCCGCCGGAGACCACCGACCGCACCAAGGTGCGCCGCATGGTCCGCCGCATGGCGAACCGCCTGAAGATCCCCGCCACCGCCGAGGCCTTCGCCGCCGTCGACCGCGACCTGCTCCTCCGCGTCCAGGCCGACATCGGCCGCCTCAGCAGCCCGATACTCGGTGGCCCCGCCTTCGGCATCGTCACCGACGGCGACCTGGTCCCGCGCGACCCCCTGGAGGCGCTCACCGACGGCGCGGCCCCCGGCGTGGAGCTGCTGACCGGCTGGACCCGCGACGAGTACCGCCTCTGGCTCGTCCCCGGCGGCCTGGTCGAACGCGTCGACCGCCTCGGCGCGGTCGCCCTCGCCGGCGCGATGGCCCGCTGCCGCTGCGGCAGCGAGGTCCCGCGCGGCTACCGCGCCCTGCGCCCGGACGCCGGCACCGCGGAACTCGTCGGCCAGCTGGTCACCGACCACCTGCTCCGCATCCCCCTGCACCGCCTCGCCGACGGCCGCCGGGACCCTTCCTACGTCTACGAGTTCGCCTGGCCCTCCCGCCGCCCCGGCATGGGCGCCTGCCACGCCCTGGAACTCGGCTTCGTCTTCGACAGCGGCGACGAGCCCGCCGCCCGCAGACTCGCGGGCGAGGGCGCCCCGCAGGACCTGGCCGACGCGATGCACGGGGCGTGGGTGCGCTTCGTCACGGACGGCTCACCCGGCTGGGAGCGCTGGGACACCCACCACCCGGTGCAGGTGTACGGCGACGGCGACCCGCACGTCGAACACGGCCCCCGGGACCGCGAACTCGCCCTGTGGACCACGGACGCCCCCGCAGGCCCCGAACCCGCCACGCCCCCCGAACTCCGCTCGGTCATCCGCCGCCTGCGCCACAGCGGCGCACCGCGCCGCACCTGACCCGGGCGCGGGCCGAACGGGTCCGGCCCGCGGGGGCCCGGGACTCCGGGGCGCCGCCTGCCCGGGAGCGGGGGAAGCGAGGAACGGGCCGGCCCGTCCCGGCCCTCGTCCCCGGGGAAGCGTTGACCTTGACACTGGCGGCAGGGTCGCACGATGGCCGGCATGAACAGCACCGCAGCGCACAGCAGCAGGACCGTCGTCGTCACCGGAGCCGGCACCGGCATCGGCCGGGCCACCGCCCGTGCCTTCGCCGCCGAAGGGGCGCACGTGATCGCCGTCGGACGGCGAAGCGACCCCCTCACGCAGACCGCGGCCGGTCACGACCGGATCACGCCCCTGCCCGCCGACATCACCGCCGAGGGCGGGCCCGAACGGATCGTCCGGACCGTGGTGGAGACACACGGCCGACTGGACGTGCTGGTCAACAACGCCGGCATCGTGCGCGGCGGCGCCCTCGGCACGCTGACGCCGGAGACGATCACGGCTCAGCTCGACACCAACCTCGTCGCCCCCGTCCTGCTGGCCCAGGCCGCGCTGCCGCACCTGGAGGCGTCGGGCGGAGTGATCGTCAACGTCAGCACCTCGGTGGGCCAGCGGGCCTGGCCGGGCAACGCGGTCTACGCGGCGACCAAGACCGCCCTGGAACTGCTCACCCGCAGCTGGGCGGTCGAGCTGGCACCCCGCGGCGTCCGGGTCGTGGCGGTCGCCCCCGGAGCGATCGACACCCCCATCGGCGAGCACCAGGGCCTGACGCCGGAACGGAGGGCCGCGGTGCGGGAGTGGCAGCTGGCGCACACCCCGCTGGCCCGCGTCGGCCGCCCCGAGGAGGTGGCCTGGGCGATCACCCGACTCGCCGCACCGGCCGCCTCGTTCGTCACCGGAGTGGTGCTCCCGGTCGACGGCGGAGCGGTCGTGGCGTGATAGGAGTGACCCGGAGGGGGTGGGACGGGTGCGGATCGGTGAACTGGCCAAGGCGACCGGGGCGACCGCCCGTGCGCTGCGGCACTACGAGCAGGCCGGGCTGATCTCCTCCGAACGGGCCGCCAACGGCTACCGCCTCTACGAGGAGCGGGCCGTCGTACGGGTCCACAACATCCGGTACCTGCTGGCCGCCGGGCTCACCCTGGACGACGTACGCGTGTTCCTGCCCTGTCTGGACGGCGACGTGGCCGCCGCACCGCCCTCGGACAAGGGCCTGAAGGTCGCGCGGGAACGCCTGGCGGTCCTCGACGCACGCATCGCCGCCCAGACCGAGGCCCGCGACCGCCTGGAAGCCGCGCTCCGGGAGAGGACCGGCGACCCTCGTGTCCTCGGACCGGTGGTCGCCGAGGAGCCCGCTCACTCACCGTGCCTCAGAGCTCGGACGCACCCCACGAGGTGACGTCCACGGCGTCGCCGACGGACAGGGTGCCGGTGCGGACCACGGCGTACTTGGTCCCGTAGGCGACACCGCCCCCGGCGGCCCGCCGGTACCCGGCGAGGGTGCGCAGCGGCTCCGGGCCGGCCTTCGCCCCGGTCCCCTGATCGACCATGGTGACGGCACAGCGGATGGCGAGCTTGGCGTAGCCCAGCTCCGTGTCGCCGATGCGGAGGCGGTGGGCGCGGTCCTCGGTGTGCGGTTCGTCCCAGCCGTCGACCACGATGTTGGGCCGGAAACGGTTCATCGGCAGGGGCGGGACGCCGCGTTCGGCGAGCTTGCGGTCGAGCAGGCCGAGGGTGGCGCGGGAGACGACGTGCAGGGCGCAGCTGTCGGCGTAGGCGGAGGTGCCCGGGGTCCGGCCGTCGGTCACCCGGTCGTGTTCCGGCGGTACGCGCACGAGCCGGCTCGGCGCGCGGAGCACCTCCGTGAACCACTCGGCTGCCGCGTCACCCTGGTCGATGCCCTGGTGGAGCGTCCCGAGCAGGTCCACCTTCCGCCGGGCCCCGGCCGTGTCCACGCGGAGGTCCAGCGGTTCGACGCCCGGCGCGCGCAGCGTGAGCCGCTCGCCGCCGTCGCCGACCGTGGGCCGTACCAGGGCCAGCCGGGGATCCCGGCGCTGGGTCCGTCCCACTCCCTCCTCGCCGACGACCATGAACGTGCGGTCGTGCGCGAGCCCGGCGGGGGTGAGCGACGCCTCGCCCACCGACGTCCCGGCGCAGCCCTTGACGGGGTAGTACGTCAGCTCGACAACACTGGCCATGGTGGTGTTCCCCGTCATCCCTCGTGTCCCTGACCGGCTCGGATCGCCGCCCCGCTCAGAACGGTCCTCACTGCGAGCACCGGGTTGAGAGGCTCCACGAGTTCCGGGTGCGCACGGATTCCCCGAACCGCCGTCACGCATGAAGCATCCCGTACGAAGTCCTCCGCCGACCAGCGAATTCGCACAGCCCGGAGCTATGTACGGGGGACCTGACGGGCTTTCTCACCCAGGAGGGGCCGCCGTCCGGAAAGGGACGGTGTTCACACCGCGGTGCTCGGCCGCGCGACCTCCCCCTCGCGGAGCTACTCCCGGTCGGTACGGGACCGGAGGGGCCGGAGGAAGGGGTTCCCACCTCTCCCGGTTTTTCTTTTCTCCGCCCGTGCGGCGATCCGTACGGCACTTGACGGCGCGGGAGCTCGGGGCGCCTGCGGCGGCGGGTTTGCACGTGTCGTAACGGCATGTGGTCCAGTAGGCGGTGAGCACGACGTCGAGAGGTTCCCCCGCATGTCCCTTCCTGCGATTCCCCGCCGGGTCAAGATCGGCGATGCCGCCGCGTTCGCCGGGACCACACCCCGCGCCGTCCGCCACTACCACGCCATCGGGCTCCTCGCCGAACCGGAACGCGGGAGCGACGACCGCCGCCGCTACGGGTACGACGACATGATCCGCCTGCTGTGGATCCGCAAGATGGCTGACGCGGGTATCTCCCTGGACGCCATCCGGGACGGCTTCGAGGGCGCCACCGGCATCGAGCAGTCCCTGGCCCGGCTGGAGGAGTCCCTCGCCTCCAAGGCGGCCGCCATCGAATCCCAGCGGGCCGCGGTGCACCGCCTCCGCGAGGTGGGCAGCCCCCTGGGCCTGCTCTCACCGCTGGTCAGTGGCCGTCTGCGGGAGCTGCCGCCCGGAGCCCTGCGCCCGGCCGATCTCGATACTCTTCTGGTCACGGAGCGTATATTCGGCCCCCTGGGCGCCGCCGTCCAGGCCAACCGGTTCATCGTCCTGGCCACCCACCCCGAACTGCGGGCCGAGGAGGACCGCTTGGCCGAGGCCGAGGCGGCCCTGGACGACACCGTGTCCCCCGGCGACCCCCGCATCGAAGACCTGGCCGCCCAACGGTGTACTCATGAGACCGCCCTGGGAGCCGCCATCGACGGATCCGGCCTGGACGAGGCCCTCGACGACCTCCTGGACCAGGAGGACGAGCACGCCGGTGAGGAGGAAGGCGAGGAGAGGATGAGCGCGATGAAGGCCATCGGCAAGATGCCGTACGACTTCTCCCCGGCCCGCCTCCGGTACGAGGAACGTGTCATCGAACTGCTTCACCCGGTCGATCAGGACGGCGACGTCCCACGTACCCGCTGACGGGCGTCGGCGCTCAGGGCGAGCCAGGCAAGAGCAGCCCGGAACGGAGCAGCACGAACGTCACCACGGTGCCCCCGGCAGCCGTCGGGCACCGCGCGAAGAGAACCGAGGAACACGCCGAGGGCATCTGCCCGTTCGTCCACCAGTGCCGTCCGCCGCTCTCCACGCGCACCGTCGACCACCTCGCCGGTCCGCTGCGACACGTCTGAAGGCGATCCGGTCCTGGTGGACGGACGGGGAACACCACCGTCCACACCTTCAACAGCTGGGGTCTACCCGAATCCACGATCGAGCCGCCCCGCTCACCGCGCCCCTGACTGCCGTGGATCGCACCTGTTCGCCGCCTACGGCCTTGGCAAGGACCAGCTCTACGGCCGCATCAAGAAGACCAGGAACCGCTCCGAGTTCCTGGAGTTCTGCCGCTACCTGCGCAGCCTCCACCCGGTCGACGTGCGCATCGCGATCGTCTGCGACAACTGCTCACCGCACCTGACCACCAAGCGCTGCCGCCGCGTCGCGGACCGGGCCGAGGCGAACAACGTCGAGATCGCCCGCACCCCGACCGACTCCTCATGGCTGAACCGAATCGAGGACCAGTTCACGGCCCTGCGCCGCTTCACCCTCGACGGCACCGGTCATCCCGGTCACAAAGCCCGGGGCGGCATGATCCGCCGCTACATCGTCCGGCGGAACGAGAACGTACCCGACAAGCGTCTTGCTGCCGTTGTGAGCAGGACGAACGCCGCCTGACCGCGCCCGTGGACGGCCTCACCACAGGTGCAGGAAGCTCCGGACGTCGTCATATCCGTCGAGAGCCCGACCGTCGACGTCCGACGGGTCCGCCTCAGCGCGACCGCACCGACGACGTACTGCTGTGCGTCGGCGAACTCGCCACCAACGCCCTGCCGCACGGCGTGCCGACCGGTCGGGGATCCCTGCCGCGGCTGCCGCCGTATGTCGACAGTGTCCGTGTGGAGGTGCACGACGGCGGGGCGGTGTCCCCGCCGTACAGGATCACGAACCCGACGAGGGCGGGCGCGGGCTCGTGGGCACGCTCGCGGACACGTGGGGCGTGGCGGAGCGGCGCCCCGGGAAAGCCGTGTGATGCGAGTTCCTCACCGCGGCGCCCGCAGCACCGACGCCACCGACGCGATCGTCTCCGGGCCCACCCGGCAGCACCCCCCGATCAGTCGCGCCCCCGACGCACGCCAGCCCCTCACCTGCTCGGTACTGAACGTCGACCGCCCGGTCCACGCCCGCGCCCCGGCGTCCCACGTCTCGCCGCTGTTGGGGTAGACCACGACCGGTTTGCCGGTGACGCGGGCGGCGAGGGCGACGGCGTGGTCCGCGTCCTGCGGGGTGCAGCAGTTCACGCCGACCGCGATCACCTCGTCCGCCCGCGCCGCCAGCGCGAAGGCCTCCTCCAGCGGCTGGCCGGCGCGGGTGCGGTCGCCGGACGCCGAGTACGACAGCCAGGCCGGTACGCCCAGGCCGCGCAGCGCGCGCAGCAGCGCCTGGGCCTCGTCCGTGTCGGGGATCGTCTCCAGCGCGAGCACGTCCGGGGCGGACCCCGCCAGGACCTCCATGCGCGGGCGGTGGAAGCGTTCCAGTTCCGCCACGCCCAGCCCGTACCGGCCTCGGTACTCCGAGCCGTCCGCGAGCATCGCGCCGTACGGGCCGACCGAGGCCGCCACCCACAGCGGGCGGGACGCCCGGGCCCGCCGGGCCGCCGTACGGGCGCACTCCACGCTCAGGGCCAGCAGGCCGGCCGCCTCCTCCCGGCCGGTCCCGCGCCGCGCGAAGCCCTCGAACGTCGCCTGGTAGCTCGCCGTGATGGCGACGTCCGCGCCCGCCTCGAAGTAGGCGAGGTGGGCCGCCGTCACCGCCTCCGGAGCCTCCGCCAGCAGCCGGGCCGACCACAGCTCGTCGCTCAGGTCGTGACCGGCCGCCGCGAGCTGGTTGGACAGGCCGCCGTCGAGGACGACCGTGCCGCGCGCGAGGGTCTCGGCGAGGGCGGGAGGGCGGTTCATACCGGCGACGTTAGCCGAGGCGGCGGCCACGGCGCGCCCTCCGGGCACAGTGCTGGGATGCTGGGAGGGGGCACGGCCGAACAAGGGCGGTGAGCGCCATGACCGGGCTTGAGGACGACGGTTCGTCCGCCGAGGAACCCCTCGCCGACCCACACGGGGACCCCTTCCTGCGGACCCGGTTCGCCGTGCCCACGCGCCCGGTGACGTACCTGCGGCGGGAGCGGCTGACCAGGCACCTCGACCAGGGGCTGCGGACCCCGTTGACCATGGTCAACGGGGCCGCGGGGGCCGGGAAGACCCTGCTCGTGGCGGACTGGGCGGAGCGGCTGGGCGGCGGGCTGCCGGTCGCCTGGTTCACCACCGAGGCGGCCGGGGACGGGCCCGGGATGTTCTGGGCGTACGTGCTGCGCGCCCTGCATGCCGTCGGCGTCCCGCTGCCCGACGGCATCGGGCTCCCGGCGGACGCCAACCGGGCGAGTCCCGCCCTGCAGGCACGGCTCGCCGCCACGCTGAGCGGCCGGGAGTGGCCCGTGGTCCTGGTGCTCGACGAGTTCGACCGGGTCACCGCCCCGGAGATCGCCGAGCAGCTGGAGTTCGTGCTGCACCACGCCGGGCCGGGGCTGCGGCTGGTCCTCGTCACCCGTACCGAGCCGCTGCTGCCCCTGCACCGCTACCGGGCCGCGGGCGAGCTGACGGAGATCAGGGGCGCCGAGCTGGCCTTCACCCCGGACGAGGCCGCCGAGCTGATGGAGCGGCACGGGCTGCGGCTGCCCCCGGCCGCGGTGGGTGCGCTCGTGGAGCGCACCCGGGGGTGGGCCGCCGGGCTGCGGCTGTGCGCCCTGGCGGCGGGGCAGAGCCGGGACCCGGAGGGGTATCTCGAGGAGTTCGAGGCGGACCGGAGCGCGATCGCCGACTTCCTGCTGGCCGAGGTGCTCAAGCGGCAGGACGCCGGGACCCAGGACCTGCTGCTGCGGGTGAGCGTGCTCGACCGGTTCTGCCCCGGCCTGACGAACGCGCTCACCGGGCGCGACGACGCCGAGGCCGTCCTGACCCGGCTGAGCAGGGACGACGCCTTCGTCGAGCACCTCGGGCACGGCCTGTACCGCCTCCACCCCCTGTTCGCCGAGATCCTCCGCGCCCATCTGCGGGTGCGCCTGCCCGGTCTGGAGTCCGAGCTGCACCGGCGGGCCGCCGCGTGGCTGCGGAGGTCCGGACGCCTCACGGAGGCGCTCGGGCACGGGGCCGCCGCCGGCGACTGGGAGTTCACCGCCGACGCCCTGGTCGGCGACCTCGCCATCGGCCAGTTCTTCACCGGGCCGCGCTCCGACGCGCTGACCGGACTGTTCTCCCGCATGGGGCGGGAGAGCACCGGACCCGCCCCGGAACTGGTGCGGGCGGCCGACCGGCTGGCCCGGCGCGAGACGGACGCCGGGCTGACCCACCTGCACCGCGCGCGGCGCGAGCTGGCGGAGTACGCGGAGTGCGACGGCCCGGCGGACGCGGCGACGGCCCGGCTGAGCTGCGCGCTGCTGGAGGCGCTGGCCGCCCGGCTGGCCGGGGCGCCGGAGAGGGCGGAGGACGCGGCGCGGGCGGCCGGGGAACTGCGGGAGGCGGTCCCCGGCGAGCTGCTGGAGCGGCATCCCGAACTCATCGCGCTGCTGCTGGACCACCTCGGTTCCGCGCGGCTGTGGGCCGGGCGCTTCGAGGAGGCGCGGGCCGCCCTGTCCACGGTGGCCGACTCCGCGCCGGGAGCGGCCACGGCGCTCCCGCGCGGGGACTCGCTGGGCCGGCTCGCCCTGATCGACCATCTGGACGGCTGGCTCGGCCGGGCCGAACGCAGGGCCCGCGAGGCCCTCGCCGAGACGGAGCGGTTCGGGCTGCCCCGGGCGGTCGGCTCCGGTGCGGGACGGCTCGTCCTGGCGGCCGTCGCCGTGGAGCGCGACGAGCTGGGGCAGGCCCAGGCGCTGCTCGACACCTCGGCCGAGGCGCACCCCGCGCTGCAGGATCCCGTGCTGGAGGCCGGACGCGCCCTGACGGCCGCGCGCCTGCACCTGGCGCGCGGCGACCCGGGGGCCGCGCTCAAGGCGGTGGAACCGGAGGTGCCCGCCGACGCCGTCTCGCCGTGGGCGCGCGGGCAGACGGCGCTCGTCGCGGCCGCCGCCCACCTCGCCGAGGGCCGTACGGAGACGGCCGCCGGGCTGCTGCGGGAGGTGCCCGACGAGCAGCCGGCCTGCGCGGTGGGGGCCGCACGGGTGCGGCTCGCCACCGATGGGCCCGACGCGGCCGTACGGCTGCTCGACCGGGCGCGTCCGGAGGGGCGCGCCGGACCCGCCGTGACCGTCCGGGCCACGCTGGTGCGGGCCCAGGCCGCGGACCGGGCGGGGGACGGCGTGACCGCGCGCAGACTCGTGGCGCGGGCGCTGGCGGAGGCGCGCCGGGAGCGGCTGCGCCGGCCCTTCGCCGAGGCCGGGCCGTGGCTCCGGCGCCACCTGGGCACGGCCCCGCCGTCGGCCGGCCGGCGCACATCCGGCACCGGGCCGCCCCCGCGCCCGTACGAGCCGCCGCCCCCGGTCGTGGAGGAGCTGAGCGGGCGCGAGCGCGACGTGCTGCGGCGGCTGGCCCTGGCGATGTCCACCGAGGAGATCGCGGCCGATCTGTACGTGTCGGTGAACACGGTCAAGACCCACCTCAAGAACGTCTACCGGAAGCTGTCCGTCAACCGCCGCAACGAGGCGGTGCGTCGCGCCCGCGAACTGGGCCTGCTGTGACGCCTGCTGTGACGAAGGGAAAGCCATGGCCCACTGGCGGGCGCTGATCGTCCTGGGGACCGCGCAGTTCCTGATGGTCCTCGACACCTCGGTCATGAACGTCTCCATCAGCCAACTGGTCGACGACTTCGACACCGAGGTCACCGCCATCCAGGCCGTCATCACCCTGTACGCGCTGGTCATGGCGGCCTTCATGATCATCGGGGGGCGGCTGGGGGACATCCTCGGCCGGCGGCGCGTCTTCCTCGGCGGCCTCGTCGTCTACGCCACGGGCTCGGCCCTGACCGCCGTCGCGCCCACCCTGTGGGTGCTGGTCCTCGGCTGGTCGGTGATCGAGGGGCTCGGCGCTGCGCTGGTGCTGCCCGCCATGGCGGCCCTCGTCGCCGAGTCCTACCGGGGCCGCGACCGGGCCGTCGCGTACGGCGTCGTCGGCGGACTGGCCGGTGCCGGGATCGCCGTGGGCCCCCTGCTGGGCGGCTGGGTGACGACGTACCTCACCTGGCGGCTGGTCTTCGCGGGGGAGGTCGTGGTCGTCCTGGCCGTCCTCCTCCTGCGCCGCGCGATCACCGAGGCGCCGAGGACCGGGGCGCGGCCCCGGCTGGACGGCGTCGGCGCCGTGCTCTCCGCGGCGGGCCTGGCCCTCGGGGTGCTCGGGGTGCTGCAGAGCGGCACCTGGGGCTGGGTGGAGCCGCGCAACCCGCCCTTCACCGTCCTCGGTTTCGCGCCGACGCTGTTCGTGATCGGTGCCGGGGTGGCCGTCCTCGCGCTCTTCCACCGGTGGGAGCGGCACCGGGAGGAGCGCGGTGACGAGCCGCTGGTGCACCTGTCCCTGCTGCGCCGGCCCGCCCTGGGCTCCGGCCTGATGTCGCTGGTGAGCCAGAACCTGATCCTGCTGGGACTGTTCTTCGCGATCCCGCTGTACCTCCAGGTCGTGCAGGGCTTCGACGCCTTCGAGACGGGGCTCAGGCTGCTGCCGGTGTCCGCGACGATGCTGGTGACCTCGCTGGGCGCGGCCCGGCTGGGGCGCACGGTCGGACCGCGCCGCGTCGTCCGGCTGGCCCTGCTCACCGTCGCGGCGGCCGTCCTGTGGCTGCTGGCCACCATCGACCCGGTCATCGACGACGCGCACTTCGCCGGGGCGATGGCCCTGCTCGGCGTGGGCATGGGCCTGTTCGCCTCCCAGCTCGGCAACGTCGTCCAGTCCGGCGCGGGCGAGGAGGAGCGCAGCGAGGCCGGCGGGCTCCAGTACACCGCGCAGAACCTGGGCTCGGCCCTCGGCACCGCGCTCATCGGATCGCTGCTCGTCGGCTCCCTGGCGCACGCCTTCACCACGCAGGTGGAGGACGACCCCCGGCTGTCGCGGGAGGCCCGGCAGCAGGTCGGCGTCGCCCTGGAGGCCGGGGTCACCTTCGTGCCCACCGACCAGGTGCGCGCGGCGGCCACCCGCGCCGGACTGCCGCCGTCCGAGGTGGACGCCGTGACGGACTCCTACGCGGCGGCGCAGCTCGACGGCCTGAAGGCGGCGGTCCTCGCCACCGGCGGCATCACCCTCGCGAGCTTCCTGGTCACGCCCCGGCTTCCGGGCCCCGCGCCCGAGCGCCCCCGGCCCGGCGGGCCGGACGTGACCGGCCGGAGGGCGCCCTGATGCCCGCCGCCGAACGCAGGGCGCACGCCGACTACGCGGGCGGCGTCTACGGGTCCCTGCTCGCGGCCTCGGTGATCGTCGGGGCCGGCACCCTCGGCTCGTTCCCGCGGCTGGAGATGGTGCTGCTGCTGTTGCTCACCGGTGGGGTGTTCTGGATCGCGCACGTGCACGCGCAGTTGTTCGGGGCACGGCTGGCGCAGCGCACCCCCGACCGGCACGTCGTGCTGCGAGCGTGCCGCGAGGAGTGGACGATCGTCAAGGCCGCCGTGCCGCCGGCCGCCGCCGTGGCCCTCAGCCCCGTGCTCGGCCTCGGCGTGCAGGGCACCCAGTGGTTCGCGCTGGCCGTCGCCGTGACGGGGCAGGTGGGCTGGTCGGTGGCGGCGTCCCGCCGGGCCGGCGCCGGCCGGCGCCTGATGGCCCTGTCGGCGGCGGTGAACCTCGTGCTCGGCCTGGTGATCCTCTCCTGCAAGCTCTGGCTGAAGCACTGAGCCGGGGGGCCTCTCACCTGTACGGGGTGAGCCGGGCTGCCGCCCGGCGGCGGACGATCGCAGGGTACGGGCACGGCCCGCCTGTCCCAGGCCACCCGGGGAGCGGCTCATGCGCTACGAGATCCGTGTCGACGGACATCTCTCGGAACCGCTGATCAGGGTTTTTCCGGAACTCGACCATGTGACGATGTCCGGCCAGACCCTGCTGTTCGGGCACGTCGTCGACGAGGCGCACCTGTACGGGCTGCTGGCCCGCTGCCAGTCCCTGGGCCTGCGCGTCCTGGAGATGCGCCAGGCGCCGGAGTGAGGTTTCCGGTCGGTGGGTCAGGGGCTCCCGGCGCGTACCCTGCCGGACCGTACGGCCTCGCGCAGTGTCTCGGAGTCCCGTTCGTTGCGGTTCGCGTGGGCCTGTGCGTCCTGGAGGCGTGTCAGGTGCCGGAGTGAGGTTTCCGGTCGGTGGGTCAGGGGCTCCCGGCGCGTACCCTGCCGGACCGTACGGCCTCGCGCAGTGTCTCGGAGTCCCGTTCGTTGCGGTTCGCGTGGGCCTGTGCGTCCTGGAGGCGTGTCAGGTGCCGGAGTGAGGTTTCCGGTCGGTGGGTCAGGGGCTCTC
>NZ_JBIRYZ010000032.1:78875-78945 GCF_044390325.1 Streptomyces sp. NPDC018964
TCGGAGTCCCGTTCGTTGCGGTTCGCGTGGGCCTGTGCGTCCTGGAGGCGTGTCAGGTGCCGGAGTGAGG
>NZ_JBIRYZ010000032.1:79045-85613 GCF_044390325.1 Streptomyces sp. NPDC018964
TTTCCGGTCGGTGGGTCAGGGGCTCTCGGCGCGTACCCTGCCGGACCGTACGGCCTCGCGCAGCGCCTCGAAGTCCCGCTCGTTGCGGTCCGCGTGGGCCTGTGCGTCCTGGAGGCGTGTCAGGTGCCGGAGTGAGGTTTCCGGTCGGTGGGTCAGGGGCTCTCGGCGCGTACCCTGCCGGACCGTACGGCCTCGCGCAGCGCCTCGAAGTCCCGCTCGTTGCGGTCCGCGTAGTCCTGCGCGAATCCGGCGAGCGCCCGGTCGAAGCGGTCGCCGCGCCCCAGGTAGGCGGCGATGGCGACCGGATCGCCGGAACGGGCGTGGGCGCGGGCCAGGCTCGCCCCGCACAGCCGTGCGAACAACCGCAGCAGCGCCGGGTCCATGGTCTCCGGGCGGGCGATGCCCTTCCAGTCGCGTAGTTGCCGCACGTAGAAGTCCCGGGGGCGTCCGTCGAGGCCCACGGCGTGCGTCCAGCCGAGCAGGATGTCGCTGGTGGTCTGGATCAGCCGCTGGCCCGCCACGACCCGGCGGCCCTGGTTGTCGTACCGCTCGCCCCGCGTGTACGGGGCGAGCACCGACTCCTGCGCCTCCTTGGCCTGCAGCAGCAGGGGGTCGTCGTCGTCCCGGCCGAGCAGCAGCACGATCCAGCAGCGGGTGCCGACACTGCCGACGCCCACCACCTTCCGGGCCACGTCGACCAGGCGGTAGCGCCCCAGCAGGTGCCGGTGCTCCGACGACAGCGAGCGGGCGTACCCGTCCAGGACCTCGCGCAGGGCCTTCTCCTCGGCCGAGGGATCGTCCACCAGGTCGCCCAGCGGTGTGATCAGCGGTGGGTCCGGGGCGATGCGCCGCCCCCCGGGCGTGGCCCGCGTGAGCTTCGCGAAGGCCTGGAGGTGGGTGCGGGTCCGGGCGCGTGCCGCCGCCCGGGCGGCGCGTCGCCGGGCCTCGCGGTCCGTCGACGACGTCATCAGCTCCCGCAGCCGGTCGGCGTCGTCCTGCGCGTACCAGACGTCGAGGGTGCGCATCCCGGCGAACTCCCGCATGCGCCGGCGGTAGGCCTTCACACAGGCGCGCACGGTCTCGTCCTGCGCCTCGACCGGGAAGCCGTTCGCCCGGCCGGCGACGGCGAGGCTCGCCGCCAGCCGCTTGACGTCCCATTCGAAGGGACCGGTGTACGTCTCGTCGAAGTCGTTGATGTCGAAGACGAGACGGCGTTCCGGGGAGGCCAGCAGGCGGAAGTTGAGCAGGTGGGCGTCACCGCACAGCTGCACGGTCAGCCCGGTGTCCGGGGCCGGCCCGAGGTCCGCCGCCATGATCGCCGCAGCTCCCCGGTAGAACCGGAAGGGGGACTCGAGCATGCGGCCGTAGCGGACCGGCACCAGCTCGGGCAGCCGGGTCTCCGACTGCCGCTCGATCACGTCGACGGGGTCGGGCCGGTCCCGGGCCGCCTCGAACCGGCCGTGGGACGAGCGCGGCGCACGGCCGCGTGCCTCCTTGCCGTACGCGGCCCGCTCGGCCGGGGAGAGGGGTGCGCTGAACGGACTCGGTACGGCCATCGCTGTCTCCCGCCTGCACCGCGAACGACGACTGCTCGCCGAAGGGCGACCGTCCGCCGGACGACGACTGTTCGCCGCCATCCCACCGCGCCCGCGCCCCAGCCGGATCACCCGTCGTGGGTGACCCGGCGACGGCGGCCGGGCGGAAGGCTGGTCCCGCGCCCGCGCCCGCGCCGTGGTCCGGGCGCGCTGCGCGGAGGGAGGAGCCATGAGCGCGACACCCGGTCCGGCACCCGGCCCCGGACGGACGCACCCGCCCGGCGGCGCGGCCCCCGGCCTGCCGGACGGCCCCGCCGAGGTCCTGGGGGCGCTCGGGCGCTCCTGGCAGTGGATCCTCGCCTCCGCCGTCGCCACCCTCGTGCCGGGGATCATCGTGCTGGTGTGGCCGGACACCACACTGCACGTCCTCGCGGTGCTCGTCGGTCTGTACCTGCTGGTGGCCGGGGCGTTCCGGTTCGTCGGCGTCCTAGGCCGGGAGGAGCAGGGCGCGCGGCTGCCCGAACTCCTGCTGGCGGTGCTGTACGTCCTGGCCGGGGTGCTCTGCCTGCGCAACCCGCTGCAGACCATCGCCGCCCTCTCCCTGATCGTCGGAGTGGTCTGGCTGGTGTCGGGCATGCTCACCCTCTTCACGGCGATCGCCTCGCGGGACCTGCCGCACCGCGGTGTCGTCCTCGGCGCGGCGCTGCTCGCCGTCGTCGCGGGGATCGTCGTCCTGGCCCTGCCCGCGGAATCGGCCCGGGCGCTGACCCGGCTCCTCGGCCTGTGGCTCGTCCTCCTCGGACTGGTCGAGGCCGTCGTCGCCCTGGCCTGGCGGGCCGCGCTGCGCAGGTCGGGCATCACGGGGACGCCCCGCCGTCCCGCGGGGACCGGCTGAGCCGTCCGGCCGGGACGTCCGGCCGGGGCGGCACTTCACCCGCCCAGGGTGAGGCGGCGGCCCCCCGCCGCGTACACGCTGAAGTCGGCACACAACGGCATGTCGGGCACGGGCGGCCCGGAACGGAGGAGTGAGATGAGTGGTGCGACGTACCTCGCGTACGACTATCCGCTGCTGAGCGCCTTCTGGACCATGCTGGTCTTCTTCCTGTGGATCATGTGGTTCGTCCTGCTCTTCCGGGTCGTCATGGACATCTTCCGCGACGACGACCTGAGCGGCTGGGCCAAGGCCGGCTGGCTGGTGTTCACGGTCGTCCTGCCCTTCCTGGGCGTCTTCGTCTACGTGATCGCCCGCGGCAAGAACATGGGGCGCCGCGAGATCGCGCAGGCGCGCGCACAGCAGGAGGCGTTCGACAGCTACGTCCGCGAGACCGCCAGGGGCGCCGGCGGCCGCACCGGCAGCGTCGACGAACTCGCCCGGCTGTCCGAGATCAAGGCCCGCGGCGACATCTCGGACGACGAGTTCCGCAGGGCGAAGGAGCTGGTCCTGAGCGGCCACGGCCCGACGGAACACACGAGTCCGTTCGCTTCGTCCGGGGGGCGCTGACCGTACGACATCGAGCCGACCGTACGACATCGAATCGAGGCACCGGAATGACAGCGACACATCCGACACACGGCGCCCGCGGCGCGACCGGCGCGCACGCGCCGTCGGTGAAGCGGCAGTGGGCGGAAGGCCTGACGGTCTTCGCCGCCGTCACGCTCATGATCGTGGGAGTGCTCGACATCCTCCGGGGCATCATGGGCATCGCCGAGGACGACGTCTTCGTCACGACGCGGAACTACGTCTTCGAGTTCGACCTCACCGCCTGGGGCTGGATCCACATGGCGCTCGGCGTCCTCGCGGTGCTCGTCAGCCTCGGTCTGGCCCGGGGAGCCATGTGGGCCCGCGTCGCCGGCGTGACGATCGCCGGGCTCCTCATCATCGCCAACTTCCTGTCCCTGCCGTACTACCCGGTCTGGTCCGTCGTGATGATCGCCTTCTCCGGATTCATCGTCTGGGCACTGTGCGCGCCGCGTTCGGGCACCCGCGCCGAGCACTGAGCCACG
Source organism: Streptomyces sp. NPDC018964 (assembly GCF_044390325.1). Classification (NCBI taxonomy): domain Bacteria; kingdom Bacillati; phylum Actinomycetota; class Actinomycetes; order Kitasatosporales; family Streptomycetaceae; genus Streptomyces; species Streptomyces sp. NPDC018964. The sequence goes on from NZ_JBIRYZ010000032.1 coordinate 82,585, forward strand.
GCACCGTGTCGCGGACCGGTGTCCGGCGGGACACGGCGTGGGCGCGACTGGCCCTCCTCGCCCTCGCGGCCGGCGTGCTGGTCCCGCTCCTCGCCGCCGGTCTGCGCAGCCTGCTCTGGGCGCTGCTCGGTCTCGCCGGGCTGGCCCTGGCGGCCGTGGGACTGTGGTGGACGCTCGCCCGCTCCGGGGTGGCGCGGATCGCCGGCGCGGCGCTGTGCGCGGTGGCCCCGCTGACGGTGCTGGCGCTGTACGCCGCGGGCGGGATGCTGGGACCGGCCGCGCTCTCCCTGGCACTGTGGGCGCTGGCCGCGGGCGCGGCGCGGACGGCGGTGGCGCCCGGACCCGCCGAGCCGGTGTCCGCCCCGCCGCCCGGCCGTCCCTGGGCGGTGATGAACCCGCGCTCCGGCGGCGGCAAGGTCGACCGCTTCCGGCTGGCGGAGCGGGCGCGTACCGCGGGCGTCCGGGTGGTGCTGCTCGGCGCCGGGCACCACCAGGACGTGGCCGCGCTCGCCGAGGACGCCGTGCGCGACGGGGCCGACCTGCTGGCGGTGGCCGGCGGGGACGGCACCCAGGCCCTGGTGGCGGAGGTGGCCGCCCGGCACGACGTGCCGTTCATGGTGATCCCGGCCGGTACCCGCAACCACTTCGCGCTCGATCTCGGGCTCGACCGGAACGATCCGGCGAAGGCCCTGGACGCCCTGACGGACGGTGTCGAGCTCCGCGTCGACCTCGGGTTCGCCGCGGACCGGGTGTTCGTCAACAACGCCTCCTTCGGCACGTACGCGGCGGTCGTGGGCGATCCCGCGTACCGGGAGGAGAAACGGCGGACCACGCTCCGGATGATGCCCGGGCTGCTGTCCGGACCCTCGGCGCCCCGGCTGGGGATGCGGGCCGACGGGACCCGGGCGGACGGGCTGCAGGCCCTGCTGGTCAGCAACAACCCGTATCCGCGGGCGGTCGACGCGTCCCGGCCGGGGCGCAGGGAGCGGCTGGACTCCGGACGGCTGGGGGTCCTGGGCGTACGGGTGGAGAGCGCGGTGCGGGCCGCGGGGCTGGCGCGCGGTCCCCGCGCGGCCGGCCTGCTGCGGCTCACCGCCGGGGAGGTCGTCGTGGAGGCGGACACCCCGACCGTTCCGGCCGGGGTGGACGGGGAGCACGTGCTGCTGCCGGCCCCCGTGGTGTGCCGGACCGCTCCCGGGGCGCTGCGCGTGCGCGTTCCGCGTGGTGCGGTGCGTACCCGGCGGGGGAGCGGGGCACCCGACTGGCTGCGGGTGACGAGGCTCGCGCTGGGGCGGCGGGAGGACGGTCCGTAGGACGACGGTCGAGGCCGTGACCGTGACACGGCGGTCGTGACCGTGACCGGGAGACGACGGTCGCGGTCGTGACCGGGAAGGCGGTGGACATGTGCCGTTGGCTCGCCTATTCGGGCACTCCCATCCTGCTCGACAGCATCCTCTACAGGCCGGTCCACTCACTGATCGACCAGAGCCTGCACTCCAAGATGGGCGTCGAGACGACCAACGGCGACGGGTTCGGCGTGGGCTGGTACGCGTCGCACAAGGACAGCCCCGCCGTCGTCCGGGACATCGGCCCGGCGTGGAGCGACCGCAACCTGCGGGAGATCGCCGAGCACGTCGTCTCGCCGCTCTTCTTCGCCCACATCCGGGCCTCGACCGGCACGGCGGTGCAGCAGACCAACTGCCACCCGTTCCGGCACGGCCGCTGGATGTGGATGCACAATGGGGCGATCGCCGAGTTCCACCTGGTCAGGCGCGACCTCGCGCTGGCCGTGGACCCGGAGCTGTTCCCGTACGTGGAGGGCTCCACGGACTCGGAGATGATGTTCTACCTGTCGCTGACCCTCGGCCTGGAGGAGGACCCGCCCGGCGCCGTCGCCCGGATGGCCGGCCTGGTGGAACGCGTCGGCCACGAGCACGGCGTGGAGTTCCCGCTGCAGATGACGGTCTCGGTGACCGACGGCGTGCGCCTGTGGGCGTTCCGCTACTCCAGCCAGAAGGAGTCGCGCTCGCTGTTCTACAGCACCCGCGTGGACACGCTGCGCTCCCTCCACCCGGACGTGGCCTTCCTGCACGAGATCTCCGACGGCGCCCGCCTCATCGTCTCCGAGCCCCTGGGCGACCTGCCCGGCGCCTGGAACGCGGTCCCGGAGGGGACGTACGGCGTCGTCCAGCCGGAGGGGGACCGGATGGGTACCTTCACACCCGTGGCGGCCTGAGGCTCCCGACCGAGCGGCCCGATATCGGATCGCGGAGCACGGCCGCCGGCTGGCAGGCTGCCCGCATGGACCAGGCGGAGGTACTGCTCATCGGAGGACGGGCCGGGGTCGGCAAGACGACCGTGGGGTGGGAGGTCTCCGCACTGCTGCGTGCCGCGGCGGTCCCCCACGCGATCGTCGAGGGCGACTTCATGGGCCAGGTGCATCCGGCACCGGAGGGGGACCCGCACCGCTCGGAGATCACCGAGAGCAATCTGACCGCCGTGTGGGCCAACTTCGCCCAGCGGGGCTACCGGCGCCTGGTCTACACGAACACCGTGAGCGTGCTGCCCGAGCAGACGGGCATGTTCGAGCGTGCACTGGGGGCCGGGGTGAGCATCGTGCGCGTCCTGCTCACCGCCTCCGACGCCACCGTCCGCGAGCGGCTGGCGGGCCGGGAGCTCGGCTCGGACCTGGAGCGGGAGCTGGAGGGGAGTCTCCGCAAGGCGCGGCTCCTGGACCGGTGTGCCCCGGCGGGGACGGTACGGGTGGGGACGGACGGGCGGTCCGTCGTGGACATCGCGCGGGACGTGGTGGCCGCCACCGGCTGGACCGTCACGCCCGCACGGCCCTGACCGTCACGACCCTGACCGTCACGTCCCGTCGGACCCGTTGACCTCTCCGTGACACACCCTTACCTTTTCGACGTTCGTCATGTCAGATGGCGTTCGACATATCGAAAAGCGAGTGCATGTCATCTTCCCCACGAGAGGCGGACCGCATGAGCCGCGCCACCGACGACCTGCACGACCCG
>NZ_JBIRYZ010000033.1:0-84670 GCF_044390325.1 Streptomyces sp. NPDC018964
CGGTGCTTTCCGGGGTTCCGCTTCCGCGTTTCCCTTTCCGGCGGTTCCGACTCTATCAGATCCTTTCGGGCCTGATTCCCGGTCAGAGCGGGTTGCCTTCGCGGCCGTTGGGCCGTTCCGACGAGTGAGACTTTAGCGGATTCCTGTTCCCCGACCTAATCGGGGATCTGCTCCCTTTCGGGCGCGGATTCCTCATTTCGCGAATACGCACGCAAGGACGCGACAGCAGACAGACTGCTGTCTCGAACAGTGGTGGTACTCGCGGAATGGCTGTCCGGGGACCGACCGGAGTCGGCGCTCACGTCGGACAACTCGGAGAACAGTACGGATCCGGCCGGGGTGTGTCAACTCGCTGCCTCGTCCCACCCTCCGGGCGTACTGTGGTCCGCATGACGACGCGTACGTACAGCCAGTTCTGGTGGGCCGCCTGACGGCGGCCGCCCCCTTACGTGCGCACTCGACGGCCGCCGCCTCGGCGGCCGTTTCTGTTTCTCCCTCCAGGACTCCGAGGGGCGGCCGGCCGGGGACGGCGGCCCCGGACCGGAGACGGAGAAGAGAAGAGATGACACGGGTCTTCAGTGGGATCAAGCCGACCGGACACCTGACGCTGGGGAACTACCTGGGAGCCATGCGGCAGTGGGCCGCGGTCGACCAGCACCAGGCGGACGCGTTGTTCTGCGTCGTCGATCTGCACGCGCTGACCGTGCACCACGATCCCGCGCGGGTGCGCAGGCTGAGCCGGCAGGCGGCGACGCTGCTGCTGGCGTCCGGGCTGGACCCTGCGCTGTGCACGGTGTTCGTGCAGAGCCACGTGGACGAGCACGCGCGGCTGTCGTATCTGCTGGAGTGCGTGGCCGCGGACGGCGAGATGCGGCGGATGATCCAGTACAAGGAGAAGGCCGCGCGGGAACAGCGGCGGGGCGGGAGCGTGCGGCTGTCACTGCTGACGTATCCGGTGCTGATGGCGGCCGACATCCTGGCGTACGGGACGGACGAGGTGCCGGTCGGGCACGACCAGACGCAGCACGTGGAGCTGGCGCGGGATCTCGCGGTGCGGTTCAACCAGCGGTACGGGTACACGTTCGTGGTGCCGCGGGCGACGAATCCGTCGGTGGCTGCGCGGGTGATGAATCTGCAGGACCCCCTGTCGAAGATGGGCAAGAGCGACGACACGGGGCCGGGGATCGTCTATCTGCTGGACGAGCCGGACGTGGCGCGGAAGAAGGTCATGCGGGCGGTGACCGACAGCGGGCGGGACGTCGTGTACGACAGGGAGGCGCGGCCGGGGGTGGCGAACCTGCTGGAGATCCTCGCCGCGTGCTCGGGCGGGGACCCGGAGGCGTTGGCCGGTGCGTACGAGTCGTACGGCGCTTTGAAGAGGGATGCGGCGGAGGCCGTGGTCGAGGTGCTGAGGCCCGTGCGGGAGAGGCACCAGGAGTTGTGCGCGGATCCCGGTTATGTGGAGGGGGTGCTGCGGGACGGTGCGGAGCGGGCGCGGGGCATGGCCCGGCCGACCGTTGATGCCGCTTATCGGGCGATCGGCTTGTTGCCGGCGGGTTCGGACACCGGGGTGCCCGTGCTGAACGCGGCCCGGTAGGCGCGGGGGCTGGTGGCGAGGCGCGATGCGAAGTGCTGGCGCATGGTGACCTCGCTGCCGAAGCCCGCGCGGCGGGCGACCTCGGGCATGGGGAGGTCGGTGCGTTCCAGGAGGCGCTGGGCCGCGGCGATGCGCTGGTCGAGGAGCCAGCGCAGCGGGGTGGTGCCGGTGGCCGCGGTGAAGTGGCGGGCGAAGGTGCGCGGGGACATGCCGGCGTGGGCGGCCAGGTCGGTGACCGTGAGCGGTTCGTGGAGATGGCGCAGGGCGTGCTCGCGTACGGCGGCGAGGGCGTCGGCGTCGCGGTCGGCGCGCGGGGTGGGGTGCTCGATGAACTGTGCCTGGGTGCCGGTGCGGAAGGGGGCCGTGACCATGGAGCGGGCGATGGTGGCGGCGGCCTCGGCTCCGTGGGCGAGGCGGATGAGGTGGAGGCAGAGGTCGATGCCGGCGGCGGTGCCGGCCGCGGTCCAGATGTTGCCGTCCTCGATGAACAGGGCGTCGGGGACGACGGTGACGTGGGGGTGGTGTGCGCGGAAGAGGTCGATCAGGTTCCAGTGGGTGATGGCGCGACGGCCGTCGAGGAGTCCGGCCTGGGCGAGGGTGAAGGCGCCGCCGCAGAGGGCGGCGATGGTGGTGCCGCGTGCGTGGGCCTGGCGGAGGGCGTCGAGGACCGGGGGTGGTGCGGGGGTGAGGTGGTCGTCGAGGCCGGGGACGACGATCAGGTCGGCGTCGGTCAGCCAGGTGAGGGGGCGGTCGGGGAGGAGGGTGAGGCCGCCGCGCATGGGGACGGGGGTGGTGTCGGTGGCGGTGCGGTGCAGGTCGAAGGCGGGGGCGCCGCGGTCGGTGCGGTCGGGGCCCCAGACCTCGGTGATGACGGAGACGTCGAAGGCGCGGATGCCGGGGAAGGCGACCAGGGCCACGCGGTAGGGGGCTGCCATGGGTGGCAGTAAACCATCGACCGCTGACTTTCGGACCTCTGGGAGCCGGTGCTGCCGGGCGGCACGATCGTGGGCATGGACATCGCGCAGAACGCAGCACTGGTGGTCGTGGACGTGCAGAAGGGCTTCGAGGAGGTCGACTTCTGGGGGCCGCGGAACAACCCGGCCGCGGACGACAACATCGCCGCCCTCGTCGACGTATGGCAGTCGACCGGTCGGCCGGTCGTCTTCGTGCGGCACGACTCGGTCAAGCCCGGGTCGCCGTTGCGGACCGGGTACGAGGGCAACGGGTTCAAGGAGTACGTGGAGCGGCGGCGCGGGAAGGGAAGCGGGGCCGAGCTGCTGGTCACCAAGAGTGTGAACTCGGCGTTCCTCGGGACGCCCGACCTGGGCGCCTGGCTCCGGGAGGCGGGGATCTCGCAGGTCGTGCTGGCCGGGATCCAGACGAACATGTGCGTCGAGACGACGGCGCGGATGGGCGGGAACCTCGGATACGAGGTGGTGGTCGCGTTCGACGCGACGTACACCTTCGACCTGGAGGGGCCCTTCGGCTGGCGGCAGAGCGCGGACGAGCTGGCGCGTGCGTCGGCGGTGTCGCTGCACGGGGGCGGGTTCGCGACGGTGGTGACGACGGAGGACGTCCTGACCGCGGCGAAGTGAGCCCCCGCGCGGGGGCTCGGGCCGGCCGTCAGTCCTTGGTGCCGCTCGCGAGTTCGCGGCTGCGGTCGCGGGCGGCTTCGAGGGCGGCGATGAGGGCGGCCCGTACGCCGTGGTTCTCGAGTTCGCGGATGGCGTTGATGGTGGTGCCGGCGGGGGAGGTCACGTTCTCGCGGAGCTTCACCGGGTGTTCGCCGCTGTCGCGGAGCATCGTCGCGGCGCCGATCGCGGACTGGACGATCAGGTCGTGGGCCTTGTCGCGGGGCAGGCCGAGCAGGATGCCGGCGTCGGTCATGGCCTCGACGAGGTAGAAGAAGTACGCCGGGCCGGAGCCGGAGAGGGCGGTGCAGGCGTCCTGCTGGGACTCGGGGACGCGGAGGGTCTTGCCGACGGCGCCGAAGATCTCCTCGGCGTGGGCGAGGTGGTCGGCGGTGGCGTGGCTTCCGGCGGAGATGACCGACATGGCCTCGTCGACGAGGGCGGGGGTGTTGGTCATGACGCGGACGACCGGGGTGCCGGTGGCGAGGCGTTCCTCGAAGAAGGCGGTGGGGATGCCGGCCGCGCCGCTGATGACCAGGCGGTCGGCGGGGACGTGGGGGGCGAGTTCGTCGAGGAGGGTGCCCATGTCCTGCGGTTTGACCGTGAGGATCAGGGTGTCGGCGGTCTTGGCGGCTTCCTGGTTGGAGACCGGGGTGACTCCGTAGCGGGTGCGGAGTTCGTCGGCCCGTTCCTGGCGGCGGGTGGTGACGAGGAGGTCGGTGGGGGCCCAGCCGGCGCGGATCACTCCGCTGAGCAGGGCTTCGCCGATTTTGCCGGTGCCGAGGACTGCGACTTTCTGGGTCATGGCTGGGGGTGCCCTCCGGGGGTGCGTCGTCCTGTGGGCATCCTCGCATCCCGGGGGCGGGTGGGGGTGGGGTGTCCGGTGGGCGGGATGTCGGCGGTGGGGTGTCGTCGTGAGTTTTTCGCCCCCGCCGCCCCTTTCCTCCCCCGCTCTCGGCTTCGCTCGAGCGGGAGGCACCCCCATCGCCCCCGGGGGCTGTGCCCCCGGACCCCCTTTCGGCCCTTGACGGGCCTCGTCCTCAAACGCCGGACGGGCTGTTCATGCCGTCCGGCGTTTCAGCGTCGCCGCGCCCAGGGTCAGGACCAGCAGGGCGCAGCCCGCGACGATCGCCGTGTCGCGGACGAAGGCCGCGGTCATGTCGGTGTGCTTCAGGACCTCGTTCATGCCGTCGACGGCGTAGGACATGGGGAGGACGTCGGAGAGGGCCTCCAGGGCCGGGTGCATGTTCTCGCGCGGGGTGAAGAGGCCGCAGAGGAGGAGCTGGGGGAAGATCACCGCCGGCATGAACTGGACCGCCTGGAACTCGGAGGCCGCGAAGGCCGAGACGAAGAGGCCGAGGGCCGTGCCGAGGAGGGCGTCGAGCAGGGCGACCAGGAGGAGCAGCCAAGGGCTGCCGGTGACGTCGAGGCCGAGGAACCAGACGGCGAGGCCCGTGGCGAGGGCGGACTGGACGATCGCGAGGGTGCCGAAGGCGAGGGCGTAGCCGGCGATCAGGTCGCCCTTGCCCAGCGGCAGGGCGAGGAGTCGTTCGAGGGTGCCGGAGGTGCGTTCGCGCAGGGTGGCGATCGAGGTGACCAGGAACATCGTGATCAGCGGGAAGATGCCGAGGAGCGACGCGCCGATGCCGTCGAAGGTGCGTGCGCTGCCGTCGAAGACGTAGCGGAGCAGGAACAGCATCACGCAGGGGATGAGGAGCAGCAGCGCGATGGTGCGCGGGTCGTGGCGGAGCTGGCGCAGGACCCGGGCGGCGGTGGCGGTGGTGCGGGAGGCGTTGAGGGCGCGCGCCGGGGCGGGGGCGGGGGTGGTCGTGCTCATCGGGTCGTCTCCTTCGTACGGCCTGCCGCGGTCGCCTCGTCGACCAGGCGGAGGAAGGCGTCCTCGACGGTGTCGGAGCCGGTGCGGGTGCGCAGGGCGTCGGGGGTGTCGTCGGCGAGGATCTCGCCGGCGCGCATGAGCAGGAGGCGGTGGCAGCGTTCGGCCTCGTCCATGACGTGGGAGGAGATCAGGAGGGTGGCGCCGCGTTCGGTGGCGAGGGTGTGGAAGAGCTGCCACAGGTCGCGGCGGAGGACGGGGTCGAGGCCGACGGTGGGTTCGTCGAGGACGAGGAGTTCGGGGCTGCCGAGGAGGGCCACGGCGAGGGAGACGCGGCTGCGCTGGCCGCCGGAGAGGTTGCCGGCGAGGGCGTCGGCGTGGGTGGTGAGGTCGACGTCGGCGATGGCGCGGGTGACGTTCTCGTGGCGGCGGTCGGCGGCCGCCCGGCCGGGGTCGAGGATCGCGGCGAAGTAGTCGAGGTTCTGGCGGACGGTCAGGTCGTCGTAGACGGACGGGGCCTGGGTGACGTAGCCGACGCGGGTGCGCAGGGTGGGGTGGCCGGCGGGGTGGCCGAGGACGTCCAGGGTGCCGATGACCTTGGCCTGGGTGCCGACGACGGCCCGCATCAGGGTCGACTTGCCGCAGCCGGAGGGGCCGAGGAGGCCGGTGATCTGACCGCGCGGGACGGTGAAGTCGAGGCCGTGCAGGACGGTGCGGGTGCCTCGGACGACGGTGAGGTCCCGGGCGTGGACGGCCGGTTCCTCCGGTGGGCGGGAGGAGTAATTCATCATGTGATGAATACTCCTCCCGGGGTCGGGAGGCGTCAAGCCGTCGGGATCGGGGGCGTGATGGCGAGGAGGAGGACGACGTCGTAGGTCTCCTCGACGGTGCCGTCGGGGAAGGCGGCGGTGAGGTACTCGCGCTGCTCGGCGAGGAAGGCGGCGGCGCGGTCGGCGTGGACGAGGAGGACCGAGTGGCTGGCGAGGTTGGCCAGGTGGGTGTCGACCGGGACGCGGCGGCTCCAGCGGATCTCCCGGCGGGTGAAGCGCAGGAGGCCGGTGGGGTCGGCGGCTCGGGCGTTGGTGTCGCGCCGTTCGGCGGCGAGGTTCACGCCGAAGTGGCGTGCGGTGCGTTCGGCTTCCTCGGCGATCCAGGGCACGTCGAGCGCGTCAATGTTCCACCACAGGGCGAGCGCCCCGCCCGGCCGCAGGACCCGTACCGCCTCCGGGACGGCGCGGGCCGGGTCGGTCCAGTGCCAGGCCTGGGCGTAGGTGAGGAGGTCGGCGCTGTGGCCGGCGAGGGGGAGGGCGTTGCCGTCGCCCCGGACGAGCGGCACGTCGGGGAGGGTGCGGCGGAACTCGGCCGCCATGCCGTCACCGGGCTCGACGGCGATCACGTCGGCGCCGCGCGCGTGCAGACGGGCGGCCGCCATGCCCGTACCGGCGCCGACGTCCACGACCCGGGAACCGGCCAGGGGGCGGCCGGTCAGCTCCTCGATCGTGTCGAAGAGGGCGGACGGGTAGGAGGGGCGGTTGGCGGCGTACCGGGCTGCGGCGGCGTTGAAGGAGTGGGCTCGGGTGAGGCGGTCGGCCCCGGGTGTCGTCATACGGCCATGGTGGCCGGGTGGCTTCGGCGCGCAGGTGGTTTCCGGTGGTACGGGCGGCTGCCGGGCCTTTTGCCGACGGCACGGTTGTCGGTGCGGGCCGGGGGCCGCCCGGTGAGCCACCGGGCTCTCGGGACCGGGAAGGCTTCCGGGGGCGGTGGTTCCCGGCGGCGCGGTACCCGCCCGGAAGTCACCGGGTTCCGTCGTGCGGCCGGCCCGTCGGGCAGCCCCTAGCGGCGGCGCTTCTTCGACGGGTTGCCCGAGCGGCGGGTGGTGCGCTTCTCGTACTCCGCGCGGGCCTTGTCGTACTCCGCGCGGTGGAGCTTCTCGCCCGGGGCCTCGGTGAAGGTGCGGAAGAAGTAGGCGAGGAGCGAGCCGACGAAGCCGATGGCCAGCAGGCCGCGCAGGGAGGCCTGGCGGTCGGGGTCGGGGCGGGTGGTGAAGGCGGACCAGGTGTGGCGGAAGGCGAGCGAGCTGCAGATCGCGAACATCACGACCATGAGCAGGGAGACGAAGCTGCCGACGTCGGCGATCCGGAGCCCGTCGTAGGCGATGCGCAGGACGAGGCAGGCGGCTGCCGCGGCGGCGAGGGAGCCGACGGCGACGCCGATGCGGCGGGCGGTGTAGCCGCCGGAGTGGTCGACCCAGGTCGTGCCGAAGAAGCGGATGGGCTCGGGCCGAGGGCCGGTGGGGGTGGCCGGGGTGCCGTTCGGGTCGTTCTCTGCTGCGCTCACGGGTCGATTGTGACTCCTCCCCCGGGTGCGCATCCGGGCCCCCTCCCCCGTCGGCCCCACCGCGGGCCGGTCGTGCACGGCCGTGTCCCGGAGCTCCGGGCGGAGTCCCGGGACACGGTCGTACGGCGTCGGCTCAGCGGGTCCCTTCGACGGCGCGTCCGGCGAAGAGACCCCAGGCGTTCCTGCCGACGGCCGGCCCGGGACGGGGCGGGCGACGTCCTTGGCGTCCCTCCACACCGACCGTGCGGGAGGAGGCGGCCGCCTCGGCACGATCGCCGCCCTCACCGCTGTTGCAGGTGCTCTTGGCCCCCGTCGGTTCCGTTGCGCCCTTCGCGGTTCTCCCGACGGCTCCTCGGCGAAGGCCGTGGACTCCCCGGAGCGAGGACCTGGTCGTGATGCTCGCGCTCCCCGGGGACGCCGGCCGGTGAGCCCGTGCTCGGCTCTCCCGGCCGGTGCCTCCCCGGAGAAGGAACGTCACCCGCAACGCGGGGCCACGTACCCGTCGCTGCCGGTGCGCACGTAGGCGTCGGAGACGTACTGGCCGCTGCCGATGTTGTCCCAGATGTTGGAGGTGCCGTACGGGCCCGACACCTGCGTGCCCGGTGCCTGGCAGCTGATCCGGACCTCGGCGCCCTCGGGCAGGACCCGGACGACGGAGTAGTTGGTGCCGGGGCCGCTGCGGACGTTGAGCCGGTAGCCCGGAGCGACCGGGTAGGAGCGGGCGGCCGCGGCCGCCGTCACCGTCGCCGTCTCGTCCCCGCCCGCGATGTCCCGGGTCTGGTCGACAGACATGAGAAAACCTCCCCCGTTGCACCCCACGACTGTCGTGGGGTCACGTTGATTCCCCTGGAACCCATAATGAAACACCAGTTCGTCATTCGTGCGTGAGGCTGGCACGCCGCCTCGGTCCCCCAGCCGCCATCGACTAGGCTCCGAGTATCGCGCGCGCGGAAGAACAACACGGGGGTGGTTCCATGGCGTCGCAGCGGAACGCCGGAGCGAGCGCGGAAGCGGAACTTCCGGAATATGCCGGTCACTACCGTCTGGAATCCTGTCTGGGCTCGGGCGGCATGGGGGTCGTGCATCTGGCCCGGAGCACCTCCGGGATGCGGGTCGCGGTGAAGGTCGTACACGCCCGGTACGCCATGGATCCCGAGTTCAGGGGGCGGTTCCGGCAGGAGGTGGCCGCGGCGCGGCGGGTGAGCGGGGCCTTCACGGCGCCGGTCGTCGACGCCGATCCGGAGGGCGGGCGGCCGTGGATGGCCACCCTGTACATCCCGGGTCCGACGCTCTCCGAGGAAGTGAAACGGAACGGGCCCATGGACCCGGACCAGTCGCGTCGGCTGATGGCCGGGCTCGCGGAGGCGCTGCGCGACATCCACCGGGTCGGGGTCGTGCACCGGGATCTGAAGCCGAGCAACGTGCTGCTCGCCGAGGACGGGCCGAAGGTCATCGACTTCGGCATCTCCCGGCCGAAGGACAGCGAACTGCGCACCGAGACGGGGAAGTTGATCGGCACGCCGCCGTTCATGGCGCCCGAGCAGTTCCGGCGGCCCCGGGAGGTGGGCCCCGCGGCCGACGTGTTCGCGCTCGGGTCGCTCATGGTGCACGCGACGACGGGGCGTGGTCCGTTCGACTCCGACAGCCCGTACGTCGTCGCCTACCAGGTCGTGCACGACGAGCCCGACCTGACCGGCGTACCGGAGTCGCTCGCGCCGCTGGTGCTGCGGTGTCTCGCCAAGGAGCCCGACGACCGGCCCACGCCGGACGAGCTGATGCGGGAGCTGCGGTCGGTGTCGGCGGCGTACGACACGCAGGTGTTCGTACCGGCGCAGCGGACGCGGGAGGCGCCGGAGGAGGCCGCGCCGGAGCCCCTGGCGGACGCGCCCGCGAAGCGGTCCGCGCGGCGCCTCGGCAGGAGGACGGTCCTGGTGGCCGGGGTGCTCTGCCTCGCCGTGCTCGGCGGGCTCGCCTCGGTGCAGGTGTTCGGCGGTGCGGAACCGGCGCGGAAGACCACCGCCGCGCGGAGCGCGTCTGGCGGCTTCGGCGTGTGGGAGGCGGTGCCCGCCCCGGAGGCCGGCGGCATGCCCCAGTGCTCGTACGGGGCGGAGAAACTGCTGTGCGCGTTGCCCGGCCGGGTCTTCGCCCTCGATCCGGCCGACGGCCGCACCTTGTGGCGGCACGACGTCGACGGGACGACGCGGAGCGAACCGCCGGTCCTGTCGGGCGGCCTCGTCCAGCCCTCCCTCGACCTGGTCGGCGGCCTGGAGGCGCTCGATCCGGCCACGGGCGAGCCGGTGTGGCAGGAGGACCCGCCCGAGTACGACGGGGTGCGGGCGGTCGGCGACATGCTCCTGCTGACCCGCTCCGACGGGACGGTCACGGGCGTGGACAGTGCCTCCGGCGAGACCATGTGGTCCCACCGGATTCCGGGGCAGGCCGTGCCGTACTTCTCCTCGTTCGCCGTGGAGCCGGAGGAGACGGGCGGGGCGGGCGGATCGTCGGCGTACGCGGCGAGTCCGTCCGGGGACGGGAACAGGACCCGGGTCACCTCGGTGGATCCGGCGACGGGTGACGTGCGGTGGGACGCGGAACTGGAGGGGACGCTGACGCCGGTGGGAGCGGCGGACGGGGACGTGTACCTCATCGTCGAGGGCGCCGCCTACGGGGACGCGAAGGCCGTGCTCCGCTACACGCCCGGCACCGGGGACACCCACCGGGTGACGCTGCCCGTGCCCGTCGCGCAGGCGGAGGTCGGCGTGCACGGGGACACCGTGTACCTCATGGGCGCGGGCGGCTCGCTGGCGGCCGTCGACATGGCGGCGGGCAGGCAGCGGTGGCGGCTGGAGACGGGCGTGAGCCGGGGCTCGGAGCCCGTCTCCGACGGACGGCACGTGTACGTCACCGCTCCCGACGGGCGGCTGCTGGGCGTCGACGCCCGCACGGGGGAACTCCTCGGGCAGACCCGGCCGCGGCTCGGCACCGACGCCGACCGGGTCCCCGACTCGCTGCCCACGCCGGTGCTCGCGGACGGTCACGTCTACGCCGGCGCGCCCGACGGCACCGTGTTCGGCGTGTCGGGGGACGACCCGGCCGCCTGGTGAGCTTCCGGGCGGCCGGCCGACCGGGAACGGGGGGCCGGCACAGGGGACGCCGGGCACGGACGGCCCGTCCGCGTCCGCCGGGACCGTGTCCGCCGTGGGCGGGTGGGGTCCGGTGCCCCGCCGACGGCGAGGGCCGCCCCCGCGGTGCGGAAGCGGCCCTGCCCTGCTCACGGCCCGGTGGGGCTCAGCCCAGCTTGCTGACGTCCCGCACCGCGCCCTTGTCCGCGCTGGTCGCCATCGCCGCGTACGCCTTCAGGGCGGCGGAGACCTTGCGGTCGCGGTTCTTCGGAGCGTACCGGCCGTTCAGGGCCTGCTCGCGGCGGGTCAGTTCCGCGTCGTCGACCAGCAGCTCGATCGAGCGGTTCGGGATGTCGATGCGGATGCGGTCGCCGTCCTCGACCAGGGCGATGGTGCCGCCCGAGGCCGCCTCCGGGGAGGCGTGGCCGATGGACAGGCCGGACGTGCCGCCGGAGAAGCGGCCGTCGGTGATCAGGGCGCAGGCCTTTCCGAGGCCGCGGCCCTTCAGGTACGACGTCGGGTAGAGCATCTCCTGCATGCCGGGGCCGCCCTTGGGGCCCTCGTAGCGGATGACGACGACGTCGCCCTCCTTGACCTGCTGGGTGAGGATCTTCTCGACGGCCTCCTCCTGCGACTCGCAGACGACCGCCGGGCCCTCGAAGGTCCAGATGGACTCGTCGACGCCGGCCGTCTTCACCACGCAGCCGTCGACGGCGAGGTTGCCGCGCAGCACCGCCAGGCCGCCGTCCTCGGAGTACGCGTGCTCGACGGAGCGGATGCAGCCGCCCTCGGCGTCCTCGTCGAGGGTCTCCCAGCGCTCGGACTGGGAGAAGGCCTCGGCGGAGCGGACGCAGCCGGGGGCCGCGTGCCACAGCTCCACGGCCTCCTGCGACGGGGAGCCGCCGCGGATGTCCCAGGTCTTCAGCCAGTCGGCCAGGGACGGGCTGTGGACGGAGTGGACGTCCTCGTTGAGCAGGCCCGCGCGGTGCAGCTCGCCGAGGAGGGCGGGGATGCCTCCCGCGCGGTGCACGTCCTCCATGTAGTACGTGCGGTCCTTGGCGACGTTGGGCGCGACCTTGGCCAGGCAGGGGACGCGGCGCGAGAGGGCGTCCATCTCGGTGAGGCCGTACGGCACCTCCGCCTCCTGGGCGGCGGCCAGCAGGTGCAGGATCGTGTTGGTGGACCCGCCCATGGCGATGTCGAGCGCCATGGCGTTCTCGAAGGCGGCGGGGGTGGCGATGCTGCGGGGCAGGACCGAGTCGTCGTCCTGCTCGTAGTAGCGGCGGGTCAGGTCCAGGACCGTGCGGGCGGCGTTCTCGTAGAGCGCCTTGCGGGCGGTGTGGGTGGCCAGGACCGAACCGTTGCCGGGGAGGGAGAGGCCGATCGCCTCGGTGAGGCAGTTCATCGAGTTGGCGGTGAACATGCCGGAACAGGAGCCGCAGGTCGGGCAGGCGTTCTCCTCGATGCGGAGGATGTCCGCGTCGGAGATCTTCTCGTTGACCGCCTCCGACATCGCGTCGACCAGGTCCAGCGTGCGCACCGTGCCGTCGACCAGGGTGGCACGGCCGGACTCCATCGGACCGCCGGAGACGAAGACCGTGGGGATGTTCAGCCGCAGGGCCGCGTTGAGCATGCCCGGGGTGATCTTGTCGCAGTTGGAGATGCAGATCAGGGCGTCCGCGCGGTGCGCCTCCACCATGTACTCCACGCTGTCCGCGATCAGGTCGCGGGAGGGCAGGGAGTACAGCATGCCGCCGTGGCCCATCGCGATGCCGTCGTCGACGGCGATGGTGTTGAACTCGCGCGGGATGCCGCCGGCCGCGGTGACCGCCTCGCTGACGATCCGGCCGACCGGGGCCAGGTGGGTGTGGCCGGGGACGAACTCCGTGAAGCTGTTGGCGACCGCGATGATCGGCTTGCGGCCGATGTCCGCACCCGGTACACCGGAGGCGCGCATAAGGGCGCGGGCGCCCGCCATGTTGCGGCCGTGGGTGACTGTGCGGGACCTCAGCTCGGGCATCGTCGCTCGCTCCTTCGGAGAGTTATGACTGTCGTCGAGCGTACGCCGGTCATCCAGAGGGCGGGACGAGGTGTCCGGATTTCGGGACAGGTGTCTCGCTCCGGAGGGGTGTCAGCGCCCGGTGAGGTGCCCCTGCACCACCGGTGCCACCCGCTCGACGATCTGCTCGGCGTCCGCCGAGGCCAGCGGCTCCACCTTGATCACGTACCGGAGCATCGCGATCCCGACCAGCTGCGCGGCGGCGAGCTCGGCGCGCAGCTCCGGGTCGGGGACGTCGAGCCGCCCGGCGATCCGGCGCAGCAGCTGGCCGGCGATCAGGCGGCGGAAGACACCGGCCGCGATCTCGTTGTTCACGGCGGAGCGGACGATCGCGAGCAGCGGGGCCCGGGTGACCGGGCTCTCCCAGAGGCCGATGATCATGCGGGTCATCCGCTCGCCGGCCTCCTCGACGGGACCGTCGAGGATCGTGTCCCGCACGGTGAACGCCGGCGCGAAGGCGACCTCCACGGCTGCCTCGAACACCTGCTCCTTGGTGCCGAAGTAGTGGTGCACCAGCGCGGAGTCGACCCCGGCCGACTTGGCGATGCCCCGGACGGACGTCCTCTCGTACCCCCGCGCGGAGAACTCCTCGCGGGCCGCGTCGAGGATGCGGTCCCGGGTGCCGGCCGATTCCGTACGGGGCGGACGGCCGCGGCGCCGGGCGGTGCCGGTGCCGGTGCTCCGCGTGAGGGTGCCGTCGCTGCGCGCGGAAACGGCGTCCCGCGCGGAGGCGTCGTCGCTGTGCGTGGAGGCGCCGTCCCACGCGGAAGCACCGTCCCGCGCGGAGGAGTCGTCCCGCGCGGAGACGTCCGGGCCGTCGCTCGCGGTGCGGCCGGTCATCGCCGTGGCACCTCGATGGCGGAGGCGGCGGAGGACAGGTGCCGACGGGTGAACGCCAGCGCCTCGGCCAGGTCGGCCTCGCGCTCCGCGCTCGACATGGCCCGGCGGGTGTTGACCTCGATGACGACATGGCCGTCGAAGCCGCGCGACGCGAGGCCCTCCAGCACCTCGGCGCAGGGCTGGTCGCCGCGGCCGGGCACCAGGTGCTCGTCCTTGGCGGAGCCCTTGCCGTCGGCGAGGTGGACGTGGCCGAGGCGGTCGCCCATGCGGTCGATCATCTGCAGGGCGTCGGTGCGGGCGGTCGAGGCGTGGCTGAGGTCGATCGTGAAGTGGCGGTAGTCCTCTTTGGTGACGTCCCAGTCGGGGGCGTACGCGAGCATCTCGCGGTCGCGGTAGCGCCAGGGGTACATGTTCTCCACCGCGAACCGCACGTCCGTCTCGCCGGCCATCCGCCAGACGCCCTCCACGAAGTCGCGGGCGTACTGCCGCTGCCAGCGGAAGGGGGGATGGACGACGACCGTGCCGGCGCCCAGCTTCTCGGCGGCGGCCCGGGCGCGCTGGAGCTTGGTCCAGGGGTCGGTGGACCACACGCGCTGCGTGATGAGCAGGCAGGGCGCGTGGACGGCCAGGACGGGGATGCGGTGGTAGTCGCTGAGTCTGCGCAGCGCCTCGATGTCCTGGCTGACCGGATCGGTCCACACCATGACCTCGACGCCGTCGTACCCGAGGCGTGCGGCCATCTCGAAGGCCGTCGCCGTCGACTCCGGGTAGACGGAGGCCGTCGACAGGGCGACCTTCGCATCCGGGATGCGGACTACGTCCCTTGGTTCTGCCACGAGCCTCAGATTACGGGGTGGGGCCGGGTGGGTGCGGGGTGCCCGTTCGCCGTTGTGGTGTTTGTCATGGGCTCAGGGCCTCCGTCCCTGGCCCAGGTGATCCAGTCTGCGGAGTATCACGCCCTCCCGCAGGGCCCAGGGGCAGATCTCCAGGCGTTCCACGCGGAACAGGTCCATGGCGCCCTCCGCGACCAGGGCCCCGGCGACCAGCTGGCCCGCGCGGGCCTCGGAGACGCCGGGCAGTTCGGCGCGCTCGGCGGCGGCCATAGCGGCAAGCCTGGGCACCCAGGCCTCCAGGGACTCCCGTTTCAGCTCGCGCTGGACGTACAGGCCCTCGGCGGAGCCGGGGGCGCCGGCGATGCGGGCGAGCTGCCTGAAGGTCTTGGAGGTGGCCACCACGTGGTCGGGTGCGCCGAAGCGGCTGAACTCCCCGACCGTGCGGGCTATCTCGGTGCGGACGTGGCGGCGCAGCGCGCGCACGTCGTCCGGCTCGGGCGGGTCGCCGGGCAGCCGGGCGGCGGTGAGCCGGCCGGCGCCGAGCGGCAGGGACGCCGTGGCGTCGGGCTCCTCGTCCATGCCGTAGGCGATCTCCAGGGAGCCGCCGCCGATGTCGATGACGAGGAGTTTCCCGGCCGACCAGCCGAACCAGCGGCGGGCGGCGAGGAAGGTGAGCCGGGCCTCCTCGTCGCCGCTGAGCACCTGCAGTTCGACCCCGGTCTCCTCGCACACGCGCGTGAGCACGTCGTCGGCGTTGTACGCGTCGCGCACCGCGGAGGTCGCGAACGGCAGCAGTTCCTCGACGCCCTTGTCCTCGGCCGCCCGGAGCGCGTCGTGGACGACCGCGACCAGCCGGTCGATCCCGTCGGCGCCGATGGCCCCGTCGGCGTCGAGGAGCTGGGCGAGGCGCAGTTCCGCCTTGTGCGAGTGCGCGGGCAGCGGGCGCGCGCCGGGGTGCGCGTCCACCACCAGCAGGTGCACCGTGTTCGAACCCACGTCGAGGACACCGAGTCTCATGCACCGAACGCTACTGCCCGCCGCGCGGTGTGATGCCCTGCCCGCGGTGACCGGGCCGGTCCCGGCGGGGGCGTGGGCGACTTACCCTGGACGGGTGCCAAAGACGAAAAAGGCGAAGGACGACAAGACGGACAAGAAGGCCAGGAAGAACAAGGAGGCCGGACCGGCCGAGGGTTCTTCGCGGATGACAGCACCGCGGGCGCCGGGACCGGCGCCGGTGGACGACGAGAAGGGGCTCGACTTCGCCCGCGCGTGGGTGGAGTTTCCCGATCCGGCCGACGACGAGCAGGTCTTCCGCTGCGATCTGACCTGGCTGACCTCTCGCTGGAACTGCGTCTTCGGCAGCGGCTGCCAGGGCATCCAGGCGGGCCGCGCGGACGACGGCTGCTGCACCCTGGGCGCGCACTTCTCGGACGAGGACGACGAGAAGCGGGTCGCCGAGCACGTGGCGAGGCTCACACCGGACATCTGGCAGCACCACGCGGAGGGCACGCGGAACGGCTGGGTCTCCGAGGACGAGGACGGCGACCGTCAGACCCGTCCGTTCCAGGGCTCGTGCATCTTCCAGAACCGGCCGGGCTTCGCGGGCGGCATGGGCTGCTCGCTGCACATCCTCGCCCTGAGGGAGGGCCGGGAGCCGCTGGAGACCAAGCCGGACGTGTGCTGGCAGCTGCCCGTCCGGCGGACCTACGACTGGATCGACCGGCCCGACGACACGCGCGTGCTGCAGGTGTCGATCGGTGAGTACGACCGCCGGGGCTGGGGCCCCGGCGGCCACGACCTGCACTGGTGGTGCACCTCGGCCACCTCGGCGCACGGCGCCGGGGACCCGGTGTACGTCTCCTACCGCGCGGAGCTGACCGAGCTGATGGGCAAGGCGGGCTACGACCGTCTGGCCGAGCTGTGCGAGGAGCGGCTGGCCTCGCGGCTGCCCCTGCTGGCCCCGCATCCGGCGGACCCCGCCTGACGTCCCCGGACGGGCGGGACCGGGCGGGCGGGACCGGGCTCGGGGCGCCTCACCCGGTGGGCGGCGCCGACTCCTCGGGGCCGGTCGTCACCGGGTCGGAGGGGGTGGGGCCGCCCGTCGTGGGGTCCGGGCCGGGTGAGGACGGCGGGTCCTCCGGAGCGGGCTGCGAGGGCGCCGGTGCCGTGGGCTCCCGCTCCGGGCCGGGCGACGACGCGGGCGGGCCGCTCGGTGTGCCGGGGTGCGCGGTGCCCGGGCCGCCGGGACGGCCGGAGGGCGGGCCGCCGCCCGGGGTGGACGGTGCGGGGCCGTGGCCGTCGATGGTCACGGCGGAACCGGCGGGTGAGATCGCCACGGTCGCGCTCCAGTGGCCGGAGGGCTCGCGCAGCTGGTCGACGTACACCCTGACCGTCACCGACTCGCCGGGCGCGAGCGTGCCCGACGACCTGCTCGGATAGAGCCAGGACGCTCCCGTCCACACGGACCAGCGGACCGGTTCGGAGCCCGTCGCGGTCAGGGTGATCAGCGTGGTGTCGCCGCTGTGGCCGGCCCTGACGTCCAGCGCGGCGGCGTCCTCGCGCTCGGCTCCGGCGACGCTCACGACCTCCACGGACACGTCCGGCTCGCCGTCCTCACCGAATCGGATGCCGGGCCGGGTGCTCGCGTTGCCGGCGCTCTCGTAGCCGCCCGCCCCCTCGCCCTCGAGATCGAGGGTGCCGCCGTCCTCCCGCGCGAAGGCCGTACGGCCGTCCTGGGCCTCGCCCACCGGGGTGCTCCGGTAGGCGGCCCACAGGGCGAACACCGGGGCGGCGACGACGGTGGCGACGACCGTCGTCGTGACGGCACGCGCACGCAGCCGGTCCCGCCGGGCGACGCGGTCCTTGGGGTTCATCGGGAAACCGCGCCGGTCGAAGCGGGGCCCGCCGCCGCGCACGCGCGGGTGGTGCGCCATGGCGGCGTGCAGGGCCGCTCCGGGCGCCGGGACGAGGGGCAGCGCGTCCGGCGTGACGCTGGTGCCGGGCCAGCGGCCGGGAACGGCCCGTCCGGCGGTGCGGCGGCAGCGCGGGCAGTCGTCGACGTGCCGGACGAGCTCGCGGCGCAGGGTCGCGCTGAGCACGAACTGCCGGTCGCCGGTGAGGTGCGCCACGCCCGGACAGGCACCGGCCTCGACGACGGCGAGCGCCGCGCGGGTGCGTTCCACCTCGCAGGCCGCGGCGGCGAGCAGTTCGCGCGCGGTGGTCGGCTGCATGCCGAGCACGGCGGCGACCTCGTGGGCGGCGAGGTGGTGGCGCACGGCGAGTTCGAGCGCCTCGCGCTGCTCGGGCGTGGTGCCGGCGGCCTCCGGCCAGGCCAGCTCGGCCAGTTCGCGGCGGCGCTGCCGCCGGACGTCCTCGGAGACGGGCGGGACGGTGGCGGCCCCGGCCGCCCGCCGCCGGCCGGGGCGGCCCCCCGCGCGGGTGCCCCGGCGTTCCCGCCCGGCCTCGGCCAGCTCGCGCAGACACGCCCAGCGGGCCAGGGCGTACAGCCAGGCCCTGTGGCTCCCGAGTTCCTCGGGGAGGTGCCGCCCGCGGCGTTCCGCGAGCACGAGGACGTCGGCCAGGGCGGCGGTCGCCGCGTCGTGGTCGCACAGCACGGACAGGCAGTAGGTGAACAGGCCGTCCAGTTCGGACTCGTAGCGGGTGGCCGGCCGCTGGGCCAGCGTGCGCGCGGCCCCGCGGTCGCGCACTTCCCGGTGCGTCCGGTGGGGTCCGCTCGTGCGGGTCGAGGTCTCCGGGCCGCTGCTCGTCATCCGGCGACCGTAGGCGGCGCGGGGCGGCACCTTCGGGAGCCCTGCGCACTTTTAATCCGTACGGGTGAAACGATCCCTCTATCGGAGACAGGAACCTTTCGCTTCCCGTTCGCCGGCTCCCCGGGCCGCCGCCGCGGACCCCGTTCCGGCCCGGACGGCCTCGCCCCCCGGACTCCCCCAGGGCCCCGGACGGGCTTCCGGGCCCCCGGAGGGACCGGGGACGCCCGGCCCCGTGCGGCGTGCGAGGGCGCGGACGTCCCGTTGTCAGTGGGTGCCGTTACCGTTTCCACATGGCTGCCCGTACCAAGACCACCAAGGACCGACCGTCCTACCGCTGCACCGAGTGCGGCTGGCAGACGGCCAAGTGGCTCGGTCGCTGCCCCGAGTGCCAGGCCTGGGGGACGATCGAGGAGTACGGCGCGCCCGCGGTCCGTACGACGGCGCCCGGGCGGGTCACCACCTCCGCCCTGCCCATCGGCCAGGTCGACGGCCGTCAGGCCACCGCCCGCTCCACCGGCGTGCCCGAGCTGGACCGGGTGCTCGGCGGCGGCCTGGTGCCCGGCGCGGTGGTGCTGGTCGCGGGTGAGCCGGGCGTGGGCAAGTCCACGCTGCTGCTGGACGTGGCGGCCAAGTCGGCGAGCGAGGAGCACCGCACGCTGTACGTCACCGGGGAGGAGTCGGCGAGCCAGGTCCGGCTGCGCGCCGACCGCATCCACGCCATCGACGACCACTTGTACCTCGCCGCCGAGACGGATCTGTCCGCCGTGCTCGGCCACCTGGACGCGGTGAAGCCGTCCCTGCTGATCATGGACTCGGTGCAGACGGTGGCGTCCCCGGAGATCGACGGCGCCCCGGGCGGCATGGCGCAGGTCCGCGAGGTGGCCGGCGCGCTGATCCGGGCCTCCAAGGAGCGCGGGATGTCCACGCTCCTCGTGGGCCACGTCACCAAGGACGGCGCGATCGCCGGGCCGCGCCTGCTGGAACACCTGGTGGACGTCGTCCTGCACTTCGAGGGCGACCGGCACGCGCGCCTGCGTCTGGTGCGCGGCGTCAAGAACCGCTACGGCACCACGGACGAGGTGGGCTGCTTCGAGCTGCACGACGAGGGCATCACGGGCCTGGCGGACCCCAGCGGACTCTTCCTGACCCGTCGTGACGAACCGGTCCCGGGCACCTGCCTGACCGTCACCCTGGAGGGCCGCCGCCCCCTGGTCGCCGAGGTGCAGGCGCTCACGGTCGACTCGCAGATCCCCTCGCCCCGGCGCACCACGTCCGGCCTGGAGACCTCACGCGTGTCGATGATGCTGGCGGTGCTGGAACAGCGCGGCCGGATCAGCGCTTTGGGCAAACGGGACATCTACTCCGCGACGGTGGGCGGGGTGAAGCTCTCGGAACCGGCCGCGGACCTGGCCGTCGCGCTCGCGCTGGCGTCGGCGGCGAGCGACACCCCGCTGCCGAAGAACCTGGTCGCGATCGGCGAGGTCGGCCTCGCCGGTGAGGTGAGACGGGTCACGGGTGTCCAGCGCAGGCTCGCCGAGGCGCACCGCCTGGGCTTCACGCACGCCCTGGTACCGGGCGATCCCGGCAAGGTCCCGCCGGGCATGAAGGTGCTGGAAGTGGCGGACATAGGGGACGCGCTGCGGGTCCTTCCGCGCTCCCGTCGCCGAGAGGCCCCACGGGAGACGGAGGACCGCCGGTAGACTTTGCCCAGGTCTCGCCCGTCCGTACGAACCGAGTGTGCGGAGCGAAGGCGCCCCAGAACCTGCGACCGGAGGAGTGCAGTGGCAGCCAACGACCGGGCGGCGACTCCCGGAAAGTCCGGTGGGAGTGCCGGTTCCGATGGCCTGATGCGCGCCTCGCTGAGCGCCGTGGCACCCGGCACCGCCCTGCGTGACGGCCTGGAGCGCGTGCTCCGCGGCAACACCGGCGGTCTCATCGTGCTCGGTTCCGACAAGACCGTCGAGGCACTGTGCAGCGGCGGCTTCGTGCTGGACGTCGAGTTCACCGCGACCCGGCTGCGCGAGCTGTGCAAGCTGGACGGCGGCATCGTGCTGTCGTCCGACCTGTCCAAGATCCTGCGGGCGGGCGTCCAGCTGGTGCCGGACCCGACCATCCCCACCGAGGAGACCGGCACCCGGCACCGCACCGCCGACCGCGTCTCCAAGCAGGTCGGTTTCCCGGTCGTCTCCGTCTCCCAGTCGATGCGCCTGATCGCGCTGTACGTCGACGGCCACCGGCGGGTCCTGGAGGACTCGGCGGCGATCCTGTCCCGCGCCAACCAGGCGCTGGCCACCCTGGAGCGCTACAAGCTCCGTCTCGACGAGGTCGCGGGCACGCTGTCGGCGCTGGAGATCGAGGACCTGGTGACCGTCCGGGACGTCTCGGCGGTCGCGCAGCGACTGGAGATGGTGCGCCGCATCGCCACCGAAATCGCCGAATACGTGGTCGAACTGGGCACCGACGGCCGTCTCCTCGCCCTTCAGCTCGACGAGTTGATCGCGGGCGTGGAGCCGGAGCGCGAACTGGTCGTACGGGACTACGTGCCCGAGCCCACCGCCAAGCGCTCCCGCACGGTCGACGAGGCGCTGCACGAGCTGAACGTGCTCACGCACGCGGAGTTGCTGGAGCTGCCGACGGTGGCCCGCGCGCTGGGGTACACCGGCTCGCCCGAGACCCTGGACTCCGCGGTGTCCCCGCGCGGCTTCCGGCTGCTGGCGAAGGTGCCGCGGCTGCCGGGCGCGATCATCGACCGGCTGGTGGAGCACTTCGGGGGGCTGCAGAAGCTGCTCGCCGCGAGCGTCGACGACCTGCAGACGGTGGACGGGGTCGGCGAGGCGCGGGCGCGGAGCGTGCGCGAGGGACTGTCGCGGCTGGCGGAGAGCTCGATCCTCGAGCGGTACGTCTAGGGTCGTCGCGACTGCGGGCCATCGTGCCTCCCCCAGTGCCTTGAAGGCCTGGCTTGAAGGCACTGGGGGAGGCACCCCGCAAGCGCCGGGCCGCGCGACACTCCCGCCCGGCACCGGCCCCGGCCGGCTAGTCCGCCTTCAGCACGAACGACGTGCGCACCTTCTCGAAGCCCGGTGCCTTCGCCTCCACCAGGTAGGTCCCCGCGCCGGCCGCCCCGGCCTCGGGCGTCGCGCACTCCGGCGCGCTCGCCTTGCGGTCCCACTTCACGGTGTAGGTGATGCTGTCCTCCGCCGGCACCCGGAACACCAGGCTCCGCGCACCCTTCGGGCAGTCGTCCGACGCCCAGTACGCGTCGTCGCCGCTTGCCGGGGTGATCGTCAACACCGCGTTGTCCGGCCCGAGATCGACCTTGCAGTCGCCACCGGAGATGTTCCGCGCGGTGAGCAGGAACGTGGGCGTCTGCCCCGGCTCATAGGTGTTGCGGGAACTGCGCAGAGTGAACTTCACGGCGTTCGCGGTGCAGTTGGGCAGTGAGGACCCCGATCCGGCCGGCAGCGCGTCACCCGCGCCGACCCCCGCCGACGTACCGCCCTCAAGGCCACCGCCCGCGCTGCCCCCGGCACCACCGCCCGATCCCCCGGCGCCACCGGAGTCCGCGGGATCGCCGTTGGCCCCGTCGCCACCGGACCCGGACGACGAGCCACCGGAACCACCGGAGCCGCCGGTACCACCGGAATCGCCCGACCCGCCGGAACTCCCGCTCCCCGACTCGTCGCGCCCGCCCGGCGCCTGACTGATCGCCGGCCCCGAACCCGACGGTCCCGGAGTGATGGAGGGCGCGGGATTCTTGCCGTTGGCCCCGTTGTCACGGCCGCCGCCCCCGCCGCCGGAGACCACCACCCAGGTGATCAACAACCCCAACAGGGCCAGCACGGACAGCAGTACGGCCCTCCGCCGCCAGTAGATGGTGGAGGGAAGCGGCCCGACCGGATTGCGCAGAGATCCCACGGCGCAAACTGTACGAGAGATCGGCGCGTTAACTTGTCCCACCCGCCGCTCCGGGCCCAACTTTTCCGGATCATCATTCCGGTGAGAGTCCTGCGCGCCCTGTCCTTCGTCAGGTACGGCACACGACGATCGCGGGGTGTGACCGTATCGACACCTCGCCTACCGTGCGTGACCATGGACTTCGTGGACTGCTGGTGTTCGTCGTGCTGTTCGCGGCCGGCCGGTGGGGACGCGGCGAGCGGACAGCCGGGCGTTCGCGATCGCGGCCCTTGCACCTCTGGCCACGACTGTGGCGTACGCATGCCGCGGTGAGGTGTTCAAGTCCGGTGCGGCCAAGGAGTGTCCGTCGTACGGTGACCGGTCGTTCCCGGGCGACCACGCCACGGTCGCGGGCCCCTCGGCGCTCGCGCCGGTCCGGCGCGCTCGTCCGGTCGTCGCCTTCACCGTCGTACGACCGGGCGTGCCGAGCCGGTCGGCACCGTCCGCCACCGCCCTTGCCCGCGCGGTGAGTTCGTACGGTCGCCGGACTTCGGCGGGAAGCCGTCGGCGTCGTCGAGGGCACGGGCGGCGTGGACGCGTGCGGCGAAGGCGCCGGCCGATCCCCTCCCTCCTCCGCTGCCGGGCGATCCCGGTGCAGGTCCTCACCCGCCACCGCTTCGCCTCCCGCTGGCCCCCCTCGCGAAACCGTCCGCCCCATCGCCGGTCAGCGGCGGGCCGTACCGCGACAGCTTCGGCCGGGTCTCCCCGCCGTGCCGGAGGCGGGGAGGCCGTGGCCGTCGGTCCGGGGGTGACCGCCGGTGGGGAGAGGACCGCCCGGAGCGGGCGGCCCCGGCCGGACGCGGCGGGACGGGCACGTTCCACGCTCCCGGCGCCACGAGCGGACGGGAGCGTGGCACCGCTGCCGATCGTCAGGTGTGCCGTCACCCTGCGGGAGGCCATGGCCGTGGCGCTCCCACCACCGGCGGGTACCGGCGTGGGAGGATCGAAGGGCCATGACTGCTCCCACGAAGCCCCCGTACGGCACCGCCGCCGATTCCGCGTCCGAGCGTGCTCCCGGTGAGCCGCTGCACTCCCCCGTCATCGACTGGTTCGACGAGCACGCCCGGGACCTGCCGTGGCGGCGCCCGGAGGCCGGCGCGTGGGGGGTGATGGTCAGCGAGTTCATGCTGCAGCAGACCCCGGTGAACCGGGTCCTGCCCGTCTACGAGCAGTGGCTGGCCCGCTGGCCGCGCCCCGCCGACCTCGCCGCGGAGGCGCCCGGTGAGGCGGTCCGCGCCTGGGGCCGGCTCGGCTACCCGCGCCGCGCGCTCCGGCTGCACGGTGCCGCCGTCGCCATAACGGAACGGCACGGCGGCGACGTACCGGCCGACCACGCCCAGCTGCTGGCGCTGCCCGGCATCGGGGAGTACACGGCCGCGGCGGTGGCGTCGTTCGCGTACGGGCAGCGGCACGCGGTGCTGGACACCAACGTGCGCCGGGTGTTCGCCCGCGCGGTCACCGGTACGCAGTACCCGCCGAACGCCACCACCGCCGCCGAGCGCCGGCTGGCCCGCGCGCTGCTGCCGGAGGACGCCGCGACCGCCGCGCGGTGGGCCGCCGCCTCCATGGAGCTGGGCGCGCTGGTGTGCACGGCGAAGAACGAGTCGTGCCAGCGCTGCCCGATCGCCGCGCAGTGCGCCTGGCGGCTGGCGGGCAAGCCCGCCCACGACGGCCCGCCACGCCGGGGCCAGACGTACGCGGGCACGGACCGCCAGGTCCGCGGGCGGCTGCTGGCCGTGCTGCGGGAGGCGCACGGTCCGGTGCCGCAGGCCGCGCTGGACCGGGTGTGGCACGAGCCGGTACAGCGGGCCCGCGCGCTGGACGGTCTGGTCGCCGACGGTCTGGTGGAGCCGCTGCCGGGCGGTCTGTACCGGCTGCCGATGACCTGACGTCCCGTACGGCCGGTCCACGCACACGTCCGAGGTCGGGTACGGCCGGTTCACACATACATCCGACGTCGGGTACAGCCGGTCCACACACACCTCATCGGTACGGCCGGCCATATCGGGCCGTAACGCCCCCAATCGGGGGCCCGCTTTACCCCGTTCCTCCTTCCGTTACACAACCGACGGACAGCCGAGGGCTTCCCGCAGGCTGCTTCGGACAGCGCCGTGACAACGCCTCCGTACCTTCGATCACGTGCTCGACAAGGGCACGCGACTACGGAACACGGCAGGACAACCGGCCCGCGCGGGCGGGCCGGTACGGGGAGCGGGAGGCGGTTCACCATGACGCAGGACACGGTGCGGGGCGAGGTGCTCGCGTTCGAGGAGTACGTCCGCACCCGGCAGGACGCGCTGCTGCGCAGCGCCCGCCGCCTGGTCCCGGACCCCGTCGACGCGCAGGACCTGCTGCAGACCGCGCTGGTCCGGACGTACGGCCGCTGGGAGACCATCGAGGACAAGCGGCTGGCCGACGCCTACCTGCGCCGAGTCATGATCAACACGCGGACGGAGTGGTGGCGGGCCCGCAAGCTGGAGGAGGTGCCCACCGAGCAGCTCCCGGACGCCTGCGTGGACGACTCCACCGAGCAGCACGCCGACCGCGCCCTGCTGATGGACGTCATGAAGGTCCTCGCCCCGAAGCAGCGCAGTGTCGTGGTGCTGCGACACTGGGAGCAGATGTCCACGGAGGAGACGGCCGCCGCCCTCGGCATGTCGGCCGGAACGGTCAAGAGCACGTTGCACCGGGCGCTCGCCCGGCTCCGCGAGGAGCTGGAAGCACGCGATCTGGACGCACGCGCGCTGGAGCGTGAGGAGCGGGAGCGTTGCGCGGCCTGACCTGCGCGGGGCCCACGGGGGCCCGGAGCACCGCCCGGGCGGCGGGTACGGCGACGGCCGTGCTCGCCGCCGCCGGTCTGTTCGCCGCCGGTTGCGGCACGGGCGGCACCGGCGCGCGGGACGAGGGCCCGGCGCACGCGGAGGCCGTGGCGAGCGCCCCCGCCACGGCCTCGGCGCAGCCCTCGCGGACCCCCGACCGGGTGGACGCGGTCCGGCTGGTCAAGGCCGATCCGGCGGTCTCGGCGGAGGTCAAGCGGACGCTGAAGCCGTGCGTCGCCGACGAGTACCCCGTCGACGTGAGCTACGGAAACCTCACCCGAGGCGCCGTCGACGACGTCGTCGTCAACGTGCTGACCTGCGGGGACGCGGTGGGCGTCGGCTCGTACGTGTACCGCGAGCAGGGCGGCTCGTACGTGAACGTGTTCTCGGCCGAGGAGCCCCCGGTGTACGCGGAGATCGACCGCGGGGACCTGGTGGTGACCAAGCAGGTGTACGACCGGGGCGACCCGGTGTCGAGCCCGTCCGGGGAGAACGTGATCACGTACCGCTGGGGTCCGGGCCGGTTCGCCGAGGAGTACCGCACCCACAACGACTACGGACAGGTCTCCGGTACGGAACCGTCACCGGTGCCCGCCGGCTGAGACATGGCCCACGGCGTGAACCGGCGGGGCCGCCCGCACCGATGAACGGGTGAACCCGCGGCGCGGCCCCCGCGTCCCCGGGGTGGACGAGACAAGCACGCGCGCACCGATCCGAGATCACACGAGGACTGAGAGCACCGGGATGGCAGACCAGACCCACGTCCTGTTCGTCGAGGACGACGACGTCATCCGCGAGGCCACCCAGCTCGCCCTGGAGCGGGACGGCTTCGCGGTCACCGCGATGCCCGACGGGCTGTCGGGCCTGGAGGCGTTCCGCACGGACCGCCCCGACATCGCGTTGCTCGACGTGATGGTTCCCGGGCTCGACGGGGTCAGTCTGTGCCGGCGCATCCGGGACGAGTCGACCGTGCCGGTGATCATGCTGTCGGCGCGGGCCGACGCCATCGACGTGGTGCTGGGCCTGGAGGCGGGCGCCGACGACTACGTGACCAAGCCGTTCGACAGTGCCGTGCTCGTGGCCCGGATCCGCGCGGTGCTGCGCCGCTTCGAGCGCGCGAACGGCGGCCGGGAGGACGCGGCGGGACCGGGCGACGGGGGCGTGCTGGCCTTCGGCGAACTGGAGGTCGACACCGGGGGCATGGAGGTGCGCCGGGCGGGGAAGCCGGTGGCGCTGACGCCGACCGAGATGCGGCTGCTGCTGGAGTTCTCCGCGGCGCCGGGTACCGTGCTCTCCCGCGACAGGCTGCTCGAACGGGTGTGGGAGTACGGGTGGGGCGGTGACACCCGGGTCGTCGACGTCCACGTGCAGCGGCTGCGCACGAAGATCGGCCAGGACCGCATCGAGACGGTCCGCGGCTTCGGCTACAAACTGAAGGCCTGAGAGAAGACGATGCGGAGGCACTTCCGGCGCCTGGTGGCGGCGTGCGTCGACCGGGCGGGCATAGGCACGGGTCTGCGGTGGAAGCTCAGCGCCGCCATCGCGCTGGTCGGGGCGCTGGTGGCGGTCGCGCTGAGCCTGGTCGTGCACAACGCGGCCCGGGTGTCGATGCTGGACAACGCGCGCGACCTGGCGGACGAGCGCATCATGATCGCCCAGCGCAACTACGAGCTGTCGGGGCGGCTGAACTTCCCCAACACCAAGATCGACGACCCGGAGCTGCCGAAGGAGCTGCGGGAGAAGGCCGAGGCCGGCCGGCGGGCGACCTACGTGGCCGCGCGGCCGGGCGGGGCGCCGGACATCTGGGCGGCGGTGCCTCTGAAGAACGGGCACGTGATGTCCCTGCACTCCGGTTTCACGGACCGCAGCTCGAACATCCTCAAGGACCTCGACCAGGCCCTGGTGATCGGCTCCAGCGCGGTCGTGCTGGGCGGCAGCGCGCTCGGGGTGTTCATCGGCGGGCATCTGTCGCGGCGGCTGCGGAAGGCGGCCGCGGCCGCCAACCGGGTCGCCAAGGGCGAGACGGACGTCCGGGTGCGCGAGGCCATCGGCGGGGTGGTGCGCGACGAGACCGACGACCTGGCCAGCGCGGTGGACGCCATGGCGGACGCGCTGCGGCAGCGGCTGGAGGCCGAGCGCCGGGTCACCGCCGACATCGCGCACGAGCTGCGCACCCCCGTGACCGGTCTGCTCACCGCCGCCGAACTGCTGCCGCCGGGCCGGCCGACCGAGCTGGTGCTGGACCGGGCCAAGGCGATGCGCACCCTCGTCGAGGACGTCCTGGAGGTGGCCCGGCTGGACAGCGCCTCCGAGCGGGCCGAACTGCAGGACATCCTGCTGGGCGAGTTCGTCACCCGGCGGGTCAGGGCGAAGGACCCGGACGCCACGGTGCGGGTGGTGCACGAGTCGGAGGTCACCACCGACCCGCGGCGCCTGGAGCGGGTGCTGTTCAACCTGCTCGCCAACGCCGCCCGGCACGGCAGGCCGCCCATCGAGGTGAGCGTCGAGGGCCGGGTCGTCCGGGTCCGCGACCACGGGCCCGGCTTCCCCGAGACCCTGCTCGCCGAGGGGCCGAGCCGCTTCCGCACCGGCAGCGCCGACCGGGCCGGCTGCGGCCACGGGCTGGGCCTGACCATCGCGGCGGGCCAGGCCCGGGTGCTGGGCGCGCGGCTGACCTTCCGCAACGTACGGCCGGCGGGGGCGCCGGACGACGCGCCGGCCGAGGGCGCGGTCGCCGTGCTGTGGCTGCCCGAGCACGCGCCGACGAACACCGGGAGCTATCCCATGCTGGCCCAGTAGGGGGATCGGTTCAGCAGGACCAGTCCTTGTCCGTGTCGAGGCCGCCCTCGCGGGGCTGGGTGAAGGAGAACCAGTTGCCCGAGTCGTCGCGGAACAGTGCCTCGGTGCCGTACGGGCGCTCCTGCGGTTCCTGGATGAACTCGACCCCGCGGTCCTTGAGTTCGGCGTAGTCCCCGTGGATGTCGTCGGTGGTCAGCACGCCGGGGCCGAGCGCTCCCTTGGCCACCAGCTTCTTGATCATCTCGGCGGACTCGGGGTCCATGCCCGCGCCGGGGACCATCAGGGTCAGCTCGACGTCGGGCTGCTTCGGCGAGCCGACGGTGAGCCAGCGCATGCCGCCCTCGCCCAGGGTCATGTCGGTGCGGACCTCAAGGCCCAGCTTCTCGGTGTAGAACTCCTTCGCCCGGTCCTGGTCGAGGACCCAGACGGTGGTGATGGCGAGCCCCTTGATCATGACGTACTCCCGTTTCGCTGCCGTTCCTCCGGTGCACTGTCACCGTAGGCGGCGCCGTCGTCAGCCCGCTTCTCCGGAATTGCGCCGTCCCGCGGCCCTGTCCGGAGCGGGGCGGTGTCCGCCGAGCCAGTGCATCGCGTAACAGCCCGGGATCAGGGCGGCGCCGCGGCCCACGTGCCGGATGCGGTACTCGCTGGGGGTGAGGCCGGTGCGGGTCTTGAACCGCGCCGAGAACGTGCCCAGGCTGCTGAAGCCGACCAGGTGGCAGATCTCCGTCACCGACAGGTTCGCGGTGCGCAGCAGGTCCTCGGCGCGCTCGATGCGGCGGTGCGTGAGGTACTGGCCCGGCGTCTCGCCGTAGCTCTCCCGGAAGGCGCGTATGAAGTGGAAGCGCGAGTATCCGGCGTGCGCGGCGACCGCGGCCAGGTCGAGGTCCGGGTCGGCCCAGTCCCGGTCCATCGCGTCCTTGGCCAGCCTCAGCTGCCGCACCTTGTCCATGTGCCCGATGGTGGCACGGGGGTCTGACAACGGGTCCGGCCCGGCGCACGGGAAGGCCCCCGGAAGCGCGGGTGCGCCGCCGGGGGCTTCGTGCCGCTCGGGAGGAGGGTCAGACGGGCTCGCTCACCGTCATCGCCGCCGGTGCGCCGTCGTCGGTGCCGTCCTTCTTCGGGCCCGCGCCCTTCAGCGGGACCTCCTTGACGAAGACCGCCGCCGCCAGCGAGAGCACCGCGACCACGGCGCCCAGGAGGAACGCCGAGTGGATGCCCGAGGACACCGCGTACTGGTAGGCCTCGCGGGCCGCCTCCGGCAGCTTCTCCAGGCGCGCGGGGTCCAGCTGGGCGGACTGCTCGGTCACCTTGGAGCCCAGCGCGCCGGCCTTCTCGGCCATGACGTCCTGGACGCGGTTGTTGAACAGCGCGCCCATGATCGCGACGCCGAAGGACGAGCCGAGGGTGCGGAGCAGGGTGGTGGACGAGGACGCCACGCCCATGTCCTTCATCTCGACGCTGTTCTGCGCGACCAGCATGGTGATCTGCATCAGACAGCCCATGCCGAGACCGACCACGGCCATGAAGACACCGGAGGTGAGGCGGGAGGTCCCGGTGTCCATCGTGGACAGCAGGTACAGGCCGACGATCATCAGGGCGCTGCCGAGGACGGGGAAGACCTTGTACCGGCCGGTGTTGGTCGTGACCCGGCCCGCGACCATCGAGGTGATGAGCATCGCGCCGAGCATCGGCAGGAGCAGCAGGCCGGAGTTGGTGGCGGAGGCGCCCTGTACGGCCTGCTGGTAGAGCGGCAGGAAGAGGGTCGCGCCGAACATCACGAAGCCGGTGATGAAGCCGATGACGGACATCAGCGTGAAGTTGCGGCTGCGGAAGATGTGCAGCGGCACCACCGGCTCGGCGGCCCTGGTCTGCCAGAACACGAAGCCCACGAGGGACGCGACGCCCAGACCGGTCAGCTCCATGATCCGCGCGGAGGTCCACGCGTACTCCGTGCCGCCCCAGGTGGTGACGAGCACGACGGCGGTGATGCCGACGGTCAGCAGCGCGACCCCGAGGTAGTCGATGCCGGCCTTGGCCCGCTTCTTCGGCAGGTGCAGTACGGCGCCGACGGCGGCCAGCGCGATCGCGCCGAGCGGCAGGTTGATGTAGAAGGCCCAGCGCCAGCCCCAGTTGTCGGTGATGGTGCCGCCGACCAGGGGTCCGCCGATCATGGCCAGCGCCATCACGGCGGCCATCATGCCCTGGTACTTGCCGCGCTCCCGGGGCGGGATGAGGTCGCCGATGATCGCCATGACGCCGACCATCAGGCCGCCGGCGCCCAGGCCCTGCACCGCGCGGAAGGCGATCAGCTGGCCCATGTCCTGGGCCATGCCGCTGAGCGCGGAGCCGATCAGGAAGATCACGATCGATGTCATGAAGGTGGCCTTGCGGCCGTACATGTCGCCGAGCTTGCCCCAGACCGGGGTGGCGGCCGCGGTGGCCAGGGTGTATGAGGTGACCACCCAGGACAGGTGCTCCAGTCCGCCCAGCTCGCCCACGATCGTCGGCATCGCGGTGCCGATGATCATGTTGTCGAGCATCGCGAGCATCATCGCGATCATGAGCGCGAGCAGGACCACCCGCACGCTCCTCGGCTGTTTGCCGCCGTCCGTCTCCACGGCCCCCGCCGCTGGTGTGTCCGCCATGATTCCTTCTCCCCCGGCCACGGTCGTGTGACCACCGCTACTTACTTGCCGACCGGCTAGTTCACTGCACTGGGAAGGTAGTCGCGCAACTAGCCGGGCGTCAAGTAAGTTTTCGTCAAGAGGGGTCGAGTAGGAGGATGGGCGGCACCATGGACGGCACCAAACAGCGGCGCCGCGGGAACACCCGCCAGCGCATCCAGGACGTGGCGCTCGAACTCTTCGCCGAGCAGGGCTACGAGAAGACATCGCTGCGCGAGATCGCCGGGCGCCTGGACGTCACCAAGGCCGCGCTGTACTACCACTTCAAGACGAAGGAAGAGATCCTCGTCGGCATCTTCGAGGACCTCTCGCGGCCGATGGAGGAACTGATCGAGTGGGGGCGGGGACAGCCGCACTCGCTGGAGACCAAGCAGGAGATCATCCGCCGGTACAGCGAGGCGCTGGCGGGCGCGGCCCCCCTCTTCCGCTTCATGCAGGAGAACCAGGCGACGGTCCGCGAGCTGCGCATCGGCGAGATGTTCAAGACCCGCATGCTCGGGCTGCGCGACATCCTCATGGACCCGGACGCCGACCTGGTCGACCAGGTGCGCTGCGTCAGCGCCCTGTTCACCATGCACGCGGGGATGCACGTCCTCCAGGACGTCGAAAGCGACCCCGAGGAGAAGCGCAAGGCCGTCCTCGAGGTCGCCATCGATCTGATCACCCAGGCCCACCGGGGGTCCGGGGGCGCCTAGCGCCGTCCGCCCGTGCGGGTCAGACGGTCACGCCCTTGGAGTGCAGGAACTTCACCGGGTCCACGGCGGAGCCGTAGTTCGGGGTGGTGCGGATCTCGAAGTGCAGGTGGGGTCCGCTGGAGTTGCCGGTGTTGCCGGACAGGGCGATCTTCTGGCCGGTCTTGACGATCTGGCCGATCTTCACGTCGACCCGCGACAGGTGGGCGTACTGGGAGTACGTGCCGTTGCCGTGCTTGACGACGATCGCGTTGCCGTAGGCGGGGCCGTCGCCGGCGCCGTTGGGACCGGCCTTGACGACGGTGCCGCCGTGCGCGGCCATCACGGTGGTGCCGGTGGGGACGGCGTAGTCCTGGCCGCTGTGCTTGTGCGCCCACATGCCGCCGTTCTGGGCGAAGCTCGCGGACAGCCGGTAGCTCTTGACCGGGTCGATCCAGGACGCCTGCTTCTCGGCGGCGGCCCGGGCGGCCTTCGCGGCCTGGGCGGCCTTCGCCTGGGCGGCCTTCTCGGCCTGAGCGGCCTGGGCCTTCGCGGCCTGGGCCTGGGCGGTGGCCTGCGCCTGGACGGCGCCGGCGGCGCCGGACGCAGCCGTGGTGTCGACGGCGGCCGCGACCCCGGCTCCCATGACGACCGAGGCCCCCAGTCCGGCGGCCAGCACGGCCGCACGGGTGCGGATCAGGGACGCGGTGCGGGAGGAACGGGACGTGACGCGCTGGGACATACACACCTCATCAGGAGGGGGACAGAGGAAAACCACCCGGCGGACGGATCCGCGCCTCGGTGGTGATTCATTGGTAGCCCCTCCGGACATAACGGCGCAAAGGCGTGATTTACGACGAAAGCTCGTAGATGCGCACTGAGATGTACATCTCTTGACGCACCATACCTGCCGGGCGAAACCCCCTATTTAGAGCTGATTGATCAGAGAGATGGGGTAAATGTCTGTTTTGCGCGAGCAGTTTCGCCACTATTCCGCCTAGTACCGGACAAAGCGCCTGTGTGGCATGTCACCGGCGGCAGGGTTCGGCCATTCCAGGAATGTGGCGCACGCCTCTAGGCGCCTACCGTTCGGTAACCCTACGGTTCACCTCGCGTCACCCTCGCAGACGAGCATGCACACGACACGTTGGCAGCGTCACGGACGTGAGAGGACCCCCACGAGATGAGAAGCCGACGCTCCTGGCCGATCCGCGCATCGGTCACCGCCGTCTCCGCGGCCGCCCTGGTGGCCCTGGCCGCACCGGCCGAAGCCACGACCCCTGCCGCACCGGCCGTTTCCCCGGTGGCGTCCGCCACCGCGGCGGCGGACGTCGACCACGACACCTGGCAGCGGGACTGCCGGGCGGTCATGGACCAGGCCCTGCCCTACCTGAAGCAGCGGATCGGTGACGCCGCGCCGGGCGAGAAGCAGGCGATCGTCCTCGACGTCGACAACACCGCGCTGGAGACCGACTTCGGGTTCAGCTTCCCGCAGCCCGCCAACGAGCCGGTCCTGGAGGCCGCGGAGTACGCCCAGGAGCACGGCGTCGCCGTGTTCTTCGTGACCGCCCGCCCGGGCATCATCCACGCGCCCACCGAGTGGAACCTCGACCAGGCCGGCTACGAGTCCGCCGGCCTGTACGTCCGCGGGTTCTTCGACCTGTTCAGGAACGTCGCCGACTACAAGACCGCTCAGCGCGTCGACATCGAGGCCAAGGGCTACACGATCATCGCCAACATCGGCAACAGCGCGACCGACCTGTCGGGCGGCCACGCCGAGAAGACGTTCAAGCTGCCGGACTACGACGGTCAGCTCTCCTGAACCGGCCGCGGTCGCGGCCGCGGTCGCGGAAAAGGGGTCTGCCCCGGGACGTGTGTCCCGGGGCAGACCCCTTCTTCCGTTCGGGCCGAGCGCGGCGGCTACGCGTCCTTGCTCAGGTTCGGGCCGGCTCCGCCGGCCGCCTGCTCGATCGGCGGGACGTCGGGCAGGGCCGACTTCTCCTCACCGCGGAAGGTGAAGGTCTGGGACTCGCCCTCGCCCTCGGTGTCCACGACCACGATGTGACCGGGACGCAGCTCGCCGAAGAGGATCTTCTCCGAGAGGCTGTCCTCGATCTCCCGCTGGATGGTCCGGCGCAGCGGCCGGGCGCCCAGCACGGGGTCGTAGCCCTTCTTGGACAGCAGCTCCTTGGCGGACTGGGAGAGCTCGATGCCCATGTCCCGGTCCTTCAGACGCTCGTCCACCTTGCCGATCATCAGGTCGACGATCCGCAGGATGTCGCTCTGCGTGAGCTGCGGGAAGACCACCACGTCGTCGACGCGGTTGAGGAACTCGGGCCGGAAGTGCTGCTTGAGCTCGTCCGAGACCTTGTTCTTCATGCGCTCGTAGTTGGTCTTCGTGTCGCCCGCGGCGGCGAAGCCCAGGTTGAAGCCCTTGGAGATGTCCCGGGTGCCGAGGTTGGTCGTCATGATGATGACCGTGTTCTTGAAGTCCACGACCCGGCCCTGGGAGTCGGTCAGGCGACCGTCCTCCAGGATCTGCAGCAGCGAGTTGAAGATGTCCGGGTGGGCCTTCTCGACCTCGTCGAAGAGGACGACCGAGAACGGCTTGCGGCGCACCTTCTCCGTCAACTGGCCGCCCTCCTCGTAGCCCACGTAGCCGGGGGGCGAACCGAAGAGGCGGGAGACCGTGTGCTTCTCGCTGAACTCCGACATGTCGAGGGAGATCAGCGCGTCCTCGTCGCCGAAGAGGAACTCCGCCAGCGCCTTGGACAGCTCGGTCTTACCGACACCGGACGGGCCGGCGAAGATGAACGAGCCACCGGGGCGCTTCGGGTCCTTCAGACCCGCACGGGTGCGGCGGATCGCCTTCGACAGCGCCTTGACGGCGTCGTTCTGGCCGATGACCCGCTTGTGGAGCTCGTCCTCCATGCGCAGCAGGCGGGACGACTCCTCCTCGGTCAGCTTGAAGACCGGGATGCCCGTGGCCGTGGCGAGGACCTCGGCGATCAGCTCGCCGTCGACCTCGGCGACGACGTCCATGTCGCCGGCCTTCCACTCCTTCTCCCGCTTGGCCTTGGCGGCGAGGAGCTGCTTCTCCTTGTCGCGCAGGGAGGCGGCCTTCTCGAAGTCCTGCGAGTCGATCGCGGACTCCTTGTCGCGGCGGACGCCGGCGATCTTCTCGTCGAACTCGCGCAGGTCCGGCGGCGCGGTCATCCGGCGGATGCGCATCCTCGAGCCGGCCTCGTCGATCAGGTCAATCGCCTTGTCCGGCAGGAAGCGGTCCGAGATGTACCGGTCGGCGAGCGTCGCCGCCTGCACCAGGGCCTCGTCCGTGATGGAGACGCGGTGGTGCGCCTCGTAACGGTCGCGCAGGCCCTTGAGGATCTCGATCGTGTGCGGCAGGGACGGCTCCGCGACCTGGATCGGCTGGAAGCGGCGCTCCAGGGCCGCGTCCTTCTCCAGGTGCTTGCGGTACTCGTCCAGCGTGGTGGCGCCGATGGTCTGCAGCTCACCACGGGCCAGCATCGGCTTGAGGATGCTCGCGGCGTCGATGGCGCCCTCGGCGGCACCCGCACCGACCAGCGTGTGCAGCTCGTCGATGAACAGGATGATGTCGCCGCGGGTGCGGATCTCCTTGAGCACCTTCTTCAGGCGCTCCTCGAAGTCACCGCGGTAGCGGGAGCCGGCGACCAGGGCACCGAGGTCCAGGGTGTAGAGGTGCTTGTCCTTGAGGGTCTCGGGCACCTCGCCCTTGACGATGGCCTGGGCGAGACCCTCGACGACGGCGGTCTTGCCGACGCCGGGCTCACCGATCAGCACCGGGTTGTTCTTGGTACGGCGGGACAGCACCTGCATGACCCGCTCGATCTCCTTCTCGCGCCCGATGACCGGGTCGAGCTTGGACTCACGAGCGGCCTGGGTGAGGTTCCGGCCGAACTGGTCGAGGACCAGGGACGTGGAGGGGGTGCCCTCGGCAGGACCGCCGGCGGTGGCGGTCTCCTTGCCCTGGTAACCGGAGAGCAGCTGGATGACCTGCTGCCGCACCCGGTTGAGGTCGGCGCCCAGCTTGACCAGGACCTGGGCGGCGACGCCCTCGCCCTCACGGATCAGGCCGAGCAGGATGTGCTCCGTGCCGATGTAGTTGTGGCCCAGCTGAAGGGCCTCGCGGAGCGACAGCTCCAGGACCTTCTTGGCACGGGGGGTGAAGGGGATGTGACCCGACGGGGCCTGCTGGCCCTGCCCGATGATCTCCTCCACCTGCTGGCGGACCGCCTCGAGCGAAATCCCGAGGCTCTCAAGGGCCTTGGCGGCGACACCCTCACCCTCGTGGATCAGGCCCAGGAGGATGTGCTCGGTGCCGATGTAGTTGTGGTTGAGCATCCGGGCTTCTTCCTGAGCCAGGACGACAACCCGCCGCGCGCGGTCGGTGAACCTCTCGAACATCGTTAATCGCTCCTCAGAGCGGTCAGGCAGTGGGGGGAACTTCCCCTCCCTGTCCTTCCGCAGCTTAGTCCCGCAAGCGGGGACCGCTCATTCCAACTGCCGACACCGTCGATGGCCTCCTGACCCCGCTCACGCCGACATCTGCTCCAACCCGATGGTGCGAGACGATGTTCCCGCAGGCCAGGCAGTTACCCCCTTCGCCAGTACGCCCATGGCGAACGGAAGACGTCCCGCCCTGCGTGTCGCCCCCTCCCACTAGGGATGTCTTACCCGCTGCTACGGACAGTCCATGCCGCGTGCACGGGTTCCCTCCGCTACGGGCGAACAACCTTGCGCTTCCCCGCACCCCCGCGCGCCCCCTTGTTCGATACTCCACGCTCACGCGTGAACACCCAGCGTAACCCGAAGGGTGCCGGAGCGTTGCGCCGGGCATGGTCCGGTCCGTCGCCCCCGCAGTGCCGTTCCCCGACCGGTCGCTCACGCCGGGCGACGACGAGGTGCGGCTCTGGTACGAGAACGCGCTGGGGTGGCCCACGGTGCCCGGGGTGCCGGTGCGGCTGGCGGTGGGGGTGCGCTTCGACGTCCTGGACGTGCCCGCGGAGGCGGGACGCGCGGCGCTGGAGCACCTGGAACGCTCGGGAGGGCTCGGGCGGGGGTTCCCGGTGGCCCTGCGGGACGGCCGGATGCGGCTGCTGGTGGCGGCGGGCGGCGCGGAGGAGGTGCCGGGGCTGCTGGAGTGGCTGGACTGGGGCGCGCTGGAGCTGGACCTGGTGGCGATCGGCGCGGGAGGGCTCATGGACGCTCCCTGGCCCCCTGGCGCCGGTGCGGGTGCCGTTACTGGTGCCGGTGCCGATGCTGCAGGTGCAGGTGCCCGTGCCGGTGGTGAGGACGGTCCCACCGCCCGGCCGCTGCCCCTGGGCCGTGGTGGATCGCAGGGGGCCGCCGTGTGGCTGCGGCCCCCCGAGCCGGGACACGAGGCCGAGGCCTCGCTGCCGACGCTGTCGGCGATGGGCACGAGGAGTGGTGCACGGGGGGACGGTGACGGCCCCCCGGATCTCGTGCGGCTGGTGGACACGGTGGCG
The DNA here is from genome assembly GCF_044390325.1 of Streptomyces sp. NPDC018964. Classification (NCBI taxonomy): domain Bacteria; kingdom Bacillati; phylum Actinomycetota; class Actinomycetes; order Kitasatosporales; family Streptomycetaceae; genus Streptomyces; species Streptomyces sp. NPDC018964. The sequence continues at coordinate 36,482 of NZ_JBIRYZ010000033.1, forward strand.
ACGCAGATCCACCGAGTCCGGTTGCGGCGCGCGCATGCGGTCGCCGCGGTACGGGCCGACGGTCAGCCGTTGGCCTTCTCGTAGGCCTCGCGGATGGACGCGGGAACGCGGCCGCGGTCGTTGACCTCGTAACCGTTCTCCTTCGCCCACGCGCGGATGGCCGCAGTGTCCTGGCTGCCGCCGGAAGAAGCACGCGCCTTTCCGCGACCGCCCGAAGCACGGCCTCCCGTACGACGACCGCCCTTCACGTAAGGGTCGAGAAGGCCGCGGAGCTTGTCCGCGTTGGCGGTGGTGAGATCGATCTCGTACGTCTTGCCGTCCAACGCGAACGTCACGGTCTCGTCCGCCTCGCCGCCGTCGAGGTCGTCGACAAGAAGGACCTGAACCTTCTGTGCCACCGGATTTCCTTTCATCGATAACTTGAGGGCCGGGGTGTGCCGGCGTCCGCCGTATCGCCGCCCCTTGTTATATGCGGTACTGCAGTACTCCGGAAAGCAAACCGCTTTTGCCGTAAAAACACAAACCCCTGGGGGAGACCCGCCGCCCGCATCCGGCACGGAAACATGCGCGTTTCGGACATAGGGCACCGCCCACAGATCACAGATGCAGAAGCATCCGACTGTTGCCCAAGGTGTTCGGTTTCACGCGTTCGAGGCCGAGGAACTCCGCGACACCCTCGTCATAGGAGCGCAGCAACTCCGCGTACACATCGGTGTCGACGGGTGTCTCACCGATCTCCACGAAGCCGTGCTTGCCGAAGAAGTCCACTTCGAAGGTCAGGCAGAATACGCGGCGAACGCCGAGCCAGCGGGCGGTCTCCAGCAACTTCTCCAGCAACCGGTGCCCGACGCCCGCGCCCTTCAGGCCCGGCTTCACGGCGAGAGTGCGGACTTCCGCGAGGTCTTCCCACATCACGTGCAGGGCGCCGCAGCCGACCACCTCCGCGTTGTCGTCCCGTTCCGCCACCCAGAACTCCTGGATGTCCTCGTAAAGCGTCACCGTTGCTTTGTCGAGCAGGATGCGCCCGCGGACGTAGGCGTCAAGGAGCCGGCGTACGGCGGGGACATCGCTGGTGCGGGCCCGCCGGACCGTGATGGCTTTTGCGGGGGCTTCAGGGCTGTCTGCGGACATGTGCGGACGCTATCGTCCGCTCCGGCCCTCTGTGGAGCCGGGGTTCTCGTCGGCGGGGGTTTCCGGGAGCTGGACGATGCGGACCGCGTCGGTGAGAGCCCGACGCTGTTCCTCGCTCATCATGCCGAAGAACGCGACGAGAGCGGCGGCGGCGTTGTCACTCTGCGACCACGCTTCGTTCATCAGCGCGGCGGCGTAGGCGGCGCGAGTGGAGACCGCCTCATATCGATAGGCCCTGCCTTCCGCTTCTCGGCGCACCCAGCCCTTCTGATGGAGATTGTCCAAAACGGTCATCACCGTGGTGTACGCGATGGACCGCTCCTTCTGAAGATCTTCCAGGACTTCCCGAACGGTCACCGGGCGGTTCCACTTCCACACCCGCGTCATGACCGCGTCTTCGAGTTCTCCCAATGGGCGAGGCACAACTCAGAACAATAGTGGCGGATCACGACAATGGCGTGCCGGAGGGGCGTGATCATCAGAAAACGTGCACAAAAAGGGCGTACGACCTTGGGTCGTACGCCGGGAGGCCGGGGGCCGGGAGGGGGTGGCTGGGGTCAGGCTTCGTTCTCGGGGGTCGGCCGGGGGCCCTGTGTCCGCGCGAGGGCCGCGTCGACCGCGGCGTCCTCCTTGGTCTTGTTGGCGCCGCCCTGGGTCTTCACGATCACCCGGATCACGCCGATGAAGAAGACGGCCATGACGGCCGGGGGGAGGAGCGCGGAGACGTAGTCCATGGATCCAGGGTAGGACAGCGGGGGCCGTCAGCCGACGGCCAGGTGCCGGTCCGGCGGGGGTGGAGCGGGTTTGCGGCGGGGGAAGACCTCGCCGGGGGTGGGGATGGGGCGGGCGGGGTGAGGGGCGGGGGTGGAGGGCTTCCGGGACGGGTTCGGATTCTTCTGCGGGTCCTCGGTGGCCGCGCGGCCTCCGGGGAGGGCCAGGAGGAGGGTGCGCCGGCAGCGGTGCAGGAGGGCGGCGGCGGTGGGGTTGCCGCGCAGGGCCCGGAGGGCGGCCAGGTCGTCGGCGTGGGGGCGGTATCCGGCGCCCAGCGCCTCCTCGAGGAGCGCGAGGTAGCCGACGGCGGTGCCGGGGAGGGCGGCGCGGTAGCGGCCGAGGTCGGCCAGGAGGAAGGCGCGCAGCCGGGCGCTTTCCCGCGTCGCCTCGTCGAGGTCCGCGGCGAGGCGGAGGCAGTCCCGGAGGTCGTCGGCCAGGGTGGAGGTGGGGGTGGAGGTGGGGTACAGGGCGAGGGCGAGAGCTCGGCGGAGCACGCGCAGCTCCTCGGCGCCGAACGCCATGCCGCCGCGGGGTCCGTAGGGCGTGGGCATGCCCCGACGATACGCGCTAATCAGACAAACGCGACGTGTGGTGCTGGTGTGGCGTCGGGTGCCACCCGGGTGGGCGGGATGCCTGCGGCGCATCGTTCGGTCCGGTGGGGGCGGGCGCAGCGCCCACGGCCGGTGGGTGGGTCGGGGCCGTGTCGGGGGTGTCCGTCCTCGGACCGGCGCGGATCACGTTTCCCGGTGAGGTCGGGGGCGCGGACGCGCCGGCCACTGCGGGGCGGCCACCCCCGCCCCGCCCCCTTCCCGCCGTACGCGCCTGCCGACCGCTACCGCCGCCGCTCCCCGCGTCAGCCGCGGGCAGCCGTCCCGCTGCTCCCGCGGGCAGCCGCCCGCCGCGTCAGCCGCGGGCAGCCGCGCCGCTGGGGCGGCACGGGTGGGCGGTGGGGGTACCCCGCAAGCGCCGGGCCGCGCGAACACCCCCCGGCCCACACCCACGCCGGGGCACCCGCGGAACACCGGGCTCACAGCAGCACGGGGCACCCGCGAAGCACCGGCCCGCAGCAGCACAGGGCACCCGCGAAGCACCAGGCCTCGCAGGCGCCGCGCGTCACAGACGTGACACGTTGCGTTCGTACACCAGGCGCAGCCCCACCAGCGTCAGCCACGGCTCGTGTTCGTCGATGACCGAGCTCTCGCCCAGCACCATCGGCGCCAGCCCGCCCGTCGCGATGACCGTCACGTCCTCGGGGTCGTCCGCCAGCTCGCGGGCCATCCGGTTGACCACACCGTCGACCTGACCGGCGAATCCGTAGATGATGCCGGACTGCATCGCCTCGACCGTGTTCTTGCCGATCACACTGCGAGGGCGCGCCACCTCGATCTTCCGCAGCTGCGCGCCGCGGACGCCGAGCGCCTCGACGGAGATCTCGATGCCGGGGGCGATGACGCCGCCGACGTACTCCCCCCGCGCGGAGACCGCGTCGAACGTCGTCGCCGTGCCGAAGTCGACGACGATCGCCGGGCCGCCGTAGAGGTCGACCGCCGCGACCGCGTTGATGATGCGGTCCGCGCCGACCTCCTTGGGGTTGTCGGTGAGGATCGGCACGCCCGTCTTCACGCCCGGCTCGACCAGCACCGCCGGCACGTCCCCGTAGTAGCGGCGGGTGACCTCGCGGAGTTCGTGCAGGACGGACGGGACCGTCGCGCAGATCGCGATGCCGTCGATGCCGTCGCCCAGGTCGTCGCCCAGCAGCGGGTGCATGCCCATCAGGCCCTGGAGGAGGACCGCGAGTTCGTCGGCCGTGCGGCGCGCGTCCGTGGAGATGCGCCAGTGTTCGACGATGTCGTCGCCGTCGAAGAGGCCCAGGACGGTGTGGGTGTTGCCCACGTCGATCGTCAGCAGCATGGCCGGTCCTACTCCGCCGCTCGCAGGTCGAGGCCGATGTCGAGGATCGGCGAGGAGTGGGTGAGGGCGCCCACGGCCAGGTAGTCGACGCCCGTGTCGGCGTAGGCCTTGGCGTTGGTGAGGGTGAGGCGGCCCGAGGCCTCCAGGGCGGCGCGGCCGTCGACGAGGGCCACCGCCTCCGCGCACTCGCCGGGCGTGAAGTTGTCCAGCAGGATCAGGTCGGCACCGGCGTCCAGGACCTCGCGGAGCTGGTGCAGGGTGTCGACCTCGACCTCGATCGGGACGTCGGGGAAGCGTTCGCGGACCGCGGTGAAGGCCTCGGCGACACCGCCGGCGGCCACCACGTGGTTGTCCTTGACCAGGGCCGCGTCCGAGAGGGACATGCGGTGGTTGACGCCACCGCCGCAGCGCACGGCGAACTTCTCCAGGCTGCGCAGGCCGGGCGTGGTCTTGCGGGTGTCGCGGACCTTCGCCTTGGTGCCCTCGAGGACGTCCGCCCACGCGCGCGTGGCGGTCGCGATGCCCGACAGGCGGCACAGGAGGTTCAGGGCGCTGCGTTCCGCCGTGAGGATGTCGCGCGTGCGGGTGGTGACCGAGAGGAGCTTCTGGCCCTCCTCCACGCGGTCGCCGTCCTCCACGTGGCGTTCGACCTCGAACTCCTCCGTGCAGACGATCGACATGACGGCCTCGGCGACCCTGAGGCCCGCCACCGTGCCCGCCTCCCGCGCGGTGAAGTCGGCGGTGGCGACGGCGTCCTCCGGGATGGTCGCGACCGTCGTCACGTCCACGCCGTGGGCCAGGTCCTCCTGGAGGGCCACGTTGGCGATGTCCTCGACCTCGACGGGGTCGAGGCCGACGTCGGCCAGGAGCTGGGCGAGCGCGGGGTCGAGGCCGCACTCCAGGTAGGTCTCCTCGTCGGCGCCGCAGGCGCAGCCGTCGCCACAGCCGCCGGAGGGAACGAGGGGGAGGTCGGGGGTGGTCACTGCTGTCACTGCTCCTGGGCCTGGGGGAGGGTCGGGGGGAAGTCTGTGCCGTCGGTGGTGTGCGCCGCCAGCGATCGGTCCGGATTCAGCCGTACGACGATGTGGCGGCGCCAGGCCGTGTCGTCGCGCTCGGGACGGTCCTCGCGCCAGTGGCAGCCGCGGGTCTCCTCGCGCCGCAGTGCGGCGGCGACCAGGACGCGGGCCACGCACAGGAGGTTGGTGGCCTCCCAGGTGTCGACGCCGGGCTCGGCGGTCTTGCCGTTCTCGTCGAGGGCGTCGCGCGCTTCGGCGTGCAGGTGGTGGAGCCGGTCGGCGGCCTCGGAGAGCGACGCCTCGGAGCGCAGGACGCCCGCTCCCCGGGTCATGATCCGCTGGATGGTGAAGCGGGCCTCCGGGGGGAGGAGGGGGTGGGCGGGGCGCTCGGTGGCGGGGAGCGGCTGCGGCACGCGGGGGTGGGGGGTTCCGGCGCGCGCGATGTCGGCGGCGATGCGCTCGGCGTAGACCAGCCCCTCGAGGAGGGAGTTGGAGGCGAGGCGGTTGGCGCCGTGCACGCCGGTGCAGGCGACCTCGCCGCACGCGTACAGGCCGGGCACGGTGGTGCGGCCGTGGGAGTCGGTGCGGACGCCTCCGGAGGCGTAGTGGGCGGCCGGGGCGACCGGTACGGGCTCGGTGACCGGGTCGATGCCGTGCGCGCGGCAGGCGGCGAGGATCGTGGGGAAGCGGTGTTCCCACATCTCGGCGCCGAAGTGGCGGGCGTCGAGGTACATGTGCTCGGTGTCCCGCTCCCGCATGCGGCGCATGATGCCCTTGGCGACGATGTCGCGCGGGGCGAGTTCGGCCAGTTCGTGCTGTCCCCGCATGAAGCGCACGCCGTCGGCGTCCACCAGGTGGGCGCCCTCGCCGCGTACCGCCTCGGAGACGAGCGGCTGCTGGCCTTCCGCGTCCGGGCCGAGGAAGAGGACCGTGGGATGGAACTGGACGAATTCGAGGTCGCTCACCTCGGCGCCCGCGCGCAGGGCGAGGGCCACGCCGTCGCCCGTGGAGACGGCGGGGTTCGTGGTCGCGGAGAAGACCTGGCCCATGCCGCCGGTCGCCAGGACCACGGCGGGCGCGTGGACCGCCCCCACGCCGTCGTGCTGGCCCTCCCCCATGACGTGCAGGGTGACGCCGGCGGTGCGGCCGTCGGCGTCGGTGAGGAGGTCGAGGACGAGGGCGTTCTCGATGGTGCGCATCCCGCGTGCGCGGACCGCTTCGACGAGGGCGCGGGAGATCTCCGCGCCGGTGGCGTCGCCGCCCGCGTGGGCGATGCGGCGGCGGTGGTGGCCGCCCTCGCGGGTGAGTTCCAGGTCGCCGTCGGCCGACTCGTCGAAGTGCGCGCCGGTCTCGATGAGGCGGCGTACGGCGTCGGGGCCCTCGGTGACGAGGATGCGGACCGCTTCCTCGTCGCACAGGCCCGCGCCGGCGACCAGGGTGTCGTCCAGGTGCTGCTCGGGGGTGTCGCCCTCGCCGAGGGCCGCGGCGATGCCGCCCTGGGCCCAGCGGGTGGAGCCGTCGTCGAGGCGGGCCTTGGTGACGACCACCGTCGTCAGGCCGGCGGCCTCGCAGCGCAGGGCGGCGGTGAGGCCGGCGACGCCGGAGCCGACGACCACGACGTCCGCGTCGATGGACCATCCGGGCGCGGGCGCGTGCAGTCGTATGCCTGTGGTGGTCACGAGGCGGCTCCGAAGGTTCCGAAGGTCAGGGGGAGGTTGTCGATCAGGCGGGTGGCGCCCACGCGGGCGGCCACCGCGAGGACGGCCTCTCCGGTGAAGTCGTCGCCGATCTCGGTGAAGTCGGAGGGATCGACCAGGGCCAGGTAGTCCAGGTCGAGGGGCGGCGTGAGGCGGGCGGCCTCGTCGAGGACCAGGCGGGCGGCGGTGCGGACGGCCGCCGGGCCGCCGGCGGTCGTGGCGACGGCGTGCGCGTCGGCCGCCGCGCGGGACTCCCCTATGGCGCTGAGCGCCTCGGCACGCGCGCGCGTGGCGGGCACCTCGCTGGCCCGCGCGCGCAGCGCCTGCTGGGCGGCGTGCCGGTCGCGGCCCGCGAACAGGGCCTGGGACAGGGCGAGCGCGGTGCGCCGTTCGGCGGGCGAGAGGTAGCGGTTGCGGCTGGACAGGGCGAGCCCGTCCTCCTCGCGGACGGTGGGTACGCCGACGATCTCGACGCCGAAGTTCAGGTCCCGCACCATGCGGCGGATCAGGGCGAGCTGCTGGGCGTCCTTCTGGCCGTACAGGGCGACGTCGGGGCGGGTGAGGTGGAGCAGTTTGGCGACGACGGTGAGCACGCCGTCGAAGTGGCCGGGGCGGGCGGCGCCCTCCAGGCGTTCGCCCATGGGGCCGGCCGTGACGCGGACCTGGGGTTCGCCGCCCGGGTAGACCTCGTCCACGGACGGGGCGAAGACGGCGTCGGCGCCCGCCTGTCCGGCGAGTTCGATGTCGGCGTCCAGGGTGCGCGGGTAGCGGTCCAGGTCCTCGCCCGCGCCGAACTGCAGCGGGTTGACGAAGACGGTGACCACGACCTCGCCGTCGGGGCCGGCGATGCCCCGCGCGGTGCGGATCAGCGTGGCGTGGCCCTCGTGCAGGGCCCCCATGGTCATCACGACGGCGCGGCGGCCGGTACGCGCGCGTGCGTGCAGTTCGGCGGCGGTGCGCAGCAGGGTGGCGGTCATCGGGTGACTCCGTTCCGGGACGCGCGCGTCGTCGCGGGGGTGGGGTGGGCGGGGTGCGGGGGCGTGTCGCTCATCGGTCCTCCCCCGGGGTGCTTCCGGTGCCGTCGGCCCCGGCGGCTCCGCCGGCTCCGTCGGCGAGCACTCCGAGGAGGTCCTCGGCGAGTTCCGGTTTCAGCAGGCCGTGGGCGAGGGCGCGGTCGGCGGTCGCGCGGGCCATCGCCAGGTAGCCGGCGACGGCCCCCGGGGCGTGCCGGCGCAACTCGGTGACGTGCGCGGCGACCGTGCCCGCGTCGCCGCGCGCGACCGGGCCGGTGAGGGCCGCGTCGCCGGAGCGCAGGGCGTTGTCCAGGGCGGCGCCGAGCAGCGGGCCGAGCATCCGGTCGGGGGCCTCGACACCGGCGGTGCGCAGCAGTTCCAGGGACTGGGCGACCAGGGTGACCAGGTGGTTGGCGCCCAGGGCGAGGGCCGCGTGGTAGAGCGGGCGGTTCTCCTCGGCGATCCATTCCGGCTCGCCGCCCATCTCGACGACGAGGGCCTCGGCGGCCAGCCGCAGCTCCTCGGGGGCGGTGACGCCGAAGGAGCACCCGGCGAGGCGCTGCACGTCGACGGGGGTGCCGGCGAACGTCATCGCGGGGTGCAGGGCGAGCGGCAGGGCGCCGGCCCGCAGGGCGGGGTCGAGGACCTTCGCGCCGTACCGCCCGGAGGTGTGCACCAGCAGCTGGCCCGGCCGCACCGCGCCGGTGTCGGCGAGTCCGGCGACCAGCTCGGGCAGGGCGTCGTCCGGGACGGTCAGCAGGACCAGCTCGGCCCGCTGGAGCACCTCGGCGGGCGGCACCACCGGCACGTCGGGGAGCATCCGCTCGGCGCGCCTGCGGGAGGCGTCGGAGACGGCGGAGACGGCCACCGGGCGGTGCCCGGCGAGCTGGAGGGACGCGGCCAGGACGGGACCCACGCGTCCGGCGCCGACGACGCCGACGGTGAGCCGCGCGGGGCGGCTTCGGGGATCTGGCTGTGGGGTTGTGTTCACGCGACGGCGGCCTTCCCGTTCCAGTCCGCTCGGGGTACCGGACGATTTCTCGTCATGTTAACGCGATCGGTTCCGGGGGCGGCCGGTTGTCCACAGGCTGTGGGTTTCCGTGCGCCGTCGTGGCACACGCGCGTGCGGAAATGGTGCGGCACGCGCGCGTGCGGCGTGGACCTCCGCGCGTACGGGCCTGCGCGTACGGACCTGCGCGTACGGACCCGGGGGGTGTCCGCGCGGACGGGGCGCGGGATGATCGCGCGCATGAGTGATACGGACGGTACGAACGACACCACGGCGGTGCGGGACGAGCGGGAGCCCGGCCCGGAGGCGGACGGCGCGTCGCGGCCGGCATTGCGCGAACGGCGGATCGCCGCCTGGCGCGGCGCCCCGCGCGTGCTCGCGCGCCTCGGCTTCCTCGCCCCGCTCCGGGAGCGGCTGGCGCTGCTGGAGGACGCGGGGAGCGTGTACGACCTCGACGAGACGTCCGACGTCTACGGCGACGGTGTCGTCGAGGCCCTGGAGGAGCGGGTCGCCGGTCTGCTCGGCACCGAGGCCGCCGCGTTCTTCCCGACCGGCACGATGGCCCAGCAGGTGGCGCTGCGCTGCTGGGCCGGCCGCACCGGCGACCCTGCGGTCGCGCTGCACCCGCTCAGCCACCCCGAGGTGCACGAGCGGAACGCGTTCAGCCAGGTCAGCGGGTTGCGGCCGGTGCGGTTGACGAGCGAGCCCCGGTTTCCCACCGCCGAAGAGGTGCGCGACTTCGAGGAGCCCTTCGGGGCGCTGATGCTGGAGCTGCCGCTCAGGGACGCCGGTTTCGTGCTGCCCATGTGGGAGGAGCTGACCGAGGTGGTGGCCGCCGCGCGGGAACGCGAGGCGGTCGTGCACGTCGACGGGGCCCGGCTGTGGGAGTGCGCCGAGCACTTCGGCCGGCCGCTGGAGGAGATCGCGGGCCTCGCGGACAGCGTCTACGTGTCGTTCTACAAGTCCCTCGGCGCGTTCGGCGGCGCGGCCCTCGCCGGTCCCTCGACGCTGGTGGAGGAGGCGAAGGCCTGGCGGCACCGGTACGGGGGCAACGTGTTCCAGCAGTTCCCGACCGCGCTGTCGGCGCTGATCGGACTGGACCGGGAGCTGCCCCGGCTGCCGGAGTACGTCCGGCACGCGCGCGTGGTGGCCGCCGCGCTGCGCGAGGGCCTGGAGGCAGGGGGGTTGCCCTGGTTCCGCGTCCACCCGGAGGTGCCACACACCCACGACTTCCAGGTGTGGCTGCCGTACGAGGCGGATGTGGTCGCCGAGGCGGCGATCGCGGCGGCGGAGGAGACGGGGGCGATGCTCTTCGCCAATTCCTGGGACCCGAAGGGGCCGGGGGTGTCCGCCACGGAGGTGTACGTGCGGTCCGACGGCCTGGAGTGGAGCGTCGGGGACGTGCGGGAGGCGGCGGAGGAGTTCGCGCGGCGGCTGCGGGCGGCCTGAGGGGCTGAATTTCTGCCGGACGGGCTGAAAGGACAGCCTCTCCGGCGTTTGAGGAGCGGGGGTCCGGAGGCAGCGCCCCCGGGGGACGGGAACGGGAAGGGGCGGCGGGGGCGACAAACCCCTGCATCATGTGATGCATGAGCGTGGACATAGACATCGCCGGTCTCCGGCAGGAGCGCGTCGCCGTCGTGCCCTCGCCCCTCGCCGAGCTCGGCATGGCGCTGCACACGCTGTCCGAACCGGGGCACCACCCGGGGCTCCAGGGCTGGGTGACGGGTGTGACCGCGCGGCTGGACCCGCACCTCGCGGACCGGATGTGCGAGGCCGACTTCCTGTGGCGCACGACGTTCTCCGACCTGTTCCTGCCGAGCGCCGGCCTGCCGGGCCGCACGACGCTCCCGGGCGGGACCCTCGACGAGGAACTGGACCTGCTGGACAAGCTCTCCGACGAGCAGTTCGTGGACGCCGCCCTGGAGTTCACCTGCGCGCTTCCCTACGGCGCTCCGGGCGCGGGCCCGCTCACCGACGGAGAACTGCGGCGCCGCTCGCTGGAACTGGCCGCCGCGCGGGGGCCGCGCCAGGCGGAGTTCACCGAGCGGCTGCTCGCCGACCCGCCGCGGATCAGGACCTGGCTGCGGCAGTTCCTGCGGGACTGCGACGAGGCGTTCTTCGCCGAGGCGTGGTCCCGGCTGCGGCATCAGCTCGCCGCGGACACCCGCCTCAAGACCGACCTGCTCCGGCGCAAGGGACTGGCCGAGGCGCTGGCGGCGGTGTCGCCCGCGGTGACGCTCGACGAGGCCGCCGGGCGGATCACCGTCGACAAGCTGGGCGAGGGGCGTACGGCCACGGGTGACGGCGGGCTGCTGCTGATCCCGACCGGTCTCGGCCGGCCGCACCTGATGGTGCTGCACCGGCACGGCTGGCAGCCGGTGCTGCACTACCCGGTCGGCTCCGCCGAGCCGACCGCCCCGCCGACGGTCGAGCAGCTGGCCCTGCGGATGACCGCGCTGTCCCACCCGGTCCGCATGCGCTTGTGCCGCAACCTCGCCCGCAGCGCGTACACCACCGGCGAGCTGGTCCGGATGCACGGCATGACGGCGCCGGAGATATCCCGGCACCTGGGTGTGCTGAAGAAGGCCGGCCTGGTCACCACCCGCCGCCGTGGGCGGTACGTGCTGCACCAGCTGGACGTGGCGGTGGTGGCCCGGCTCGGCGGCGACTTCCTGGAGGGGATCCTGCGCTGACGGCGCGTACGGTGTCCGTCAGTCGAAGCGGATGTGGCGGACGCCCACGCCCGCCTGCCGCAGCCGGGTCCGCAGCCGGCCCTCATGATCGGGGAGCAGGGTCAGTCCGGCCAGGACGGCGATGCGGTCCGCCGTCTTCGGCACCGTGGTGTGGTCCGTCCACAGGTGCTCGGCGAACTCCGGCTCGCTCAGCCGCTCCAGGCAGTGGTCGAGTCGCCGCACCGCCCAGCTCTCCCGACGCGGGGCCGTCCGTTCAGCCGTGTCCGCCGGCCCGTACCAGACCCGTCTCGTAGGCGAGGACGACCACCTGTACGCGGTCGCGCAGGCCCAGTTTGGTCAGGATGCGCCCCACGTGGGTCTTCACGGTCGCCTCGGACAGCACCAGGCGGGCCGCGATCTCGCCGTTGGACAGGCCCTGCGCGACCAGCACCATGACCTCCCGCTCACGCTCGGTGAGGCGCTCCAGCTCCTTGTGCTCGGGCTGCTTGCCCGTGCTGGGCAGCATCGGCGCGAACCGGTCCAGGAGCCGGCGGGTGGTGGACGGGGCGACCACGGCGTCGCCGCTGTGCACCGCGCGGATCGCGGCGAGCAGTTCGCCCGGCGGCACGTCCTTGAGCATGAAGCCGGACGCGCCCGCCTTCAGCCCGGAGAAGGCGTACTCGTCGAGGTCGAAGGTGGTGAGGATCAGCACCTTCGGCGGGTCGGTGTCCGCGCAGATCCGGCGGGTCGTCTCCACGCCGTCGAGCTTGGGCATGCGGACGTCCATCAGCACCACGTCGACGGCGGTGGACCGCAGCACCTCCAGGGCCTCGACCCCGTTGCCCGCCTCCGCCACGACGTCCATGTCCGGCTGGGCGGCGAGCACCATCCGGAACCCGGTGCGCAGCAGCACCTGGTCGTCGACGAGCATCACGCGGATCGTCATCGGGGCCTCTTCCATTCGGTCGTCAGGTCGTCGCAGGGGGGTGTGACAGGTGTCAACAGGGGGCGTGCGTGGGCGTCAATGCGCGGGTTTGAGCGGCAGCAGCACACTGATGCGGAATCCTCCGCCGGGACGCGGGCCCGCGTCCAGGGTGCCGCCGACCATACCGACCCGCTCGCGCATGCCGATCAGGCCGTGGCCCTGCCCGTCGAAGCCGCCCTCCTCGTACAGCTCGTGCGGGGCGCCCTTGCCGTCGTCCTCCACGAGGAGGCCGAGACCGTCGTCGAAGTACACCAGGCGCACGCTGGCGCCCGCGTTGGGCCCGCCGTGCTTGCGGGTGTTGGTGAGCGCCTCCTGCACGATGCGGTACGCGGTGAGCTCGACGCCGCTGGGCAGCGGGCGCGGAGTGCCCTCGACCTTGAAGTCCACCGGCAGTCCGGACCCCCGGCACTGCTCGACGAGGTCCTCTATCTGCCGCACGTCGGGCTGCGGCACGTACTCCCCGGCCTCCTGGTGCTCGCCGGTGCGCAGCACGCCCAGCAGGCGGCGCATCTCGGCGAGGGCCTGGCGGCCGGTGGAGGAGATCGTCTCCAGGGCCTTCTTGGCCTGGTCGGGGGCGGCGTCGAGGACGTAGGCGGCGCCGTCGGCCTGCACCACCATCACCGACACGTTGTGGGCGACGACGTCGTGCAGCTCGCGGGCTATCCGGGCGCGTTCGGCGGCGACCGCGACCTTGGCCTGCGCCTCGCGCTCCTTCTCCAGCCGGGCGGCCCGCTCCTCCAGCTGTGCGAAGTACGCGCGGCGGGTGCGGATGGAGTCGCCGAGCACCCAGGCGAGGGCGAACGGCACCGCCTGGAAGATCGCTATGGCGATGTTCTGCGCCGTACTCGCCTCGGGGTCGGGCCAGCGCAACTGTGCCAGCGGGGCCGCGACCAGGGCGGCGGAGAGCGCGAGACGGGAGGACCAGCGCGCCCCGACCGCCGCGACCGTGTAGACGATCACCAGCAGGGCGAAGTCGGCGGGCAGTACCGCCACGTCCGTGATCAGCTGCCCCGCGCCCACGACGAGGGCGAGGACCAGCATCCGCTCGGGCATCCGGCGGCGCAGCGCGACGACCAGCGACAGCAGCAGCACGACCGGCACGGTGAGCGCGGGCAGCTCCTCCCCCCGGGACTCCGCCATGGTCACCCCGCCGAGGACCGAAATCCCGAACAGGACCACGGCCCAGAAGCCGTCGACCCACGTCGGGTGTCTGCGGAGGAAATCGTAGAGGAGCTGCACGTAACCCAGCGTAGGGAAGCGAAATGCGTGCAGGGGTCAACCGGAGGACCGATCCCCGGTCGGCGCGTGTACTCCGCAAGGTGGAGGGCCGGCACGTCCGCGCGCTTAACCTGGGCCGGTGACGAGGGTGACGGCGGAGGTGTGGAACCGGTGACGGCAGGGGCCGTGGAGGGCGGTGGGCGGGGCTGGCGGGCGGCGGCCCAGGACGCCCTGTACGGTCCTGGCGGCTTCTACCGCGGGCCCGGCGCGGGCCCGGCCGGGCACTTCCGTACGTCCGTGCACGCCTCGCCGTTGTTCGCCCGCGCGGTGGCGCGGCTGCTGTGCCGGGTCGACGAGGCGCTGGGGCGGCCGGCGGTGCTCGACTTCGTGGACATGGCGGCCGGGCGGGGCGAGCTGGTCACCGGCGTCCTCGCCGCGCTGCCCGCCGGCGTGGCGCCGCGCGTGCGCGCGTACGCCGTCGAGCTCGCCGGGCGGCCCGCCGGACTGGATCACCGGATCGAGTGGCGGGCCGAGCCCCCGGAGGGGATCACGGGACTGCTCTTCGCCAACGAGTGGCTGGACAACGTGCCCGTGGACGTCGCCGAGGTGGACCCCTCGGGCATGCCGCGGCTGGTGCTGGTGCGGGAGGACGGGACGGAGCGGCTCGGGGAGCCGGTCGCGGGCGCGGAGGCCGCGTGGCTGGCACGGTGGTGGCCGCTGGGTGCCGCGGAAGGGCTCCGCGCGGAGATCGGGCTGCCCCGGGACCGGGCCTGGGCATCGGCCGTCGGCACGCTCGCGCGGGGGCTCGCCGTCGCCGTGGACTACGCGCACACGGCCGCCGCGCGGCCGCCGTTCGGGACGCTCACCGCGTTCCGGGAGGGGCGGGAGACGACGCCCGTGCCGGACGGGTCGTGCGACCTCACCGCGCACGTCGCCCTGGACGCGTGCGCCGCGGCCTGCGCGCTCCCCGGCACGCGCCTGCTGACCCAGCGGGACGCCCTGCGCGCCCTGGGCCTCAGCGGCGCACGCCCCCCGCTCACGCTGGCGTCCACCGACCCGGCCGGGTACGTGCGCGCCCTCGCGGGCGCCGGCGAGGCCGCCGAACTCACCGCGCCGGGCGGACTCGGCGACTTCGGGTGGCTGGTGCAGCCGGTGGGGGACGCGGACGTACGGGACCTATTTGTCGATGTCCCCGACGACGAAGAACATTGACCCGAGGATCGCCACCATGTCCGCGACCAGCGTCCCCGGCAGCAGTTCGGTGAGCGCCTGGATGTTGTTGTACGACGCCGAGCGCAGCTTCAGCCGGTACGGGGTCTTCTCGCCCTTGCTGACCAGGTAGTAGCCGTTGATGCCGAGCGGGTTCTCGGTCCACGCGTACGTGTGCCCCTCGGGCGCCTTGAGCACCTTCGGGAGCCGCTGGTTGACCGGGCCCGGGGGCAGCTCGGCGAGCCGGTCGAGGCAGGCGTCGGCGAGGTCGAGGGCGTTGTGGGTCTGCTCCAGGAGGCACTCGAAGCGGGCGAGGCAGTCGCCCTCCGCGCGGGTCACCACCTTCAGGACGTCGCCCAGTTCGCCGTAGGCGAGGTACGGCTCGTCGCGGCGCAGGTCGAAGTCGACGCCGGAGCCGCGCGCGATCGGCCCGCTCACGCCGTACGCGTGCACGGCGTCGGGGGACAGTACGCCGACGCCGCGCGTGCGGCCGCGGAAGATCTCGTTGCCGAGCACCAGGTCGTCGAAGCGGTCCATGCGGGAGCGGACGTCGGCGACGGCGCCGCGCGCACGCGTGGTCCATCCGGCGGGGAGGTCCTCCTTGAGGCCGCCCACGCGGTTGAACATGTAGTGCATGCGCCCGCCGGAGACCTCCTCCATGACGTGCTGGAGCTCCTCGCGCTCCCGGAAGGCGTAGAAGATCGGGGTGATGCCGCCCAGTTCCAGCGGGTAGGAGCCGAGGAACATCAGGTGGTTGAGCACCCGGTTCAGCTCCGCGAGCAGCGTGCGCAGCCACACCGCGCGCTCGGGGACCTCCATGCCGAGCATCCGCTCCACGGCGAGGACCACGCCCAGCTCGTTGGAGAACGCCGACAGCCAGTCGTGGCGGTTGGCCAGCATGATGATCTGGCGGTAGTCGCGGGCCTCGAACAGTTTCTCCGCACCCCGGTGCATGTAGCCGATCACGGGCTCCGCGCGGACGATGCGCTCGCCGTCCAGGACGAGCTTCAGCCGCAGCACGCCGTGCGTGGACGGGTGCTGGGGTCCGATGTTGAGCACCATGTCGGTGCTCTCCGCCGCGCCGCCGATACCGACCATGGTCTCCGTCGTAGGAGTCATGAACACAGTCTCCCCTACGTACGCTGGGCCCATGGAGACGGGGAGCCCGCACGACACGGGGACGGCGGGGACGGCGGGAACGGGCGGACCGGCGGACCGGGACGGCGAGGGACCGGCGTGGATCGCGCTGCCCCCGGGGCTGCTGCGGATGCGGCGGCTGCTGCTGGTGATGTGGCTGGGGCTGCTGACCCTGGCCACCGCGCTGGTACCGGGGCTGCTGGCCGGGCCCGGCTGGGCCGCCTTCGCGCTGCTGCCGCTGGCCCTGCTGGTCTGGGGCTGGGTGATGCTGGAGCGGAACTGGCGTTCCTGGCGGTACGCGGAGCGCGCCGACGACCTGCTGATCAGCCGGGGCGTGCTGTGGCGCGAGGAGACGGTCGTGCCGTACGGGCGGATGCAGCTGGTCGAGGTCACCTCCGGGCCCGTGGAACGGCACTTCGGGCTGGCCAGCGTGCAGCTCCACACGGCCGCGGCGGCGACCGACGCCACCATCCCCGGCCTCGACCCGGCCGAGGCGGAACGGCTGCGCGACCGGCTCACCGAGCTCGGCGAGGCCCGATCGGCGGGGCTGTGACGGCCCCCGACGTCCACGGGGACGCACCCGGCCGGCCGCCCGTGACCGAGAGGCGGCTGCACCCCGTCACACCGCTCAGGCGGGCGTGGGCGCCCGTCGCGGTGCTGATCGGGTGGGCGCTGCACGACCCCGACCAGGCGCAGCGCCAGCTGACCCGGCTGACGACCACCACCCTGCTGATCGGTCTCGCCGTGCTCATCCCGGCGGCCGCCCTCTACGGCTTCCTGACCTGGTGGTTCACCCACTTCGCGGTGACCGGGGGCGAGCTGCGCATCCGGACCGGGCTGCTGTTCCGGCGCACCGCGCACATCCGGCTCGAGCGGATCCAGGCCATCGACGTCACCCAGCCGCTGCTCGCGCGGGTGGCGGGCGTGGCGAAGCTCAGGATCGACGTCATAGGCACCGACAAGAAGGACGAACTCGCCTTCCTGGGCGCCGACGAGGCGCGTGCGCTGCGCGCGGAACTCCTCGCGCGGGCGGCGGGTTTCGCACCGGAGACCGCGCACGAGGTGGGCGAGGCGCCGTCCCGGCAGATGCTGCGGGTGCCGCCGGGCGTCCTCGCCGTCTCCCTGCTGCTGACCGGGGCGACCTGGGGCTGGCTCATCGTCGCCGCCGTCGTGGTGCCGCTGCTGTGGACGGCCACCCACAGCCTGTGGACGGTGCTCGCCGCGGCCGTGCCGCTGTTCGGCGCCGCGGGCGCGAGCAGTGTGGGCCGGTTCGTCGCCGAGTACGACTGGACGCTGGGCGAGTCGCCCGACGGGCTGCGCATCGACCACGGGCTGCTGGACCGGGCGCACGAGACGGTGCCGCCGGGGCGCGTGCAGACCGTACGGCTGGTCGAGCCGCTGCTGTGGCGGCGGCGGGGCTGGGTGCGGGTGGAGCTGGACGTGGCGGGTTCGTCCAACTCCCTGCTGCTGCCGGTCGCTCCGCGCGAGCTCGCCGAGTCGGTCGTCGCGCGGGTGCTGCCCGGGGTGGGCGTGCCCCCGCGCGAGGCGCTCTCCCGGCCGCCGCGCCGCGCGCGGTGGCGCGTTCCGTTGTGGTGGCGGGGCTACGGACTCGCCGTCACCGACGCGGTGTTCGTCACCCGCCACGGACTGCTGCGACGCGGCCTGTCCCTGGTGCCGCACGCCAAGGTGCAGAGCGTACGGCTGGTCCAGGGCCCCTGGCGGCGGGCCTTGGGCGTCGCGGACGTCCACGTGGACACCGGCGCGAACAAGTCGGTGACGGCCCGCCTGAGGGACGCCGCGGAGGCGGCCGCCCTCCTGCGCTCCCAGGCGGAGCGCTCCCGCACCGGCCGCAGGGACGCCCGCCCGGACCGCTGGATGGCCTGACCCGCACGGGCACGGTGCACGGGGGGCGGGGAAGGACCGAAGACCGTGCGCCGGTCGCGGGAGCCCGTCCCGGTCGGCGTTCCGCGCGGTGTGCGCGTGCGGACGCGTACGGGCGCGGCGGAACGCCGACGGGCCCCGGCGGTGTGCGCGGGGCCCGTCGGGGTGGCCGGCGGTTCAGGCGCTCGCGCTGCGCAGGCCCTCGACGTCGATGTGCTCCGTCTCGTCGTGCGCCGTCAGGTCGATGACCTGGCCGACACCGCGCGCCTCCTCGTCGGCGGGCTTGAACCGCGCCTCGGCGTCCGCCTTGTGCAGCGCGAGCGCCTCCTGGCCGACGACGTCGGCGAGGTCCTCGTTCTGCACGGCGTCCAGGGCGGCACCGCCCGTGTCCTTCTTCGTCCCGAAGAAGTCGAAACCGCCCTCGGACACCGGTCGCCGTACCGGTGCGGTCTGCGGTACGACCGCCACCGCCGTCGGCACGGTGAAGTGCCCGGAGGGCTGCCGCACGGACTGGGCAGGGGAAGCGTCCGACGCGGGGGAGGCGGTCGTGCGCTCGTGCTCGTCGGCCACCCCGGTCCGTCCCTCGGCCTCGCCCTCCTGCGCCCTCTCCTGCTCGGAACGCCTCGTGGGCTCGGGGCCGTCGTCCTCGGGACCCTCGGGGGTGTCCTCACCCTTCGGGGAACCGTCGTCCTCGGGGCCCGTGGGAGCGTCGTCGTCCTCCGGGGAGCCGTCACCCTCCGGCGTGCCACCGGTCCGGGCGTCGTCGGCCGGGCCGGACGCCTCGTCGGTCCGTACGTCCGTGCCGACGCCGTCCTCCGCAGCGTCCGCCGCGTTCGCATCGCCCGCGAGCTTCGTCAACGCCGCGTCGGCGCGCAGGAACAGCTTCGATCCCTGCGGCGAGAAGACCGAGGGGGCCGCCGGCGCCTCTCCGGTGACGGTCTCGTCCTGCTCCGGCGTCCCGGACGCCACCGCCACGGACGCCTCCGCCACGGGCTCCTCCGCGTCGTCGGGTGCCTCCGACGGTCCCGCGGGCAGGGCGTGGGCCGGAGCCGAGGCCTCTATCTCGAGCACCCGGCGCTCCTCCAGGACGCTCGCTCGGTCGACCTCCGACGCGGCGTACCGCCGCAGCAGAGCCGCGTGCTCGTTGCGCAGCCCGGCGAGTTCCGCGCGCTTGGCGCGCAACCGCTGCTCCAGTTTCGTCCGCAGTTCGCGCGACTCCTCGAGGTCGGACTCCAGTTCGGCGATCCGCTCCTCGAAACGCCATTCGTCGCTCGTACGCGCGCGCGTGAGTTCGGCGACGCGTTTGCCCGCCTGGGTGTCCCAGTACCGCATGACGACGGCGCCGCCGATCGCCGTGGCCGCGGCGGCCGCGGCCAGGACACGGAGCACCATCGGTTGCGTGAACACCCAGGGCCCCAGGGCGCAGACGACGGACACGCCCGCGATCGCCGATGGGGGCAGCATCCTGTGCAGGGGCGGGGAATGGCGGTGACGTCCACGTGGCATGGCCAGAAACTTACCGCGCGTAGGCGAATGTTGGTGCCCCGCCCCGTAAAAACAAAGCTGTACCGAGGCTTTCACAAGGCATCAGGAACGCACGCCCCACGTGAATAGACGCATTGCCCAATCATCAAGATCATTTATTCCCGCGCGAACCGTCCTCCGAACTTCACCCGGCGAACTCCCGTTTCCCCGGCTGTCTCGCCCGCGCGGTGAATCCCTCCCCCGAAACACCGCCCCGAAGGGCGCGATGTCACCGGAGGCCCGCATCGGCGCCGGCGCGAAGACCCCACGCGGAACCGCGGGGCGCGCTGCCGGCCGGGGCGCGCTCCCCGTCCTCCGCCGCCACGGGCCGCCCGGAGACGGCGGCGAGGCACAGCCCCGGGGGACCCGGACCGGACGTCCGGGAACCCGGCGACGAGGCGGCGGTGGACGGCCGGAACCCCTCCCCCGCCACGGCCGGCCGCGGGGCCCGGGCACCCCGTGTCCGTGCCCCGGAGGAGCCCCGGCCGCCCCGTCAGGCCCGGGGCACCCCCTCGCCCCTCGCTGGGCCTACGCTGAACATATGAGCAACCACAGCGGACCCCGCCAGGTCGCGGGCCTTCCTCACCGGGACCGCTGCGCGGTCATGGGGGTCGTGAACGTCACCCCTGACTCCTTCTCCGACGGCGGCCGCTGGTTCGACACGACGACCGCCGTCAAGCACGGCCTCGACCTGGTCGCCCAGGGCGCCGACCTGGTCGACGTCGGCGGCGAGTCCACCCGGCCCGGCGCCACCCGCGTCGACGAGGCCGAGGAACTCAAGCGCGTCATCCCCGTGGTCCGCGGCCTCGCCGCCGAGGGCGTCACGATCTCCGTCGACACCATGCGCGCCTCCGTCGCCGAACAGTCCCTCGCGGCCGGCGCCGCCCTGGTCAACGACGTCAGCGGCGGACTCGCCGACCCCGCCATGATCCCCGTCGTCGCCGCCGCCGGCGCCCCCTTCGTCGTCATGCACTGGCGCGGCTTCCTGGAGGGCGACACCATCAAGGGCGTGTACGCCGACGTGGTCGCGGAGGTCGCCGAAGAACTCCACGCGCGCGTGGAGGCCGTCCTGGAAGGCGGAATCGCCGCCGACCGCGTGATCGTCGACCCCGGCCTCGGCTTCTCCAAGGGTGCCGGCCACGACCTGGCCCTCCTCGCCCGCCTCGACCGCGTCCTGGCCCTCGGCCACCCCGTCCTCGTCGCCGCCTCCCGCAAGCGGTTCCTCGGCCACGTCCTGGCCGGCCCGGACGGCGCGCCCCCACCCGCGCGGGAACGCGACGCGGCCACCGCCGCCGTCTCCGCCCTCGCCGCACAGGCCGGCGCCTGGGCGGTCCGCGTGCACGAGGTGCGCGCCACCGCGGACGCCGTACGGGTCGCCCGCGCCATCACGCAGGCGCGCACGGCGGACACCGCACCCCTCGCACCCGGCGCGCACGGCGCGGAAGGAGCCCGGTGAGCGCGCCCCACACCGACGTCGAGCACGTCGAGGCCGCCAACACCGCCTTCTACGAGGCACTCGAGAGGGGCGACTTCGAAGAGGTCGCGTCGCTCTGGCTGACCCCCGGCGACCTCGGCGTCGACGAGTCGTACCACGACCCCGCGGACACCGGCGTGGTCTCCTGCGTGCACCCCGGCTGGCCGGTGCTCACCGGACGCGGCGAGGTGCTCAGGTCGTACGCCCTGATCATGGCGAACACCGACTACATCCAGTTCTTCCTCACCGACACGCACGTCTCCGTCACCGGCGACACCGCCCTGGTGACCTGCACCGAGAACATCCTCAGCGGTGGCCCCGCCCCCGAGGCCGGTGAGGAACTCGGCCCCCTGGTCGGCCAGCTCGTCGTCGCCACCAACGTGTTCCGGCGCACCCCGTCCGGCTGGAAGCTCTGGTCCCACCACGCCTCCCCGGTGCTCGCCGAGGAAGAGGACGACGAGGACGACGACACTCCGGCCTGAACGGGTAGACGGACCCCAGGGCCCGTCGCCCCTCACCGGAAGCGGCCGGCCTCACGGCGGGACGGGCAGGGGCCGCCCCGCCGTGAACCCCCGGCCTCGCCGGGGGAAACGGGCGGTGACCTCCCCGGCCACCGGCCCGTACCCGCGCCCCGGGCCACCGGCGCTGTCGGTGCCCGCGGGTAGATTCAAGTGCAGACCGGTGTGCCGCCCGCACAGGCACCGACCGGCCGGACCGACGACTGCAGGAGTGATTCGCGTGGATCGTGTCGCGCTGCGCGGCCTGAAGGCCCGCGGGCACCACGGTGTGTTCCCCAAGGAACGCGAGGAGGGCCAGACCTTCATCGTGGACCTCGTCCTCGGCCTGGACACCCGGCCGGCCGCGGCCGACGACGACCTGACGAAGACCGTGCACTACGGCATCGTGGCGGAAGAGGTCGTGGCGGTCGTCCAGGGCGAGCCCGTCGACCTCATCGAGACGCTCGCCGAGCACATCGCCCGGGTCTGTCTGAAGCACGACGTGGTGCAGGAGGTCGAGGTGTGCGTCCACAAGCCGGACGCGCCGATCACCGTGCCCTTCGACGACGTGACCGTCACCATCACCCGGAGCCGCGTATGACCAGGCCGTCCGACCGGGGCCACACCGATCCGACCGTCCAGCCCGTCCCCGCCTCCGTGGTCGAGCGGGTCGACGCCGCCGACACCACCCTGCACAATCCGAAACGGGCCGTGGTCTCCCTCGGCGCCAACCTCGGCAACCGCCTGGAGACCCTCCAGGGGGCCGTCGACGCCCTGGAGGACACCCCGGGCATCCGGGTCAAGGCCGTCTCCCCCGTCTACGAGACGGAGCCGTGGGGCGTCGAGCCCGGCAGCCAGCCCTCGTACTTCAACGCGGTCGTGGTCCTGAAGACCACCCTGCCCCCGTCCTCCCTGCTGGAGCGGGCACACGCGGTCGAGGAGGCCTTCCACCGGGTCCGGGACGAGCGCTGGGGCCCGCGCACCCTGGACGTGGACATCGTCTCCTACGCGGACCTCCACTCCGACGACCCGCACCTCACGCTCCCGCACCCCCGCGCCCACGAGCGTGCCTTCGTCCTCGCCCCCTGGCACGACGTCGACCCCGAGGCGGAACTCCCCGGCCGCGGCCCGGTCGCCGATCTCCTCGACGCGGTCACCCGCGAGGGCGTCACGCCCCGCGCCGACCTGGAACTCCGGCTGCCCGAGTAGCCGTTAAGGTCGAGACGACCACATTCCGGGGCACCGTCCGGGGGAACGCGAAGGGACACCGTGAAAGAACTGCGCATCAGGGTGCTGGCAGGCGTCTTCGTCGTGGCCGGCATCCTGTCCTGGGCCGGCGCCCGCCTCTGGAACTCGCTGGGCACGCTGCCGAGCGTGCCCGTGGCCGCGCCCATCGTCCTCGCCCTGATCGCGGTGGTCCTCGCGGCCACCGCGCTGTCCCTCCGCGCCCGCCTCAAGGCCCAGCGCGAGCGGCAGGCCGGCGCCAAGGGGGTCGACCCCCTGATGGCGGCCCGCGCGGTCGTGTTCGGGCAGGCCAGCGCCCTGGTGGCCGCGCTCGTCGCCGGCGTGTACGGCGGCACGGGCGTCTTCCTGCTGGAGTCCCTGGACATCCCCGCCCGCCGTGACCAGGCCATCTACGCCGGCCTCTCGGTCCTGGCGGGCATCGGCGTCATAGCGGCGGCCATCTTCCTGGAGCGCGTCTGCAAGCTCCCGGAGGACGACGACACGGGCGGCCCGGGCACGGCACCGGCGGCCTGAGACGCGCCCACATCGGTCCGGGGCGCCGGACGCACCACACCGGCCCGGAACCCGAAGCCCACCCGCACCACCACGGAACCTCAGGCCGCCCGCATCGGTCCAGAACCCCGGACGCACCCACGCCAGTCCGGAACGCGAAGCCCACCCGCCTCGGCCCACCACCTCAGGCCCACCCGCATCGGTCCAGAACCCCGGACGCACCCACGCCGATCCGGAACGCGAAACACACCCGCATCACCACGGAGCCTCAAGCAAGCCCGCATCGGTCCAGAATCCCGGACACACCCACGCCGGCCCGGAACCCGAAGCCCGTCCGAGACAACGCGGAGCCCCGGACCCGCCCGCGCCGGCCCACGTCCTCGGGCACACCCGCTCAGGCACACCCGTATCGGCGCACGCCGCGTCAGCGCGCCATGATCAGGCTCATCGCCTCGTTGCGGGTGGCGGGGTCGCGCAATTGCCCCCGCACGGCCGACGTGATGGTCTTCGCCCCGGGCTTCCGCACTCCCCGCATCGACATGCACATGTGCTCGCACTCCACGACCACGATCACCCCACGCGGCTCCAGGATGTCCATCAAGGAGTCCGCGATCTGCGTGGTGAGTCGTTCCTGCACCTGCGGGCGCCGGGCGTAGACGTCCACGAGCCGAGCCAGTTTCGAAAGGCCCGTGATCTTGCCGTCGACCGATGGGATGTAACCGACGTGGGCGACCCCGACGAACGGCACCAGATGATGCTCACAGCTGCTCAGGACTTCGATGTCCTTGACCAGCACCATCTCGTCGTGGCCGAGGTCGAACGTCGTCGTCAGCACGTCCTCGGGCTTCTGCCACAGCCCCGCGAAGATCTCCCGGTACGCCCGCGCCACCCGCGCGGGAGTCTCCAGCAGGCCCTCCCGGTCCGGGTCCTCACCGACCGCGATCAGGAGCTCGCGCACGGCGTTCTCGGCCCGCTTCTCGTCGAACTCTCCGACGGGGGCCATGCCGTCCAGCGTCACGGGGTCGGTCATCTGGGTGCCTCGTTCCTGTGTCTTCACGCGTGAGGGGCACGCGTCTCAACTGCGGGTACGTGAAATGCCGCGCCCCCCAGGCTAGAACCAGGGGGGCGCGGCATCCATTCCGGGCCCGGTGGGGCCACCGGGAGCCTCGGGATCAGCTCTCGGGGCGTTCCTCCGGGGTCCGCTCCGGAGCCGGGGCGGGGTCCGCCGCGGTGCTCTTGGCGGTGGTGATGGCCGGCGTCGCGCCGTTCGCCCCGTTCGTCAGGGCCAGCTCCTTGGGGGAGAGGACCGGCGGACGGGTGGACGGCGTACGGCGGGAGGAGCCGGTCCAGGCGGGCCTGGGCGGGCGCTTGACGATCGGCGCGAAGATCTCGGCGATCTCCTCCTTGCCCAGCGTCTCCCGCTCCAGGAGGGCCAGGACCAGGTTGTCGAGGACGTCACGGTTCTCGACGAGGATCTCCCACGCCTCGTTGTGCGCGGTCTCGATGAGCTTCTTGACCTCTTCGTCGACCAGCGCGGCGACCTCTTCCGAGTAGTCGCGCTGGTGGGCCATCTCACGTCCGAGGAACGGCTCGGTGTTGTCGCCGCCGAACTTGATGGCGCCGAGCCGCTCGGTCATGCCGTACTGCGTGACCATCGCGCGGGCCACACCGGTGGCCTTCTCGATGTCGTTGGCGGCACCGGTGGTCGGGTCGTGGAAGACGAGCTCCTCGGCCGCGCGGCCGCCCAGCATGTAGGCGAGCTGGTCCAGCATCTCGTTGCGCGTGGTCGAGTACTTGTCCTCGTCCGGGAGCACCATCGTGTAGCCGAGGGCACGGCCCCTGGAGAGGATCGTGATCTTGTGGACGGGGTCGGAGTTCGGGGAGGCCGCCGCGACCAGGGCGTGTCCGCCCTCGTGGTACGCGGTGATCTTCTTCTCCTTGTCCGACATGATCCGGGTCCGCTTCTGCGGGCCCGCGACCACACGGTCGATCGCCTCGTCCAGCATCTTGTTGTCGATCAGCTTCTGATCGCTGCGCGCGGTCAGCAGCGCGGCCTCGTTGAGCACGTTGGCCAGGTCGGCACCGGTCATGCCGGGGGTGCGGCGGGCGACGGCCGAGAGGTCGACGTCCGGGGCGACCGGCTTGCCCTTCTGGTGCACCTTGAGGATCTCGAGACGGCCCTGCATGTCGGGGCGGTCGACCGCGATCTGGCGGTCGAAGCGGCCGGGACGCAGCAGCGCCGGGTCGAGGATGTCGGGCCGGTTCGTCGCGGCGATGAGGATCACGCCGCCCTTGACGTCGAAGCCGTCCATCTCGACGAGGAGCTGGTTCAGGGTCTGCTCGCGCTCGTCGTGACCACCGCCGAGGCCGGCGCCGCGGTGGCGGCCGACCGCGTCGATCTCGTCGACGAAGACGATCGCGGGGGCGTTGGCCTTGGCCTGCTCGAACAGGTCACGGACCCGGGAGGCACCGACACCGACGAACATCTCGACGAAGTCGGAACCGGAGATCGAGTAGAACGGCACACCGGCCTCGCCCGCGACGGCACGCGCGAGCAGGGTCTTGCCCGTACCGGGCGGGCCGTAGAGCAGGACGCCCTTGGGGATCTTCGCCCCGACGGCCTGGAACTTCGCCGGCTCCTGCAGGAACTCCTTGATCTCGTGGAGCTCCTCCACCGCCTCGTCCGATCCCGCGACGTCGGCGAACGTCGTCTTCGGGGTGTCCTTGGTGATGAGCTTCGCCTTGGACTTGCCGAAGTTCATGACGCGGGAGCCGCCGCCCTGCATCTGGTTCATCAGGAACAGGAAGACGACCACGATGAGGACGAAGGGCAGCAGGGACAGCAGAATGCTCACGAACGGGTTCTGCTTGGACGGCGAGACCGTGTAGCCGTCCGGGATCTGCTTGTTCTGGAACTTGTCCTGCAGGGTGCTGGCGATGGTGACGCCCTGGTCACCGATGTAGCTCGCCTGGATCTTCGAGCTGTCCTTGACCTCGACGCCGTCCTTGAGCTGGACCTTGATGGTCTGCTCGTCACCGGTGGTCAGCTTGGCCGACTCGACCTTGTTCTCGTTGATCGCCTGGACGACCTCGCCGGTGTCCACCGTCTTGTAGCCGCCGGACGAGCCGACGACCTGCATCAACACGACCACGGCGAGGACGGCCAGCACGATCCACATGACCGGCCCACGGAAGTATCGCTTCACGTCCATCCATACGGAGCGGTGCCGCCCCGTCCCTCCTGCCATAGTGAGTTTGATAAAGACTGTTCTTCGGACGGTACCCCAGCATTGTCCCCCGAAGCTGCGAGGGACAGCCGGCGATCGCGTCCACGCATGCTCCAACGCCGCGGAGCCCGCCGGGGTTCCCGATCACCGTACGGCGGACCGGGCCCCGAGGTTCAGCCGCCGTAGACGTGGGGCGCGAGCGTACCGACGAACGGGAGGTTGCGGTACTTCTCGGCGTAGTCGAGGCCGTAGCCGACGACGAACTCGTTGGGGATGTCGAAGCCGGCCCATTCCACGTCGATGGCGACCTTGGCGGCGTCGGGCTTGCGCAGCAGCGTGCACACCTTGAGGGAGGCGGGCTCGCGCGAGCCGAGGTTGGAGATCAGCCAGGACAGGGTCAGTCCGGAGTCGATGATGTCCTCGACGATCAGGACGTGCCGGCCCTTGATGTCGGTGTCGAGGTCCTTGAGGATCCGCACCACACCGGAGGACTGGGTGCCCGCCCCGTACGAGGACACGGCCATCCAGTCCATCGTGACGGGGGTGGACAGCGCCCGCGCGAGGTCCGCCATCACCATCACCGCGCCCTTGAGCACGCCGACGATCAGCAGGTCCTTGCCCGCGTACTCCGCGTCGATCTTCGCCGCCAGCTCCGCCAGCTTGGCGTCGATCTCTTCCTTGGTGATGAGCACCTTCTCGAGGTCGGCACCCATGTCTTTCGCGTCCACCCGCATCACTTTCGGTCGTCCCACCGGCCGGTCCGGTCCGTCCCGCGGCTCGTACGGGTCGGTGGGGTCCGGATTCAGCCCTGCCGAATCACCAGTCTGCCACCCTGCCGACGGGCGACGACCCGGCCGGGGAGATTGATGGCCCCCTGACCGCGCCAGCCGGTGATCAGCCGGTCGACCTCCTCGATGTGGCGGGCGAACAGCGAACCGGCCGGCGCTCCGGCCTCGATGGCGGCCCGGCGCAGCACCCGGCGGCGCACGGCGGGCGGCAGGTCGTGCAGCGCGGCGCACTCCAGTCGGCCGTCGGCGTCGCGGACGCCGGCCGCCACCCGGCCGGCCCAGGCGTCGAGGGCGTCGGCGTCGTCGCGGGAGAGCTGGGCCGTACGGGCGAGGGCCTCGACGACGCCCTTGCCGAGGGCCTTCTCCAGGGCGGGCAGGCCCTCGTGGCGGAGCCGGGAGCGGGTGTAGGCGGGGTCGGCGTTGTGCGGGTCGTCCCAGACGGGCAGGGACTGGACCATGCAGGCCTTGCGGGCGGTCTGCCGGTCGAGCTGGAGGAAGGGGCGCCGGTAACGGCCGCCGGCCCCCGAGACCGCGGCCATTCCGGACAGGGAGCGGATGCCGGAGCCGCGGGCGAGGCCGAGCAGGACGGTCTCGGCCTGGTCGTCGCGGGTGTGGCCGAGCAGGACGGCGGCGGCGCCGTGCCGTTCGGCGGCGGCGTCCAGGGCGGCGTAGCGGGCGTCCCGGGCGGCGGCCTCGGGTCCGCCGTCGCGGCCGACGGTGACCGCGACGGACTCGACGGGGTCGAGGCCGAGTTCGCGCAGGCGGGAGGCGACTTCGGCGGCGCGCAGGTCGGAACCCGCCTGGAGGCCGTGGTCGACGGTGACGCCGCCGGCGCGGACGCCGAGGCGGGGGGCTTCGAAGGCGAGGGCGGAGGCGAGCGCCATGGAGTCCGCGCCGCCGGAGCAGGCCACGAGCACGAGCGGCGAGGGGGGCCGTTCGTGCGGTGTGCGGCCGGGGGCCCGGCCGTGGTCGTCGAGGATGTCGTTCAGGACGCGGCGGACCGCCAGACGTATCGCCGCGACCGCAGGATGGGGACCCATGTCCGGTTCCCTTCATGAAATTGTCGGGGGGGGCTGAGCCCGAGGTTCGGTCACTCAGAGTGTGTAGATGGTGACAGAACCGGGCCGTTCCCCGAGCATTGCACGCCTACTCAGGGCTCACGGTCCCTCGGACGGGTGATTGGAGGGGCGTTTGTCTGCCGTCGGCCGTGCGCGGAGCATGACGGTGCGCGGTGCTCAGGCTTCCGGTTTGCGGTGCACCCGGGTGATCCAGTCCGCCGGTTTGGCGATCTCCGCCTTGGTGGGGAGCGTGTTGGGCGAGGTCCACACCCGGTTGAAGCCGTCCATGCCGACCTCCTCGACGACGGCCCGCACGAAGCGTTCGCCGTCGCGGTACTGACGGAGTTTGGCGTCCAGGCCGAGCAGCTTGCGCAGGGCCATGTCGAGGCGGGAGGCGCCCTTGGCGCGGCGCTGCTGGAACTTCTCCCGGATCTCGGCGACGCTCGGCACGACCTGGGGGCCGACGCCGTCCATCACGAAGTCGGCGTGCCCCTCCAGGAGGGACATCACGGCCGTGAGGCGGCCGAGGATCTCGCGCTGGGCGGGGGTCTGCACGAGTTCGACGAGGGAGTGCCCGTCGTCGCCCTCCTCGCCCTCGGGGCGGCCGCCGACGAGGGACTGGGCGGCTTCGCGGACGCGTTCCAGGACGGTCATGGGATCGACGTCGGTCTCCCCCAGGAACGACTGGATCTCCCCCTCCAGATGGTCCCTCAGCCAGGGCACGGCGGTGAACTGGGTGCGGTGGGTCTCCTCGTGGAGGGTCACCCACAGGCGGAAGTCGTGCGGTTCGACGTCGAGTTCGCGTTCGACGTGGACGATGTTGGGGGCGACGAGCAGCAGCCGGCCGCCGCCGTTCGCACCGGCCGGGAGGTCGCGGGTGGCGGGGGCGAAGGTCTCGTACTGGCCGAGGACGCGGGAGGCGAGGAAGGACAGCAGCATGCCCAGCTCCACGCCGGTGACCTTGCCGCCGACGGCGCCGAGGACCACGTTGCCGGGGCCGGTGCCGCGTCGTTCCTGCATCTTGTCGAGGAGCGGTTTGAGCAGTTCGCGGAAGCCGGCGACGTTGGCCCGGACCCAGCCGGGGCGGTCGACGACGAGGACGGGGGTGTCGTGGGTCTCCTCGGTGCCCAGACGAGTGAAGCCCCGGACGTGCTCCTCCGAGGCCTTCGCGTGCCGGCGCAGTTCCGCGACGACGGCCCTGGCCTCGTCGCGGCTCACGTCGGGGCCCGGCCGCATGAGGCGGGTCGCGGTCGCGACCGCGAGGTTCCAGTCGACCATCCCGGAAGAGGCAGCACCACCGATGCTCGTCATGCGTCAACGGTACGTGAGTGGCCCGGTTTCGGGCAGGACGGCGAGGTGACCGAGGTGGTCCGGGAGCGTCGGCGCCGGGGTGGGTGACCGGCGGGCGCGGGCCGTTCCTCGTAGCTCTCGGTTTCTCGCCCCCCGCCGCCCCTTCCCTCCCCCGCTCTCGGCTTCGCTCGAGCGGGAGGTACCTCCATCGTCCCTGGGGGCTCCGCCCCAGACCCCCTTGCGCAGTTCCCCGCGCCCCTACTGGTCCCCGCGCCCCTGAAGGGGTCAGCGGCAGCCGCACTCCGCCAGGGCCGTGGCCGCCTTGTCGAGGGCCGACTGGGCCGCTGTCGGGTCGGTGGTGCCGTTCGCCAGGAAGGCGAAGGCCAGCAGGCGGCCGTCCTTGTCGACGACCGTGCCCGCCAGGGTGTTCACGCCGGTGAGCGTGCCGGTCTTGGCGCGTACGACACCGGCCGCGCCGTCGGTGTAGCGGCCGGCGAGGGTACCGGTGAAGCCGGCGACGGGCAGGCCGGTGAGGGCGGGGCGCAGCTCGGGGTGGGTCGGGTCGCCGGCCTTGACGAGCAGGTCGGTGAGGAGGTCGGCGGTGAGCTTGTCGCGCCGGTCGAGGCCGCTGCCGTCCTTGATGTCCGCGCCCTTCGTGGACAGTCCGAGCTGCTCCAGGCGGGCGGTGATCGCCGCACCGGCGCCGGCGAAGTCGGCGCTCTCGCCGGTGGCCAGGGCGGTGTGGCGGGCGAGGGCCTCGGCGAGGTCGTTGTCGCTGTGGGTCAGCATCCGCTCGACGAGGGCGGCCAGCGGGGGCGAGGAGACCGCGGCGAGGGTGGAGGCGCGGGTGGTGGCCTTCGACGGGCCGGGCGGCGTGGTCTTGACCCCGTGTTCCCCCAGCAGTTCGCCGAACCTCCGCGCGGCGTCGGCCGCCGGGTCCGCGACCCGCGGCGCCGGGCCGCTGGTGGAGCCGTCGGTGCGGGCCTCGTCGACCATGAGGGGGGTGACGGCGGCGATGTTCGGGTTGACCCCGATCGGGTGGAGCGTGGCGCCCTCGTAGAGGGTCGTGTCGTACGACAGCGTCACCTCGCGCACCCCGCGCTTGGCCAGGGCGGCGGCGGTGCGCTCGGCGAGGTCGCGCAGGCTCGCGAGTTCCCCGGCGTCCTCCCGCGCGGTGAGCGTGGGGTCGCCGCCGCCGACCAGGACGACCTCCTCGGTGTCGGGCTCGTACACCGCGCGGGTGGTGATGCGGTGGTCGGCGCCCATCGCGGAGAGCGCGGCGACGGCGGTGGCGATCTTGGTGGTGGAGGCGGGGACGAGCGCCTTCCCGGAGCCGGTGGCGTGGAGCCGTTCGCCGGTGGCCACGTCGACCACGGCGGCGGAACGGCTGCCGAGCGCGGGATCCCCCAGCAGCGGGTCGAGAACGGTGCCGAGGGCCTCGCCGCCGGGTGCCGACCTCACGGTGGCGGCGGTGCCGTCGAGGCCGGTGAGCACGGGGACGGCCGGCGGGGCGGCCTGGGACCCGTGGGGCGGCGTACCGGCGTGGGCGCGGCCGCCGCCGTGATCTGCGCCACGCGCGGCTTCCAAGGCCACGGCCCGGTCCCGCTCGGCCGTACGCTGGCCCGCGGAGTCCCAGGGACCGGCGGCGGTCACCACACCCGCGGCCAGCGCCAGACCGGCGGTGGCGGCGGTCGCGGTGAACTGCCAGGTCTTCGGCCGCGGGACCCGCGGTGATCCCGGCCGGTCCGGCCGCGCGGACCGGGGCCCGACGGCCTCGGCGACGCGCGCCAGACGCGGCCGTACGGTCTCCGCGGCCCGGGCGAGACGCGGCCGTACGGCGTCCGCGATCCGCGCGACATGCGGTCCCGCGGCCCGCCAAGGCCTCAGCTCTGGCACGACCACCAGCCCCTTTCGCGATCACACACCTGCGTGAGGGACACTTAACCACCAGAACTATGTGCTGATCATGGAGGAGCGTCCGGTGGAGTTCGACGTCACGATCGAGATCCCGAAGGGTTCGCGGAACAAGTACGAGGTGGACCACGAGACGGGTCGGATCCGCCTGGACCGTCGGCTCTTCACCTCGACCGCCTACCCGACCGACTACGGCTTCGTCGAGAACACCCTCGGCGAGGACGGCGACCCGCTGGACGCGCTGGTCATCCTGGACGAGCCGACGTTCCCGGGCTGCCTGATCCGCTGCCGCGCGATCGGCATGTTCCGGATGACGGACGAGGCCGGCGGCGACGACAAGCTGCTGTGCGTCCCGTCGACGGACCCGCGCGTGGAGCACCTGCGGGACATCCACCACGTGTCCGAGTTCGACCGCCTGGAGATCCAGCACTTCTTCGAGGTCTACAAGGACCTGGAGCCGGGCAAGTCGGTCGAGGGCGCCAACTGGGTCGGCCGGGTGGACGCCGAGGCGGAGATCGAGCGGTCCTACAAGCGTTTCAAGGAGACGGGCGGCCACTGAGCCCTCCCGCCGCCGCACGGCAGAACGGGCCGCACGCGCGCGCGTGCGGCCCGTTCTGCCGTGCGTGCGCATACTGAGGCTGTACGGGGCAGGTTTACGGACGGTGTCGCGGACGGGTGTCGCGGACGGTGTCGTAAAGGGAGAGCGGAGCAGGTGAGGGACGCGGAGGACCGCAAGCCGCAGTCGGACGAGGCGAGGAGCGCGTTCACTCCTCCCTCCGGTGTCGCGGCGCCGGCCGAGGCCGAGTCGTCGACGACCTCCGAGTTCGCCGTCCCCGAGGGGCTGGCCGTCCCGGCGACCGGTACGGAGTCCGAGACGACCTCCGAGTTCGCCGTTCCCGACGGCCTGGAGGTGTCCCCGCCGCCCCCGGACGGGACGGAGGGGTCGGCGTTCAGCACGCCGAGCACCTACAGCGCGGAGCAGTCGGCGGCGTTCACCCCGGCGAGCGGGATCCCGCTGGTCAGCCTGGCCAAGGACGTGCCGTGGCAGGACCGGATGCGCACCATGCTGCGCATGCCGGTGACCGAGCGGCCGGCGCCGGAGCCGGTGCAGCGGCACGACGAGGCCGGGCCGGCCGTGCCGCGCGTGCTCGACCTGACCCTGCGCATCGGCGAGCTGCTGCTGGCGGGCGGCGAGGGCGCCGAGGACGTGGAGGCGGCGATGTTCGCCGTGTGCCGCTCCTACGGTCTGGACCGCTGCGAGCCCAACGTCACCTTCACCCTGCTGTCGATCTCCCACCAGCCGTCCCTGGTCGACGACCCGGTCACCGCGTCGCGCACGGTGCGGCGCCGCAGCCCCGACTACACCCGGCTGGCCGCCGTCTACCAGCTGGTGGACGACCTCAGCGACGACGAGGCGCACGTCTCCCTGGAGGAGGCCTACCGCCGGCTGGCGGAGATCCGCCGCAACCGGCACCCGTACCCCGGCTGGGCGCTGACCGCGGCGAGCGGGCTGCTTGCGGGTGCGGCGTCGGTGCTCGTCGGCGGTGGCTTCCTGGTGTTCGTGTCGGCCGCGGTGGGCGCGATGCTCGGCGACCGGCTGGCCTGGCTGTGCGCGGGGCGCGGACTGCCGGAGTTCTACCAGTTCACGGTGGCCGCGATGCCGCCGGCCGCGATCGGGGTGGCGCTGACGCTGGCGCACGTGGACGTGAAGGCGTCCGCGGTGATCACCGGTGGGCTGTTCGCCCTGCTGCCCGGACGGGCGCTGGTGGCCGGTGTGCAGGACGGCCTGACCGGTTTCTACATCACGGCGTCCGCGCGTCTGCTGGAGGTCCTGTACTTCTTCGTGGGCATCGTGGCCGGGGTGCTGACGGTGCTGTACTTCGGCGTGCAGCTGGGCGCCAGGCTGAACCCGGACGCGGCGCTCGGCGTCTCCGACGACCCGCTGTGGCAGATCGCCGCGTCGATGGTGCTGTCCCTGGCCTTCGCGGTGCTGCTCCAGCAGGAACGGTCCACCGTGCTGATGGCGACCCTGAACGGCGGGGTCGCCTGGGTGGTGTACGGCGCGATGCACTACACGGGCGACATCTCCCCGGTGGTCTCCACGACCGCGGCGGCGGGCCTCGTGGGCCTGTTCGGACAGTTGCTGGCCCGGTACCGGTTCGCGTCCGCGCTGCCGTACACCACGGCGGCGATCGGGCCGCTGCTGCCCGGTTCCGCCACGTACTTCGGCCTGCTGGGCATCGCCCAGAACGAGGTCGAATCGGGGCTGACCTCCCTCACGAAGGCGGTGGCCCTGTCCATGGCCATCGCGATCGGGGTGAACCTCGGGTCGGAGATCTCGCGGATCTTCCTGCGGATCGGGTCCGCGGAGAAGCGCCGGGCGGCGAAGCGGACGCGGGGCTTCTAGGCCGTGTGCCGAGAGTGGATCCCGGGCTGTGAACGATCACTGTTCACGGGCCGGGGGGAGATCTCACGGACGAGCGGTGGCGGTGCCGGAGCCGTTGTCGACGTCGACGAGTGGCGGGGCCCTTCGCCCGTCACACGGTGGGATCCACGTTCCACGCCGCGGGCAGATCGCTGCCGCAGAAGACGCAGACGAAGTCGTCCTCACGCACGATGTTGTGCTCCTGGCAGTCGGGGCACCGCCGGAACACCACCTCGTGGGTGAAGCCGGAGGGCCGCCGGATCCCCGCGGCGTCCAGAGCGCGGGCGACCGCCGCCCAGGAGCCGACGTCCGGGCAGTACCCGGTGGACTGGTTGCTGACCTCGCTCACGGCCCACCGGTCCGCCTCGCGCACGAAGCCGATCTCTCCGGCGCCCAGAACCACGTCTCCACCGGCACAGGCCACGTGCTCGCTCCGCCGCGGTGCCAGCCGGAGCACACCGTCCGTGCCGACCACGAAGGTGAACGGTTCGGTCAGCTCAGCCGCCGATCGCTCCGTGATCCAGTCGCCGAAGTCGGCCGCCGAGCCGATCCGGCGCCCGCCGTCACCGGGCCGGACGGCGGCTTTCAGCGCGGCCGGTCCGACATATCGGTAACTCCGCAACTCCGCCCCCACCCCTTCACGCCGGCCGGACCCGGAGCGCTTCCGAC
The DNA here is from genome assembly GCF_044390325.1 of Streptomyces sp. NPDC018964. NCBI lineage: Bacteria > Bacillati > Actinomycetota > Actinomycetes > Kitasatosporales > Streptomycetaceae > Streptomyces > Streptomyces sp. NPDC018964. The sequence continues at coordinate 70,735 of NZ_JBIRYZ010000033.1, forward strand.
CCGCTCCTCAGCGCGGGCGCCCCCTTCGGGGCGCTTCAGTAGCCGCGGTTGTAGGGCTGCTGCTGGTTCTGGTCGTAGTACTGGTCGTTGCCGTACGGCTGCTGGGGCTGCTGCTGGTAGCCCTGCTGCGGGTACCCCTGGTTGCCGTAGTGCTGCTGCCGGGGCTGCTGGGGCTGCTGCGGGGCGGTCGGGGTGATGCGGCGCAGCTGGGTCGTGGCGTCGTCCATGACCGGGTACTGGGGCTGCTGCGGGGCGGGGGCGGCGGCCGGGGCCTCGGCGGCGGCGCGCTTCTTCTTCCCGCGCTCGCGCAGGTACTCGATGATGATCGGTACCACGGAGATCAGGACGATCAGGACGAGGATCGGCTCGACGTTGGTCTTGATGAACTCGATCTGCCCGAGCCAGTAGCCCGCGAGGGTGACACCGCTGCCCCAGGCGATACCGCCGATGAGGTTGTACACGAAGAACGTGCGGTACTTCATGCGGCCGGCGCCGGCCACGATGGGGGCGAACGTGCGCACGATCGGGACGAAGCGGGCCAGGACGATCGCCTTGGGGCCGTACTTCTCCATGAACTCGTGCGCTTTCTCCAGGTTCTCCTGTTTGAAGAGCTTGGAGTTCGGCCGGTTGAACAGCTTGGGTCCGAAGAACTTGCCGATCATGTAACCGACTTGGTCGCCGATGACGGCGGCCATCACGATCAGCGTGCACACCAGCCACAGCGGCTGGCTGATGTAGTTGCCCTCGGCCACGAAGAGACCCGCCGTGAACAGCAGGGAGTCACCGGGCAGGAACGCGAAGAGTCCGGACTCCGCGAAGACGATCAGCAGGATGCCGGGGAGGCTGAAGGTCTCGATCAGGTAGTCCGGGCTCAGCCACTCAGGGCCGAGCGCAAGCGTGGTCACGGGGATGTGGCTCCTGCAGCTGGGGGGTAAGGGCTGGGCTGGCTGCCCAAATTATGAACGCAGCCGTCGGGACCCAGGTTCCGCGGGGGTACCCAGGATGCCCTGTCCCCCGCCCCGGAGAAAGCTGTGAGCCGTGGTGCGGGAGACAACCCGCAGGTCGTGGCCCGGATGTGAGCCGGGCCACGACGCTCAGGAGGTGTGCCGCGCGGCGTTGGCGACGATCGCCTCCTTGAGGTGCTCGGCGAGGCCGGGCCGCATGGAGTCGTAGTACGCCTTGAACCGCTCGTCGGAGACGTACATCTCCCCGAAGCACATGTGCATCTCGTACGGCACCTCGAAGTACCACTTGCTGATGTGCTGCCGGTGTTCCTCGGCGAGGTCCATGGCGACCTCGTCTGACGGCCGTCCCCCGGAGGCCACCAGGGCGGTGTACCGCTCCTGCCAGTCGTCGACCTCGGCCTGGACGCGCTTCCAGTCCTCCTTGGTGTACCGGGCGACGCGGCGCTGCGACTCGGCGTACGCCTCGGTGTCGCCCCAGCGTTCCTCGGTCTCCTCGGCGTACTGCTCGGGGTCCTTGTCCCCGAACACCTCGAACTTCTCCTCGGGCGTGAGGTTGATCCCCATCTTGCGTGCCTCCATGGCGTTCTCCACGGCCGCCGCCATCTTCCTCAGCTTCTCGATCCGGGCGGTCAGCAGTTCGTGCTGCCGGCGCAGGTGCGCGCGCGGGTCCGCGTCCGGGTCGTCGAGCAGGACGGCGACCTCGTCGAGCGGGAAGCCGAGCTCGCGGTAGAACAGGACCTGCTGCAGCCGGTCGAGGTCGGCGTCGCTGTAACGCCGGTGCCCCGCGTGGCTGCGCTCGCTGGGCACGAGCAGGCCGATGTCGTCGTAGTGGTGCAGGGTGCGCACGGTGACACCGGCGAAGTCGGACACCTGTCCCACGGAGTAGCTCACTTCCGCTCCCTTCTGGGTACGCGCTCCAGCCTGGGACCTCACGTGGCGTGAGGTGCAAGCCGGTGACGGATTCGTCTGGCTTGTCCGTTTATCGTGTGCGCGTGGCCCAGGACAGCTCGCAGCAGGCACCCCCCGCCGCTCCGGCACGCGCCCTGCTGCCGACCGTCGTCCCCGCGCTGGTCGTGGGCGTGGTGACCAGTCTGATCCTGGTGGGGGTGAGCACGGTGGCCGAGGGGCTGCAGGACGTGCTCTGGCAGGACCTGCCGGACTCCCTCGGTGTCGGCGGGTACTCCGTGCCGTGGATGTTCGTGGTGCTCGTCGCCACCGGGATCGTGGTCGGACTGGTCGTGTGGAAGGTACCGGGTCACGCGGGCCCCGATCCGGCGACCACCGGTCTCGACGCGCCGGTACTGCCGCCCGCGGTGCTGCCGGGGCTGCTGCTGGCGACCGCGTTCGTGCTGGCCGGCGGGCCCAGTCTGGGGCCCGAGAACCCGATCATCGCCGTGAACGTCTCGCTGGCGGTCTGGGCGGGCCTCAGGTTCTTCCCGCAGACCCAGGAACGCGGCTGGGTGGCGCTGGCGGAGGCCGGGACGATCGGCGCGCTGTTCGGTACGCCGGTGGCCGCGGCACTGGTCATCTCCGAGGCGCTGGCCGGGCAGCGGATCAAGGGGCGGCTGTGGGACAGCCTCTTCGCGCCGCTGGCCGCCGCCGGGGCCGGTGCGCTCACCGTGACGCTGGTGTCGGAGCCGAGCTTCGACCTGCGTCTGCCGCCGTTCGGGCGGCCCGGCTGGGGCGACCTGCTGGCGTCCCTCGTGGTGGCCCCGGTGGGCGCGCTGCTCGGCCTGTGCGCCGTGTACGCCTTCCCGTACGTCCATGGGGTCTTCGCGCGGCTGCGGCACCCGATGCTGATGCTCCCTGCCGGTGGCGTGGTGCTGGGCGCCCTGGCGGCACTGGGCGGGCACCTGACGCTGTTCAAAGGGCTCGACGAGATCGCGGAGCTGGCGCGCGATCCCGACGGCTGGTCGGCGGGCGGGTTCGCCACGATGACGGTGGTGAAGCTGGCCGCGCTGCTCGTCGCCGCGTCCTGCGGCTTCCGGGGCGGGCGGATCTTCCCGGCGGTGTTCGTCGGCACCGCGCTCGGACTGTGCGCGCACGCGCTGGTGCCCGGGGTGCAGCCGGCGGTGGGCGTGTCGGCGGGGGTGCTGGGGATCCTGCTGGCCATCACCCGGCAGGGCTGGGTGAGCCTGTTCGTCGCCGCCGTCCTGGTCGCCTCCCCCGGGATCCTCGTCCTCCTGTGCGTCGCCTCGCTGCCGGCCTGGCTGCTGGTGACGGGCCGCCCGCTGATGCAGCTCCGGGAGGACGGGACAGCCGTGCGATGACCTTCCCCCTCCCCACCCCCGAGACCAAGGAGACCCCGTGCCACTCCACAAAGGCCCGCAGCACGACGAGCGCCCCGTGTCCGTCAATCCCTTCCTGGGGCCGGCCAATCCGGTCGGGGACTTGACTTCCTCCCCCTCCTGAAGGAGGGGGATTCCTACGGCTCGCGCCGTAGGGGTTTCTGCTTCATCGCCGACTGCCCGCCCGGAGTACTCCGTTGAGGTCTTACACCGGCTCCACAGACAGACGCCGTCAGCCCGACGGCCAGGATGTTCTTCGCCGCGTTCACGTCCCGGTCATGGGTCGTCCCACAGCTGTCACACGTCCAGGTGCGGACGTTCAGCGGCATCTTGTCCCGCAAGGTGCCGCAGGTCGAGCACAGCTTGGAGGAGGGGAACCAGCGGTCGATCGCGATCACTTCGCGGCCGTACCACTGGGCCTTGTACTCCAGCATGCTCCTAAACTCCGACCACGCCGCATCGCTGATGGCGCGTGCCAGGCTCCGGTTCTTCACCATGTTCCGGACGGTGAGGTCCTCGATCACGATCGTTTGGTTTTCACGAACGAGCCGAGTGGTGAGCTTGTGCAGGTGGTCACGCCTGCGGTCGGCGATCCGGGCGTAGACCTTCGCGACCTTCCGGCGGGCCTTGGCCCGGTTCGCTCCGTCGCCCTTGGCCTTGCGGGCAAGCTGCCGCTGGGCCTTGGCGAGGCGGACGCGGTCACGTCGCTCATGCCGAGGGTTGGAGACCTTCTCGCCGGTCGAGAGGGTCAGCAGGTGGTCGAGCCCGACGTCGATGCCGACGGCCGCGTTGGCGGCGGGGAGCGGCTGGACGGACGGGTCCTCGCACAGCAAAGACACGTACCAGCGTCCGGCCGCGTCCTGGGACACGGTCACCGTGGACGGGGACGCACCCTCGGGGAGCGGACGGGACCACACGATGTCGAGCGGCTCCGCCATCTTCGCCAGAGTTATGTTCCCGTCGCGGAACCGGAACGCGCTGGTGGTGTACTCCGCCGACTTCCGCGACTTCTTCCGCGACTTGAAGCGCGGGTACTTGGCGCGCTTGCCGAAGAAGTTGGTGAACGCCGTCTGAAGGTGCCGCAGGGCCTGCTGGAGCGGGACGGAGGAGACCTCGTTGAGGTACGCGAGTTCCTCGGTCTTCTTCCAGGCCGTCAGCATCACCGACGTCTGGTTGTAGTTCACCCGTTCCTGCCGCGTCCATGCTTCCGTGCGCGCCGCGAGGGCGAGGTTGTAGACCTTCCGCACGCAGCCGAACGTGCGCGACAGCTCGGCTGCCTGCGCATCGGTCGGATAGAAGCGGTACTTGAACGCCCGCTTCACGTGGGGGGTCTTCACGGTTCACCTACTACTCCATCAGTTTGTGACGGAGTGCGGGCAGTTGAGGGTGGACACCGGTCCGCCCTGGCGGCTAACCGGCTTTTCCTTCCCTGCTCCGCAGGAGCTTCGTTTCTCCCCCGCAAGCGGGAGGTACCCCCACCCCTGCCTGAAGGCAGGGGTATCCACGAAGGAGAGACCCGATGACCGAGGCGCCGCCCAGGCACCGGCTGCCCGACACGCCCATGGCGCCCTGGTCAGGAGGGGAAGCCGCCGCTCCTGACCGCCGTGACGAACGCCGACCAGGCGGACCCCGGAATGATCAAGGCGGGCCCGTGGGGGTTCTTGGAGTCGCGTACGGGAACTCCCGCAGGGTGGCCATCTAGCACTTCGAGGCAGCTGCCACCCTCCGGGCCGCTGTACGACGACTTCCGCCAACCACCCAGCAAGGCACCATCCGCTATGAGGGGCTCAGTCACAACGTCCGTACTCCTTCGCAATCGCCTGCATCATGGCGACGGACTCCTTGAGTGACAGCGCGTCGCTCAGTGCCAGATCGTAGGCTCCCTCAAGGCGTGTGACCACAGACGGAGAGTCGTGCACCTTGCCCACTTGGACGCCCTCCGAGTACGCCAAGGGTGGTTGGTCCTCGAAGGACATCAGCGTGACCAAGCCCTGGAGTAGCTGATACGCACCAACTCCGTAGGGGACCACATGCACCCGTACGCGGCGCCGCTCGACCAGCCGAACCAGATGTGTGATCTGCTCCGCCATGACTTCCGGGCCACCCACGACCCGCCGTAGGACCGCCTCGTCCAGCAGCGCCCACACTACGGGCGTGACCGGGTCATCCAGTACCTTCGCCCGCTCAAGGCGTGTGACAACGAGCCTGTCACATTCCTCTTCACTCACCGGAGGGAACGACGTGCTCAGAACCGCACGCGCGTACCTTTCCGTCTGCAGGATGCCCGGGACGAACGACAGGGCGAACTCCCGGATCATCACCGCCTGTTGTTCGAGCAGCCGGGCCGCCTCGAAGTAGTCGGCGACCGCCGCTTCCTCCTGCGGCAGGAAGCGACTCAGTACATTTCCCGTGTTCAGCGCGTTGTCCAGCCGCCGCGCGTCCTCCCGTGACGGCACCCGGCGCCCCGCCTCGATGTGCGCGATGTGCGTTCGAGTCATGACCGCGGCCTCGGCCAGTTGCTGTTGCGTCAGCCCGGCCGCCTCGCGCTGTTCCTTGAGTCAGTCGCCGTAGTTGGTGCCCACGAGATCAACCCCTCTGTGACAAATGCTCCGTCACCCCGAACCCCCTGGCGAGCCTAATACGGGCCGTTCCACTCTGTATGCGGATCACCACAGAGAGCGACATCGATCACGGAGTCATCCCATGCTCGGCCTCATCGCCCGTCTCCTCGAACCGCTGCTCGGCCTCATCGCCCCCGCCACCGGACGACGCCGGCTCGACGCACGGGACGGATACGACCTCCCGCCCCCGCCCGCCGAGGGCCCGGCCCCGCGCCGGCTCGGCGCACGCCCCCTCCGCGGCGAGGACCACAGCCTCGTACGCCCCTATGTCATCGCGCACGAGCGCCGGGAGCGGGAACGGCGCCGACAAGCCCGGCGCTGTTCCCTGTTGATCGCCCCTCAGGGCGTCCACCTGCCCCCGTACCCGACTCACCGCCTGGGACTGACCACATGACGCACCACGCCCTCACCCCCGCCCGCCTCCTGCCCTGGCCGAGCCCCGAAGGCAAGCCCTGCTACCTCCTGACCGACGGCAGTGGACGCCTCTCCCGGGCCGCCGACATCGCCGAGGGCGTCCAGCTCGACATGGCGGCCGATCTGCTCACCCACCTCGCCGACATGCTCCACGACGAGGAGCGCGTGACCGCCGTCCAGCTCCGCTACCTCCTCGCCCGCATGGGCGAGTCCCTGACCGACGTGTGCCGCATCGCGGAGAGCAGGGGCGCCCGCCTGCGCGTGTACACGGATCTCGACGCCGGTACGAATCCGGGTGGCTGAGGTCCCCTCACCGACTGAGCCGCGCGAAGCGGCGTACCGCCAGCGGGAAGAACACCGCCAGCAGTACCAGCGGCCAGACGACGGCGGCCCCCACGTGGCCCGGTTCGCCGCCGGGGCCGCCGAACAGATCGCGCACGGCGGTGGCGGTCCGGGACAGGGGATTCCATTCGACGACCATGCCCAGCCAGTCCGGCATGGACTCGGGAGCGGCGAAGGCGTTGGACAGGAAGCCGACCGGCCAGACCAGGATCTGCACGGCCTGCACCAGCTCCGGTTTCCCGGCGACCAGCGCCAAGTGGATGCCGATCCACAGCATGGCGAACCGGAACAGCAGCAGCAGTCCCACGGCGCCCAGGAAGCCCGCCGGGCCGCCCTGGGCGCGCCAGCCGAGCGCGGCGGCGACGGCGAGGAGCGCCGCCAGGCCGAGCACCGACTGGAGCATGTCGGCGGCGGAACGGCCCACCAGGACCGCGCCGTTGGCCATGGGCATGGAGCGGAAGCGGTCGATGACGCCCTTGTCGAGGTCCCGGGTGACGGCGATCATCGTGCCCTCCAGGCCGAAGGCCATGGTGAGCGCGAGCATGCCGGGCACCAGGAAGTCGAGGTAGTCGCCGCTCACGCCCCGGCCGCCGCCGACCAGGTAGCCGAACATCAGCAGCAGCATCACCGGGAAGACCAGGTTCACCACCACCGCGACCGGCTGCCGCCCCCAGCGGGCGAGTTCGCGGCGGGTCATGGTCCAGGAGTCGGTCAGGGCGTACGTCATGGTGGTCACGCGGCCTCCTTCACCCGGTCGTCGTGCCCGGTCAGCCGCAGGAACACCTCGTCGAGCGTGGGCCTGCGCAGGGCGATGTCCTCGGCCTCGACGCCAGCCTCCTCCAGCGCGCGGACGACCCCGGCCAGGGCGGCCATGCGGTCGGTGACGGGGGCGCTGAGCAGCCGCCGGTCGGGGTCCACGGTGACCGCGTCCTCCGGTACGGGCAGCAGGGCGGCGGCCGCGCCCAGGTGTCCGGCGTCGCGCAGGACGACGTCGATGCGGTCGCCGCCGACGGCCGCCTTGAGCTCGTCCGGCGTGCCGTCGGCGACGACCCGGCCGGCGTCCACCAGACAGATGCGGTCGGCGAGCTGGTCGGCCTCCTCCAGGTACTGGGTGGTGAGCAGGACCGTCGTACCGCCGCCGACCAGGGAGCGGACGGAGTCCCACACCTCCGCGCGGCCATGGGGGTCCCCCCGGTTCGAGCGAAGCCGAGAACTGGGGGAGGGTCGAGGCCCGTGGTCGGTTCGTCCAGGAAGAGCACCTCCGGTTCGGTGATCAGGGAGGCGGCGAGGTCCAGCCGGCGGCGCATGCCGCCGCTGTACTGCCTGACCGCCTTGCGTCCGGTGCCGGAGAGCTCGAAGCGCTCCAGCAGTTCGTCGGCACGCGCGCGTGCGCGTCGCGCGCCCAGGTGGTGCAGCCGGCCGAACAGCTCCAGGTTCTGCCGGCCGCCGAGTTCCTCGTCGAGCGCCGCGTGCTGGCCGAGCAGGCCGATGCGCGGCCGTACGGCGTACGCCTCGCGCACGACGTCGTGTCCCGCCACCTCGATCCGGCCCGCGTCGGGCCGCAGCAGGGTGGCCAGGATCCTCACCAGGGTGGTCTTGCCCGCGCCGTTCGGGCCGAGCACTCCGTGCACCGTGCCGCGCGCGACCGTGAGGTCGAGCCCGTCCAGTGCGGGTCCGCTGCCACCGCCCTTGTATGTCTTGTGTGCTTCCTCGACGGTGATCGCCGCGTCGGACACAGAAACTCCCTCGCCAGTCAAATTTGACTACCAGCCCGGACCGTATACCCGCGCCCTCCTCTAGTCAAACTTGATTAACGGTCGTCCCCGGGATGCCGCTCCCCCGTCCCGTACGGGTTCTCCTCGCCCTCGGCCAGGACGCCGACGAACGGCTCGCCCTCTCCGGCGAAGGTGTAGGCGCCGCCCCGGATGCGCTCGATGAGGGCGCGGGTCCACTCGGCGCCGGTGTCGGCGGAGTGGATCCAGAAGTCCATGATCTCCCCGATGTGGCCCAGCTGACCGGGGCCGTCCTCGGGCACGTAGTACTCGGTGACGGCCTTGCGCCACTCCCCGATGGAACGCATCCGCTGTTCGAGGAGCGCCAGCGCCTCCTCGCGCTTCAGGTCGACCATGAGCCCGAGCCCCGCCGACAGCACGTCCGGCTTCTGGTCGTAGGAGGTCAGGGCCTCCCGCAGCAGCCGGAAGTACTCCTCGGTGCCCTGCTCGGTGATCTCGTACTCCGTGCGCGGCGGGCCGCCGGCCGTGGACGGCGCGATCTCGTGCGCGTGCAGCAGCCCCTGCTTCGCCATCTGCTTCAGCGCGTGGTAGATCGAGCCGGGCTTGGCGTTGGACCACTCGTGCGCGCCCCAGTACTCCAGGTCGTTGCGCACCTGGTACCCGTGGGCCCGCCCGTGCTGGCGCACCGCGCCGAGCACCAGGAGACGGATCACTGACATGTGCCCAGCCTAGGCCCCCAGAGGGCCTGTCCCGGGGGCCACCCTGCCCGCTCGAGGCCCGCTCAGAACGGGAAGCCGCTCCGGCCGTGCTGCACCGAGATCCACTTCACCGTGGTGAAGGCGTCCAGCATGGCGTCGCCGTTCAGCCGGCCGATGCCCGAGTGCTTCTCGCCGCCGAAGGGGACGATCGGCTCGTCGTGCACGGTGCCGTCGTTCACGTGGAACATGCCGGTGTCGATCCGCTTGGCGAAGTTCACCCCGCGCTCGACGTCACCGGTGTGCACGGCGCCGCTCAGGCCGTACGGGGTGTCGTTGACGATGCGCACGGCCTCCTCCTCGCCGTCGAACGGGACGAGGAACGCGACGGGCCCGAAGACCTCCTGCCGCAGCAGGGCCGAGTCGGCGGGCAGGCCGGTGAGGACGGACGGCTCGACCAGGTTGTCCCTGCGCGCGCCCCGGACCAGGGCGGTGGCGCCCTCCGCGAGCGCCTGCTCGACCACGCCGGACACGGCGTCCGCCTGCCGGGAGTTGATCAGCGGGCCGACGACCGTCTCCGGGTCGCGCGGGTCGCCGGACTTGAGGGACCCGACCTTGGCGACGAACTTCTCGGTGAACTCGTCGGCGACCGACCGGTCGACCAGGACGCGGTTGGCGGCCATGCAGACCTGGCCCTGGTGGACGTACCGGCTGAAGACGGCCGCGTCCACGGCGTAGTCGAGGTCGGCGTCGTCGAGGACCACCAGGGCGCTGTTGCCGCCGAGTTCGAGGACCGAGCGCTTGAAGAGGGAGGCGCAGACGGTGGCCACGTGGCGGCCGACCGCGTCCGAACCGGTGAAGGAGATGACCTTCGGCACCGGGTGCTCCAGGAAGGCGTCGCCGATCTCCGCGATGTCGGTGATGACGACGTTGAGCAGACCGCCGGGCAGGCCCGCGTCCTCGAAGATCTTCGCGACCAGGGAGCCGCCGACGACCGGTGTGTTCTGGTGCGGCTTGAGCACCACGCCGTTGCCGAGCGCGAGCGCGGGGGCGACCGACTTCAGGGAGAGCAGGAAGGGGAAGTTGAACGGGCTGATCACGCCCACGACGCCGACGGGCACGCGGTAGACGCGGTTCTCCTTGCCGTCCACCGGCGAGGGGACGATCCGGCCCTCGGGGCGCAGCGCCAGGTGGACCGCCTCGCGCAGGAACTCCTTGGCGAGGTGCAGCTCGAAGGCGGCCTTCAGGCGGGTGCCGCCGAGCTCGGCGACGATCGCCTCGGAGATCTCCTCCTCGCGCTCCTCGACCAGCCTGAGCGCCTTCTCGAACACCGCGCGGCGCGCGTACGGGTTGGTCGCCGCCCACTGCTTCTGCGCGCGGGCGGCCGCCCGGTACGCCTGATCGACCTCGTCGACCGTGGCCGTCGTGATCGACGCGAGCTTCTCGTCGTCGTACGGGTTGAAGTCGATGATGTCCCAGGAACCGGTGCCCGGGCGCCACTCACCGTCGATGTACTGCTGAGCCAGGTCGGTGAAGTACGACGACATGTGATCCCTCGATCCCTTGCTGCACCAGCGGAGCACTGATCGACCGCGTGATCTGATCGAACGTCATCGTACTTGTGTTTCACGTGAGTTGTGGCGTGCTCAGGACATGTGCAGCAGTCCCCGCAGGAGGTCCCGGCTCTCCGCGGGGCCCGGGCTGTCGTGCTGGAGTTCCTTGAGCGCCTTCTCGTACTGGGCCACGTCCTCGGGCTTGTCGAGGTACAGCGCGCTGGTGAGCTGCTCCAGGTACACGACGTCCGACAGGTCGGACTCGGGGAAGCTGAGGATGGTGAACGCGCCCGACTCGCCGGAGTGCCCGCCGAGGCTGAACGGCACGACCTGCAGCCGGACGTTGGGCCGCTCGGAGACGTCGATGAGGTGCTGGAGCTGGCCGCGCATCACCGCGCGGTCGCCGTACGGCCGGCGCAGGGCGGCCTCGTCGAGGACGACGTGGAACTCGGGGGCGTTCTCCGAGACCAGGTACTTCTGCCGCTCCAGGCGCAGCGTCACCCGCCGTTCGACGTCCTCGTCGCTCGCCCCCTTCATGCCGCGGCGCACCACCGCGCGGGCGTACTCCTCGGTCTGCAGCAGGCCGTGCACGAACTGCACCTCGTACGCCCGGATCAGCGAGGCGGCCCCCTCCAGGCCCACGTACGTGGGGAACCAGCTCGGCAGCACGTCCGAGTAACTGTGCCACCAGCCCGCCACATTGGCCTCCTTGGCGAGGGAGACCAGCGACAGGCGCTCCTGCTCGTCCGTGATGCCGTACAGCGTCAGCAGATCCTCGACATCCCTGGTCTTGAAGCTCACCCGGCCCAGTTCCATCCGGCTGATCTTCGATTCGGAGGCGCGGATCGAGTAGCCCGCCGCCTCACGCGTGATCCCCCGCGCCTCACGCAGTCGCCTGAGTTGTGATCCGAGCAGCATGCGCCGCACCACCGATCCCGGCTCTCCCGCGCTCACGTTCGCCAGCCTCCCCAACGTCTTCAGGGCCCGCAGTCTGCCACTAAAACACTTCGAGCAGTACTCGCCCGATTACGGAAACGGAATCCGGCCGGGGCTCCGGCCGGGAAGGAGTACGGAACGGGCACGGAGGGAGAAGGGAGGAGCAACGAGGAGGCAAGGGAACAGCCGGAAGAGGACCGGAAGATGACGGAAAAATTGGCCAACAAACCAGTACGGCAGGGACGATTTCGGTCAGCTGCACGTGCATCTGCCCTTGCATCTGCTGTACGCATCCGAAACCATGGTCTCCGCACCACCGCCGCCTCGCTACGACCGCGAATTCCCGGGAGTGCCTCGCATGGGGACGAATGGATCGACCATGCTCGAGCCGTTACGGCAGGGCCTTCCGCCGCTGAACCTCGCGGCCGCGTCCGATGCCGCCTCCTGCGCCCTCCCCGCCCGTCACGAAGCGGTCCGGGACGCCCGGCGGTTCACCCGCACGACCCTCGACCAGTGGGGCCTGGGTGACCGTTTCGACGACGTGTGCCTGGTCGTCTCCGAACTGGTCACCAACGCCCTGCGGCACGGTCTGCCGGCCGGCGCCCCGCGGTCGGCGGTACCGGACCTGCCGGTGCGGCTGCACCTGATGCGGTGGACCGAGCGGCTGGTGTGCGCGGTGCGCGACCCCAGCGACGACAGCCCCGTCGCCCGCGCGCCGGGTGACTCCTCCGCCGAGTCGGGCCGGGGGCTGTTCCTGGTCGAGTCCTTCAGCGACAGCTGGGGCTGGCACCCGATGGCCGACGTGCCGAGCGGCAAGGTGGTCTGGGCCCTGTTCCGGCTCCCGCGCTCCGTCGGCCGCCTCCGTCCCGGCGCATGACGAACCGCGGCGCTTCCGGGCGCCGCGGTTCTACGCGCGTGGGCGCCCCCTGAGCCACTCGGGTCACTTCCGAAGCACGTCGGCGTCCCCTGAGCCACTCCGTCCCCTCCGGAGCACGCCGGCGCCTCCCGAACCGCTCCGTCCCTTCCGGAGCGCCCCGGCGCCACCGGTCAGCCGGCCACCAGGTGGTCGAACTCGCCGTCCTTCACGCCCAGCAGCATGGCCTCGATCTCCGCGCGGGTGTAGACGAGCGCGGGACCGTCGGGGAAGCGGGAGTTGCGCACGGCCACCTCTCCGCCGGGCAGCCGGGCGAACTCCACGCAGGAACCCTGCGAGTTGCTGTGCCGGCTCTTCTGCCAGACCACACCGTCCAGCCCGGTGGCCGTCATGCCGTTGTACACGCCGGACGCGTCGGCACCGTCGTACACGTCACCGTCGTACACATCGTGGTCCACAGGTCGCTCCCCCGCTGGTGCACTGGCTGGTACGGCCATTGATGCAGTGGTCAACTGACCGGGATCATAGCTTCGTTCACGTGCATATGCGCGAGCAGATGCACGTGCACGCGGAGTGTTCCCCCGGTTACAGCCTCGACGGCCGAGTGGTACTCGTTTCGACGGACGTTTCGCCGAACCCCGCTCCCTGAGAGACGCACGCGGGAGCCTTTGTGTTCCACCGTGTTCCCTTGTGTGCCCTCCACGTTCCGCGGGCGTCGTTCCCGTGCGCGCCGGCCCGCCGGTCCTTCGTGAACATGCGGTGCGAGGTGTGTCACGGAGGCTGGTGAGGTGCCGGGCGGGTCCTGTTAGCTGGCGGCTGTCGTCCGGCTGACGGGGCCGGCCACAGCCAGGGGGCTCGCAGTGACTTCGGAGGCTTCGGTGACGTACCGGTCCGCATCGCCGTCATCGCGCGGGGCGCGCTCCCGACGCGCTCGGGTCGCGGCCGTGGCCGTGACCACGGGGCTGACCGGCACGCTCCTGCTGACCGCGTGCGGCGGAGGCGGCTCCGGCGGCTCGGACGACTCCACGGCCGGTCCCACCCCGTCCACCACGGCGACCGCGGACTCCGGCGGCGGCACCGGGGGCTCCGGCGCGAGCGCGGCCCCGGCGAGCGAGCTGGAGGGCAGCTGGCTCACCACGGCAGGCGGCAAGGCCGTGGTCCTGATGGTCAACGGCGAGGAGGCCGCCCTCTTCGCCACGGGCGGCACCGTGTGCAGCGGCACCGCGCGGGAGCGGGCCGGAACCCACTCGATCCGCCTGAAGTGCGGCGACGGCACCGAGGAGCGGGCGAACGGCACGGTCGGCTCCGTCGACGGGGACTCCCTGGAGGTCACCTGGGAGGGCGCCCTCGGCACCGAGACGTACACCAAGGCCGAGGGCGACTCCCTCCCGACGGGGCTGCCGACGGAAGGGCTGGGCTCCTAGTGCCGCATCAGGCAACGTTCGCCCTGGCGACGACCTCGCGTAGCCGTTGATCGGCGGCGTGCTTGTTCCGCCAGATGATGTAGCGGCGGAT
>NZ_JBIRYZ010000034.1:0-78760 GCF_044390325.1 Streptomyces sp. NPDC018964
GGCGGGGGGGTGGGGGGGGGGCGGGGGCCCGCGGGTCTCCGTTTGTTTGCGTTGGGGGGCCCCCGGGGGGGGGGGGGGGGCGCGGGGGGGGGTCCCCCCCCCCCCGCGCCTCGGGCGGGCGGCACGCGGATGGTGAGGCCGCCTTCCAAGCGGCCGGGGAAACGTTCCGCTTCAACCACTGCCATGCCCACCACCCGCAGGTGGGTCGACCGACATCGTCCGGCGTCATGGCCGGTGACGCCGGTCGGCGCCGTCGGCCGTGCTGTCCTGGCGAACCCGGTCCCGGAGCAACGGAGGCGGCGGGGGAAACCACGGATGCTGAAGATATACAGCACGTACCCCTCCAAGTTCCCCTACAATCCGACTTATAGGGGGAGCCATGATCTATCACATCCGTCCGGCCGCGGCCGGTGCCCTGACCGCGGCACTGCTCGCGGCCACACCCGCCGCGGCGTCCACGCCCGACACCCCGGGGCCGTACACCCGGACCGTGGAAAAGGGGCACGTACTCGCCTGCGCCGGAGCGGAGGGCGGACTGCGCGTGGACGTCGAACCGGAGGAAGAGGCGGCCGGACCCTCCCGGACGGTCGCCATCAACGGCTCCTACGCCCCCGCCGGCCCACGCGAGCGGGTTCACGAGGTGTACGACGAGCCGTTCGGCCAGGTCACGGCGAAGGGGTGGAGGACGCCTCTGTCGGCTGCCGTCACCGTGAGCGCTCTGGGACAGCGGGTCGACCTGGCGTGCGACCCCGCCTTCGCCTTCGACCTGAGGGTCCGCCGCCCCGCCGACAGCGCGAACCGCTCCTGAAGCGGAACCTCGCCGTTCCCGGCACCGGCCGCCACGGCCGGCTGCGGTCCCGAGCCGGACCCCACGGGCCACAACGCGTCAAGCCCCACAGGCCCGGGCGAACGTGATGTGCCCTCCCCGACCGGAATCCCGTCCTCGTACAGAGGTGACAACACCATGGACATCATCGACCTCGCCGCGCTCGGCGAGTCGTTCACCCGCGACCCGTACCCCGTGTACGCCGGATTACGGGCCCAGGGGCCCGTGCACCGCATCCGGATGCCGGAAGGAGGGGCCCGAGCCTGGCTCGTCGTCGGATACGAGGCCGGGCGTGCCGCCCTCATGGACCCCAGGCTCTCCAAGGACTGGAGCAAGGCCTCCCCCGACCTGCCGCTGGGTTTCATCTCCTCCGGCCCGCACATGCTGAGGGCCGACCCGCCGGACCACACACGGCTGCGCAAACTGGTCGCCCGGGAGTTCACCGCGCGCCGGGTCGCGGAACTCGCCCCGCGCATCCAGAAGACGACCGACGCGCTGCTGGACCGGATGCTCGCCGCTCCCGACGGGCGTGCCGACCTCGTCGAGGCGCTGTCCTTCCCGCTGCCGATCTCCGTGATCTGTGAACTGCTCGGCGTGCCGGACCTGGACCGGGAGTCCTTCAGGACCTGGTCGAACGATGCCATCAGCGCCCCCGACCCCGAAGTCCGCAAGGCCGCGGCGGCTTCGATGGCGCGATACATGGCGGAGCTGGTGGAGGGCAAACGGCAGCGGCCCGGCGACGACCTCATGAGCGCGCTGATCCACGGCTCGGACCAGGACGGCGACAAGCTGTCCCACGAAGAACTCCTGGGCATGGCCTGGCTGTTGCTCGTAGCCGGCCACGAGACCACCGTGAACCTCATCTCCAACGGCGCCCTTGCCCTGCTGACCCACCCGGAACAACTGGCCGCCCTGCGCGCGAACCCCTCCCTCATGGACAACGCGATCGAGGAGATGCTGCGCTACGAGGGCCCCCTGGAGACTCCTACGTTCCGCTTCACCACCGAGCCCGTGAGGATCGGTGACACGGTCATCCCCGGGGGAGGCGAACTCGTGCTCGTCGCCCTGGCCGACGCCAACCGCGATCCCGCGCGTTTCCCCGTACCCGACCGCTTCGACATCTCCCGCGACGCCCGCGGTCACGTGGCGTTCGGCCACGGAATCCACCACTGCCTGGGCGCGCCGCTGGCCCGCCTGGAGGCGAGCATCGCCTTCACGGCCCTGCTGGAACGCTGCCCCGACCTGACCCTGGACATCCATCCGGCGGCGATCACCTGGCGGCAGGGGATGATGATCCACGGCCCGCTCAGCCTGCCCGTGCGTTTCACCCGGTAGGCCGACCGGCGGCGGACCCGACTCCTCGACGGCCCGCCGCACCGCGCCCTGCCCGGAGAACCCCTGTTCCACCCGGTCGTGCGGAAGGGGGGCGAACGGTCAGCGATGCTCGCCGTCGCCCGCCTCCGCGGCCTGTGCCCGCGGCCGCCGGGCGTTCGGACCGTTGTCCTCCATGACCCGCACGGCTCGGGCCGCGCTCTCGCCGAGGCGGTAGAAGTGGAAGCGTGAGCCGGTGCGATGGGGCGGAAACGGCTTGGGGACGAGTGTGCGCAGGTGGACCGCGTTCCCGCACCAGGTGTCGAGGGAGCCGCGGACGACGCGGTCACTGGTCTCGACCACCACCAGGCACGGCACGTGGTCGCGGGACCGCTGGATGTGCCCGATGATCTCGGGGACCGGGGGAGAGGTACGTGTCAGGTCGAGACCTTCCGGGGTGAAGGCCCGGCCCCAGGAGGGCTCCACCACGTAGATGTCGCGCTCGCTGCGGGCGGGAAGCGCGCCGAGCAAGTCACGGTAGTCCGCATGACAAAGACGGACGGTGGAGCCGACACGGTCCAGATTGCGCCGGCCGGCCTCATAGACGACCGGGTCGAGTTCGGAGGCGTGTACGGGGCGGCCCAGGCAGCGGCCGAGGTGGTGACCGATGTTTCCGGAACCGCAGAACAGATCGACGACCATCGCCTCCCCGTCGGCCCCGGGGGCGGTGGCCTCTATGTCGGCGATGACACCGGCGATGGCTACGGGGTGAGGGTCCTTGGTGCACTCGACGGCGGTGCGGCCCAGGATGCGGATCCCCCGGGCGCCCATCTCGGGGGCGGGGATGCCGTAGAGGGACAGGGACTCGGGGCGGCCGCACATGAGGCGGCCTGCCTCGTACAACTGGTCCGCGGTCAGGAACCGGTTGCGCAGGGGGCCGAGCAGTCGGTTCCTGAGAGCGAAGTAGTCGGCGGGGCCGGGTTCTTCCGAGGCATGCAATCCGTCTCCAGATGCCGGGAAGGCCGACTGCCGGGCCGGGCGCCGTCGGCCGGTCACTCGCTGCCCCGAGGGGGGAGGATCCTGGCCAGCACCGCGTGGACCGGCTCGCCGCCGAGCAGGCGGCGCAGTTCCTCGACACCGTGCCGCCGCCGCGCCGGAGTGAACGAGACATGGTGCTCGATCCGCTCGTTGAGCGTTCTGCGAAACACGGTGTAGAGCTCCTCGTCCTCCCGCACGCGGCCGGCGATCTCCACGAGGGCCGCTGTCCCGGCGAAGTCGTCCTCGGGCAACCGGTGGTGCGGCAGGACGTCCGTGAACCGGCCGGCGTTCCGGCCGAAGAGCGTGCCGTCGAGACGGCGCAGGGTGTAGACGTGCGCGTAGTGCTGCTCGTGGATCCCCAGCGGCAACCGGCCGAGCACCATCGACTCGTGGAGTGCCGTGAGCCCTGGGGCGAGCAGGTAGCCCGGCGTGCTCGCCACCGCCCGCAGCAGGTCGCGCTGCGGCAGGAGACGGCAGTCGGCCCGCCGACCGGCGACCGAGACACTCCGCTCGCGGTGCCTGCCGAAAGGGCCGCCGCAGACCAGGACGCGTGAAAACCGGGGCCAGTCCCGCAGCAGGTCGGGGATCCAGCGGTGAAGCAGCCGCAGGTAGTCGTTGTTGACGTCGAAGTCCAGGAGGAAGTTCTTGAACCCGCCGACGTTGACCAGCAAGTCGTACTCCGGTTCGGCGTCGAGCGGGGTGTTCCTCAGCCCTTCGAGGTCGATGATCGGGCCGGTCAGGTGGATCGCGGATCCGGCGCCGAGAGCGGCGAACTCGGCCGCGCGCTCGGGGACGCCCGGGAAGTTCTGCACCACGCTGTGCGTGGCGAGCAGATGGGCCGCGACGACGCGCTCGTGCGGGGAGAGCGCGGCCAGGTGCCGGTCTGCCGCGACGTAGGAGGAGCGTGGCAGGGTCGCGCACAGGTCGCGGATCTGGGCCAACGGCCGTCCGAGCCGCCAGAATCCGAACAGGCTGTCCACCATGACCACCGGAAGCCGCGCGATGACGGACCGCAGGGCGAGGTCGGCGTCCATGACCGAGACCACCTGGTCGCAGGTCTCCAGCAGGTCGTCGAGCAACTCCGCCCCGCCCCTCCCGGGCGTCGCGTCGATCTCGCGGACGGCGTCGAAGGCGTCCGGGTTGCGGCGCGTGAACGTCGCCGCCACGCCGCTGCCGACGAACACCCGCTCGTGGCCGGAGAGCAGCCGGGAGACCGCGACGAGTTCGGAGGCCGGACCGAAACCACAGTTCTGCGCCCCCATTACGATGCGCATGTCAGCCTCCCGCACCGGCGTCGGACGGAGCCACCGCGCCGGACGGCGCCGCGAACAGCCCGACGAGTCGCCTGGCGAACTCGGCCGGGTACCTCGCGTAGCCGACGTGGCCGCCGGGGAACAGCATCCGTTCACGGCCGAGCCGCTCCGCGAGGACGACCGCGGGCCGGTGGACGGCGTGGGTGCGCGAGTCGCGACCGCCTGCGACGACGACACGGTCCGCCAACGTCGCCAGCTTGCCGAGGTCGGGTACGAAGCGCGTGACCGGCCTGACGGTGTGGGCCAGGAAGAACGCGGTGTTGTCGTGGGCCTCGGGCAGCGTCGGCGCGGGCCCGTCGCCGAACACGAGCTGGAGCCTGCGCAGGGCCGCCGCCACGCCCTCGCGGAGGAACGTCTCGTGGACGTCGTCGAAGAACGCCAGGTACTCCTCGGCATCCGGCAGCAGTCCCATCGCGGGCGGTTCGTGGGCGATCGTCGAACGGACCCGGTCCTGGTCGCGGACGGCGAGTTCGAGTGCGACGAGGCCGCCCGAGCAGCTTCCGAAGACGTACGCGGATTCACCGGGCCCGGTGAGGTGATCGAGCAGGCGGGACGCGTCATCGGCGTGCTCCTCGATCCGCTGGTCCGTCGGCGGGCCGTCGAGGAGGCTGCGCGAATTGCCGCGCGGGTCGTACGTGATGACGCGGTGCTCCGCGGCCAGGACGCCGGCCAGGCGTTTGAAGACGGCCGCGTCGGAGTTGCCGCCCGCGATGAGCAGCACCGGCGATCCCTCCCCGCGCACTTCGAAATGAAGCCTGGCGCCCGGTACCACCAGTGTGCCGCTCTCCTGTGGACGCATCATCCTCCAGATCCGAAGCCGACGCGGCGCTCCAGGAAGTCGCGAAGACCACCCGCGGGGAAGAAAAGCACGGACTCCGGCCTCCCGCTCGCCGCGCGCACGGTCCACTGACTCACACCCGCGTCCCGGGCGGCAAGGGGCGAACCGAACGCGCGGGGGCGTCACCCGGCGCGCGGTTCTCACGGGGCAGCGCGCAGGGCTTCGCGTACCCCCTCACTGCTCCTGCGCGCTCGTCTCACGAACGGGTGTGCCGGGCATCACCCCTATCACACCGTTCACCCCGAAGGAGGCCGTCCCATGTCCGCCATGAGATCACGGACACGCTCGGCAGTCCTGGCAACCGTCGTCACCGTTGTCTGCACCGGCGCACTGGCCGCCGGGCCCGCCCGCGCGGAACCACTCGCGCTGCTGCAGTGCCAGGGAACCGAGTCCGTCGCCTACAGTCCGGGGATCACCTTCCAACCGCGGGACGTCGACGTCACCACCGACGGACGTCTCGGATCGTGCGTCGACGGCGAGGTCAAGGTGGCGAGCGGGGCGTACGGGGAGCAGTTCACCCTCCACGCGGGCTGCAACGACCTCCTCGGCGGATTCCAAGGCCCCCGGACCTTCACGTGGAGCACCGGCGACAGCAGCGTCATCGAGGCCGAAGGCAGCAGCACCGCGGTCGCCGGACAGGTCGTCACCACGCTCACCGGGACCGTCGTCCAGGGCCGCTTCCAGGGCCGCTCGGCGACCCAGGTCATCGTCCTTCCGCAGCCGGGACTGCTGCAGTGTCTGTCCACCGGTGTCACGGGCGCGACCGGAACGACGACGCTCACCATCGTCTGAGACCGCCGCGGCCGGTCACCGGACGCGGGCCGAGGGGGAGGGGCGGACCGACTCCGCGGTTCCGGCCGCGGCGCGCCCGCCGCAGGGCTTCGGGACGCGAGCGGCCCGCCGCCGGTGACACCCTCCGTCCGAGCCGTCCCACCACCAGAAGGTTTTCTCGACCCCTGAGGAGAGCCGGTTGCCGGACATCGACGACGTGCGAAGAGTCCTCTCCGAGCTGGGCATCGAACGGGAACTCCTGCGCGAGGACGCGCTCTTGCGCGCCGATCTCGGGCTCGACTCGGTCGACATCACGCAACTGGAGATCGAGTTCTCCGAACGACTCGGCACCCGCGTCGACCTCTGGAGCGAGCACGACCGTACGCTGCGGCAGCTCGCCGACGCCTTGGGCGGGAACGGGCCGGACCCCCGGGTGCCGGCGGACTACCGGAGCCACGGCTGGTGGTCCCCGGAGCTGCTGGACGAACTGGTGCTGGACACCCACGGGCATCGGGGCCGCCGTGAGGCACTCGTCGGCGACGGCCGGGTTCTCACCGGGTCCGAACTGGACGCCGCGGTGTCAGGCTGCGCCGCCCGCTTGGCGCGCTGCGGAACGCACCCCGGCGAGAACGTACTCGTACAACTCCCCAACCAGCCCCAACTCGTCATCCTCGTGCTCGCCCTGATACGACTCGGCGCCCGCCCGGTCCTCGCGCCGCCAACGCTGCGCGAACACGAACTCGCTCCCGTGCTGTCCTCGCTCCGGCCGGCAGCGATGGCCGTGCCCGTTCGGCAAGCCCGTTTCGACCACCTCCGATTCGCCGAAGAACTCCGCGAACGCCATCCGTTCGTGCGGAGCCTGCTGGTCTCCGGCGGCGTCGACCCGGCGTGCGGCCATCTGGACCTCGACGAGTTCGCCACGGCCGAGGAGGCGGCTCCCGCGACGGGCGGGCACCGGCGCCCCTCGGACATCGCCCTGTTCCTGCTGTCGAGCGGCACCACTGGCGCGCCCAAGCCCATCCCTCGTACGCACGAGGCGTTCGGCCATGTCATCCGTGCCTCGGCGACTGCGTCGGCGCTGACACCGGACTCGGTCTACCTCGCGGTCCTGCCCGTGACGCACAGCTTCGCCTTCGGCCACCCCGGAATCCTCGGCGCACTTGCCCACGGAGGGAAGGCCGTGCTCGGCGCACCCGGCGATCCCGCCGGCGCGATGGCGCTGATCGAGCGGGAACGCGTCACGCACTGCGCGCTGACCCCTGCGGTCGCCCGCCAGTGGCTCACCGTACATGCCGCCTCTCACGGGCCCGACCTGTCGAGCCTGGAGGTACTGCAGATCGGCGGAGCCCGCCTGGACGAGCAGACGGCCAGGCAGCTCGGCGACGCCTTCGGCTGCCGGATCCAGCAGGTGTACGGAATGAGCGAGGGACTGCTGAACTTCTCCCGGCTCGACGACCCCCCGGAGGTGGTGTTCTCCACCCAAGGGCGACCCGTCTCACCGGGTGACGAGACTCTCGTGGTGGACGGCCGGGGCCGCCCCGTCTCCGACGGGGAGACGGGCGAGCTGCTGGCCCGGGGGCCTGGCGTCATCACGGCCTACCACGGCGACACGGACACCGCTTCGTTCACCTCCGACGGCCTCTACCGCACCGGTGACCTGGTCCACCGTCATCCCTCGGGCAACTTCGTGGTCGTCGGACGCGTCAAGGACGTGATCAACCGTGGCGGCGAGAAGATCCCGGCGGGCGAACTGGAAGCTCTGGTCCAGAGGCATCCCGGCGTGCGCGCCGCCGCCGCCGTCCCGATGCCCCACCGCGTCCTGGGCGAAACGGTGTGCCTGTACGTCGTCGACGGAGAGGAGGGCTCTGCGACGCTGCGGGAGATCCGCCGCTTCCTCGAGGACTGCGGGCTGGCTCCGTTCAAACTGCCCGAGCGCGTCGTCAGGGTGCCGGCACTGCCTCTGACCGGAACGGGCAAGATCGACAAGACGCGGTTGCGCGAGGACATCGCGCACCGGGTGGAAGCCGAGCACGACGGCGGGCGCCCCCGCGGTGGAGGTCCGGGAGCCGGACGGAGCAGCGGCCGGGCATGGTGACGGCGGTGTCCTACGGAGGACGAGAGGCGGGCCACGTCCCCGTCGCGGACGTGGAAGCCGTCCGCCCGCGGCGGGGCCGGCGCGCCTCGTACCGGCGCGGCGTGTCCTCCTCGAGGATCAGCTGTCCGGGCCCGGGCCCGGCCGTACCGCGGTGTCGATCCCGGCACGCGCCGCCTCCGACCGGGCCGCGAATGCGATGCTGACGGTGTGTCAGGGTGCGGTGGGGCCGGGCGGTGGTTTCAGGTCAGGCCGCGGCGGCGTCCCGCCGGGACCGCGCCAAGATGTCGAGCACCATCTCGTCTTGGTCGACAGCCCGCCACAGGTGCTCCGACTCGCCGTCGGTCTTGATGAAGACCTCGTCCAGGTGCCGCTTGTCCCCGGTCGGTGCCGTCGGCGGCGCGGGCCGTTGGCGTAGCCCTGCCCGAACATCGCGCACCGCCGCCGGACGGTCCCGTGGGAGACGAGCGCACCGCGCTCGAGCATCGGCTCCTCGGCCTCCTGGAACGACAGGGGGAAGCGGAAGTGCGGCCAGAGCGCGTGCGCGATCGCCTCCGCCGGGTACCGATGCCCCTTGTGCGACAGCGGCGCGGACGACACGAGCGAATCCCTCCCCGTCACGATCAACTCCAGGACCGTCCCAGGCCGGTCGGCCAACGTGACAACGCCCCGTCGGGGCAGGGTGACCACATGGGTCCCCTGCCCCGACGGAGTTCGGTCGGCCGGGCGGCGGGTCACCGGCGCCCGGCCGGGACCGGTGCCGTGTGCGGCGCTCTCCGGCTCAGCCGAAGTTCACGTCGCTGCACCACATGTAGGCCTGGTCGAGGTGCGAGGCCTGCCAGATCACGAACAGGATGTGGTGTCCGGTGTAGCCGGAGGTGTTGACGTTGAACCTGATGTCCTGTGCCGGGGCGTAGCGACCGGTCTGCGTGATGAAGTCGAGGTTGCCCCAGCCCAGGGTCTGGGTCTTGGGGTTGAAGCCCTGCTTGCTCACGTAGACCTTGAAGTAGTCGGCACCGTGGGACGCCTGGTCGTACAGCTGGACCGTGAAGTTGTTGCTGATGTTGGTCGTCTTCCACTGCCCGGGCTTGTTCAGGCTGGCGTTCCTCGAGAGGTTGTTGCTGCAGAGCGTCCCGTCAGGGGTCCGAGCCTGGAACTGGCCACCGAGGCCGTCGCGGAGCGCGCTCATCCAGTTCCACATGGTGTCGGGGTTGGCCTGGAAGGCCTGATAACACATGGGGTCTTCGGTCTGCATGGCCGGGCTCGTGTGGTTGCTGCCCCACGTCTTCCAGCACTGGTACGCGCGGGAGGCGGGGTTGACGATGGTGCCGTGAGCCTGGGCGGGGGTCGACCAGGCCAGTGCGCCGACAACCACGGCGAACACCATGACGAGCGCCTGGAGAGGCCGACGGAGGAACGACCGCGAACGCCCTGTTAATGAACTCTGGTTACGCATGTGGGGGGAACTCCTTCCAGTTGCAAGGCTGTCATGGGAGCGCTCCCAACGGTACGTATCCCGAATGAAATGTCAATGAAGCAAACGAAGTTGATTACAGGGATGGAGGGCGAGCAGGGAAGCTGCCGTGAGCCGGGAGTCGGAACCGCTCCCGGGACCGGAAAGCGAGGACGTGGCCTGGAGTGCGGCTCAGCCGTCGCCGGTTCCCCGCTGATGGTTCCCCGTCGGGCACTCCGCCCTCACTCACGGAGCGGCCACCAGCTCGACGATCCGTCGGCAGTCCGCCGCGAGCACCTCTACGGTCGCCGTCTCGTGCCGGTGCGACACGACAGTCCCCGTGTCAAGGGCCTCTCCGACCACCGCCGATACCGCCCCGCGCACCCGCGGCGGGCACTCCCGCCACGTCCGGAGCGGTCAGGGTTCCGGCGAACTCCTCCCGGTCGATCACCCGACGCTCCGACACCGCTTCCGCCTCGGCGAATCCGACCACGATCCGTACCGCCCGAGGGTGAAGCTCCTCCGCCCGCACCCGGACATCGGCCTTCCGCTGCTCCGGCAAACCCAACCCTCGACTGCATCGGCCAACTCGCTTTCTCCGATCCGGAATTGAGCTGGCGAACCCTGCCATGGCGACACCGGGAACATGCCTGACCAAAGAAGCCCAACCATCACATTCGGAGGGAAAACGGCATACCGTGACGCCGCGTCGACTCGCGGTCTTGCAGATCCGGACCAGCAGGGGAGACTGCCTTTACGACCGGGTCCGCCCGGTCCCCGGCAGCACCACGCCAAGCAGGTCGGTCCACCGTCATCCCACCGAGATGAGATCTCATGAGCCGAAACCGAGCCACCGTCAGCGCGGTCGCCGTGACCCTGTTCACCGCCGGCCTCGCCGTCGGCCCGGCAGCCGCCGCCACCGCCGCCGAAGCGAAGGCCCGCGTCGGAGCCGACTGGGCGACTCAGTCGATCGTCTTCACCGCCGCCGCAGGACAGACCAACGACCTCAACATATTCTCCATGTACACCAGCGACGGGATCCGGCGGATCGGCGTCAGCGACGTGGTCCCGCTCGAGCCGGGCGACCACTGCGCGTACTCCAGACCCGAGGACACCACCTCCGTCGTCTGCGAGTTGCCCGCCGACAGCCCCCGGCCCGACAGGATCGACGTCTTCCTCGGCGATGGCGACGACACGATCGCCGCCTTCGCCCCCGGGATCGGCACCGTCAGCGGCGGCCCCGGCGACGACGAACTGCACGCCCACACCGCACGCAAGGTGCTGGGCGACGCGGGGAACGACATGGTCATGGGGCCCGCAGCCCTGCACGGCGGCGACGGCATGGACCACCTGATGGGTGACGGCAGCAACCAGCAGATGTGGGGCGGCCGGGGCGACGACATGATCGAGGGCTACGGCGGTGACGACACCGTGCACGCCGGCCCCGGCGACGACCACGCCATGGGCGGGGACGGCCGCGACATCGTCCTCGGCGGCCCCGGCAACGACACACTGGACGGCGAAGGCGGCGACGACCTCGTCTGCGGTGGCACCGGAAAGGACGCCCTCGAAGGCGGACCCGGCCGCGACATCGTCCTCCCGTAAGTGCGCCTCCATGCCCGAAGGACCTGGCCCGCGGCGCGAACAGCGTCGCGGGCGCCGAGCCACCGCCGTCGGCGACCCGCCACCCGAGCCGCGTCAACCGCGAACGCCGCAGACGTCAGGGCCCCGCGCGACACGAGGTGACCCGGCTGCGACACAGGTCATGCCAGGGCGCTGTCACGTTGTCGGGTGTGTGTCGGTCCGATGGTGCGGCACGGCATGTGGGCCCGCGATGTGAGGCTGTGGTCAGGTTGTGCCGGGCTGGCCGGCGACGCCGGTGATCTGGTCCCGGACCGTGAAGAGGTCGGTCATCTCGGCTCGGTAGCGGTGCACGCTCATCAGGCGGCGGAAGAAGCGCCGGGCTGCGGTCTCGTCCCGCCGGTTGTGGATGAAAATGTCGAGTACGTTCCCGTCCTGGGCGGCGGCTCGCCACAGGTGCTTCAGCTCCCCGTTGATCCTGGCGAACACCTCATCCAGATGCCATTTGCCTCCGGGCCGGGGCCTGCGGCGGCATAGGCCGGTCCGAACTCCGGACACCATCGGCGGACCGTCTCGTAGGAGACGATCACGCCGCGCTGGAGCATCAACTCCTCCACCTCACGGAAGCTGAGCGGGAAGCGGAAGTACAGCCGCACGCAGTGGGAGATCACCTCGACCGGATACCGGTGCCCCCCTGTACGACGGCGCACTGCCCACCGAGCTACTCCTGTGGGTGCTGGGGGATGAGGAGACGCGACAGGTGATCGAGGCCGCGCACGAGCGGGCGATCGAACGGGTACTGGAGTGGATCGAGGACGGGGTGGCGGTGATCCGGTACGGCGAGGACGGCATCTACCGGGTTCGGCCGCCCGGAGGTCCGGTCGCCGCACGTTTCCGCCACTACGAGGCGCGCTTCGGCCTGCCGCTGCTCCATGACCATCTGCTGCTGTCCGTGAAGGGACAGCGCCTGTACGGGAAGTGGGGCTCGATCCACCCCGGCCCTGCACGAGAACGCCGTGGACGCCTCCGCGCTCCACAATCTCCGGACTGCCTGCCACGCGGCGCAGCCGACGGCAAGGTGACCGGGGCCGTTACGACTCGGCGTGCGCCGGATGGCGCTCACGACCGCCGGGATGCCGGTGCCGCCAGATCCAGAAGACCGCACACGACAACAGGGCCCATCCGCCCAGCACCAGGAACGGGAACGCGTGCTGGTGCCCCTGGAAGTACACCGCCGTGTGCTGCGAGTTGACCGAGGCACCGGGCGGCAGCCACTTGCCGAGCTCGCCCAGCGGGGAGGGCAGCAGCGGCCAGGACACCGCGCCGCCGGACGAGGGGTTGCCCAGCAGGATCATCAGCCCCCATGTCGGCAGCATCGCCCAGCGTCCGAACAAGGTGTTGAACATGGTGAAAACCATGCCGCTGGCGAACAGGGTGAGCGCCAGGATCAGCCACGACTCCACGAACGGCAGGTCGAGCGCGCCGAGCAGCCAGTCCACGGTCGCGGCGATGGCGAATCCGCCGAGCAGCGCGTAGGCGAGGGTGAACAGGATGCGTTCGAAGGGCGTCAGGGACCGTGCGTGCACGCTGAGCTGGATC
This sequence comes from Streptomyces sp. NPDC018964, assembly GCF_044390325.1. Lineage (NCBI taxonomy): Bacteria > Bacillati > Actinomycetota > Actinomycetes > Kitasatosporales > Streptomycetaceae > Streptomyces > Streptomyces sp. NPDC018964. The sequence continues at coordinate 12,823 of NZ_JBIRYZ010000034.1, forward strand.
GCCCCGACGAAGCCGATGATGACGGCGGCCAGCGAGATGTAGAAGATCGCCAGTCCGCGTGGGTCCCCCTCCTGCAGCGGATTGAGGTCCTGGACGGTGACCTCGACGCCGGTTTCCTCCCCCACGGCCGGCGCCGTGTCGGCCAGCACCTCCGCGACCGAGGCTCCGGAGGCACCCGACAGGTCAAGGACCGCGGTTCTCCCGTCGTCGCGGATGTCGAAGATCGCAAAGACCTCCTGGTCGTCCATGGCCTGACGGGCCTTGGCGGCGCTGCCGTACACGTGTACCTTCACGGACGCGTTCAGTGCCTTCTCCAGGCCGTCCAGAAAGGCCTGCCCGCGAGCCTGTTCGTATGATCCGACCACGGCCGTGGGGATCGAGTGCGGCGTCGGATTGGCCATGGAATAGGTGTACGAACCGGCGAAGAGACCGGCCGCAGCCGCCAGGATGAGCACCAGCACGATGGCCGGCCACAACGGTGACTGCCGGAACTCGGACCACCGCTGTCCGCGCGTCGGAGGCTGGGCGTGGGCACCATGGGACATGTCGGCCATGGTCAGGACGTTTCCATAAGCAAGGTGAAAGGGCACCAATAGCGCCGTCACCCGTGGGAGCACCCAGAGGGAGCACGTGCCGCCCTCGCAGGCGTCCTGGTGCGGAGGGACGTCAGGCACCGCCGTGCGGTGAGCCTGGACGGCTGGACCCTTCAGGACGAGGACGGCCGCACCTGCGTCTTCCACCGTCTGCCGCCCGGACAGCCCGGGCCACCGTCCGCAGCCGCGCCGGTGTCAGCCGCGACACTCGCACCGACCTCTACCAGGAACGCCGCCACGACGTGCGGGACAACCGCTCCGACACCGCCACCCCGCGCAACGACCGCGACCGCTTCATGACGAGGTCTCCTGGGGCCACGACAGCCACCGCGGCCGCGACTGTCCCGACCCACCACCATGGCGCGCCACCTCGCCGGACGGGGCCGATGCTGTGCTGACTGTGCCCTGGCGCTTCCGGAGACCGGATGATCAATTCCAAGAGGTCGGTGGATGCTCGGGAAGACGTCGCGTCCGGCGACCCGTTTCGATCGATCCGGTCCGGCGGCTACGCGTCGGCCCCGTACGTCCCGTACTCCGGAAGGCCCCTCGGCTCGTAGACGTGCACCGCGATTCCGCTCGGCGTCGTCTCATGGCGCAGCAGGCGCAGGCCGGCCGGGGTGCCGCCGTCCGGGAACAGGCGTCGTCCGCTGCCCACGACCACCGGGGCGATCGCGAGCCGCAGCTCGTCGATCAGGCCGGCGGCCAGCAGGGACCGGCCGAGCCGGGCGCTGCCGTGGATCTGGAGCTCGCGGCCGGGCTGCCGCTTGAGTTCGGCGACCTGGGCGGGGATGTCGCCGGACAGGATCGTGGTCGGCTCCCACCCCGCCTTGGCCAGGCTCCGGGAGGCGACGTACTTCGGTGAGCCGTTCAGGATGCGGGCGTTCGGGTGGTCGGTCATCTTCGGCCAGTCCCGGGCGAAGTTCTCGTACGTACGGCGGCCGAACAGGAACGCGTCCGCCTTGCCGAGCCAGAGGGCGGCCATCCGGTCGAACGCCTCGTCCAGGTGCGGCACGAACCAGCCGCCCCGGGTGAACCCGTCGCTGGTGTCCTCGTCCGGGGAACCGGGCCCCTGGGAGACACCGTCCAGAGACAGGAACTCCTGCAGTACCAACCTCATCGCGCACCACTTCCTCTCGAGCGAGGAGACATCCGTCCCCGCCCTTTCAGACTTCGGGCCGTGCGGAAACTCATCGGCCGTCCCGCGACGCGTCCTCGGACGATCAAGGGGAGGCTGCGAAGACGTGGACCAGAGCGGCCAGGACCGTTCTGTGGACGAACACCTGGACACCCTCGCGACTGCGCTCCACGCGACGACCGACGACCTGTTGAAGGGCCGTCCGGACCTGGTACCTCGGCGCCCGCCGGTCGGCATCGCACCCCACCCGAGGGCGTTGTCACGTTGTCGGGCGTGTGGCGGTTTCATGGTGCGTGGCGGCACGCGGGCCGCGACCTGGGGCTGTGGTCAGGTCGTGGTGGGTCGGCCGACAGTACCGGTGATCTGGTCCCGGATCACGAAGCGGATGCTCGTCTCGGCTCGGTAGTCGTGTGCGGTCGTCAGGCGGCGGCGGGATCGGAAACGGTACCCGCTCGCCGGGGCGAAGGCCTCGCGCCGGAAACTGCGTATCCCGGATGGTCGACGAACGCGCACTTGGCCGGTGGGGCCGCCCATAACGCCCAGCCACGGGAGAGACGCCGCAGGCGGAGGCCTCGACGGAGCACGGCGTTCCTGCGCGGGTGAGCAGGACGAGCGGCCACTCGGGGCCCGCGCCGGCCGGCTCTCCGTCGAAGGCGGTCCAGTTCCAGGGGCTGTCGGACCGCCATGCCGGCCGGCTGCGTCGGCGACCTCGTCGCTCGGGCAGAGAGACGCGTACGGACGCATCAACAAGTCGAAGACGAAGGGGATCCCGCCGCCGGGGCGGAGGGTGTACCCCGTGCCGTCGAGATGGCTGCCGTCCGGGAACTCGCGACAGGACAGGCCGCGGCGCAGCACGCGCACGGTCAGATGCGGGCGCGGTAGCCGGCCCGTTTCGAGCGAGGGCTCGTGGTGGTCGACGGCTGTCATGTGCACCACGGTCGGCGGCACTCCGACCCGGCAGATGTCGCCCGCCTTCAGCTGCTCGGGCGGCGGGTCGGTCCGGAACAGCTCCACCTCCACCTCGGGGGAGGCGGGCCCGCCGCTGTTTACGCCCAGGGCGACGATTCCGTTCCAGTGCAGGAAATCGCTACCGGTATCGATCGCCCACCAGGACCACCGCACCGACACGCAGTCCCACGCCAGACCCCGCTCGACCCGGGCCGGCGTGAAGGGGCAGGCGACCGACAGCACGTCCCCGACCCGGATGTCCCCGCATCCATCATCCGGTCATCGCAGAGGGATCCTCCCCGGCGGTCCGCGCGGGACCTGCCGGACGGGCGCCGCTTTCGCCCATGTCCCCTGGCCGGAGTGGAGGAGCAAGGGACGGGCGGGACGGGCGAAATGGCCGCAGCCGGGGAGCTGGGTGTGCTCAGCCGGTTGCGCGTCGGCCGGGGAGGGCGCCAAACACGCGAACCAGGAGGACCATGCGACAGATGCACGGCGGAGCCGGGTTCGCCGTGCTCCGCCACCGCGTTCTCCTCCGGTGACCACTCGGCGCCGCCACCGAACAGCGGCTGCTGCGGAGCACCGTACCGCCGGTCGCCCGGGCGGCCGAGGCATCCGGCTGCGCCGCCCCTTTCCGCTTCAGCAGTGCCTTCCGCCGGCGCTGCGGGGTGCTTCCGAGGGACTACCGAGCGGCAGGCCGGGTCACTTCTTGACCGCGACACCGCAGACGGAGACGTCGGCCGTGTCCTCCTCGGCCCGGTCGGCGTCCGGGCGCCAGGTGGCCGTGGACACGACCCCTGGCTCCACCAGCTCCAGCCCGGCGAAGAAGGAGGCGATCTCCCGCGGTGACCGCAGGTGGTAGGTGTTGGCCGACTGCCCGTTGTAGACCCCGACCGCGGTGTTGAGTGCCTCGTTGGTGTTCGTGCCGTCGCTCAGGGCCAGGTAGCTGCCCGGGGGCAGGGCCGACAGCAGCGTGCTCACCAGGTCGGCGGGGCGCTCGGCGTCGGAGATCTGCCCCATGATGCCCAACATGGTCAGGGCGACCGGGCGGCTGAGGTCCAGGGTCTTCGCTGCTTCGGCGAGAATGCGTTCCGGGTCCCTGACGTCGGCGTCGACGTAGGCGCAGGCGCCCTCGATGCTGCTGGTGAGCAGGGCCTGCGCGTGCACCAGGACGAGGGGGTCGTTGTCGACGTACACGATGCGGCTCTCCGGCGTGATGCGCTGGGCCAGTTCGTGTGTGTTGTCGGCGGTGGGCAGTCCGGTGCCGATGTCGAGGAACTGGCGGACGCCGGCCTCGCCCGCGAGGAAGCGCACGGCGCGCGCGAGGAACCTCCGCTGCAGCAGCGCGACGGCGGCGAACTCCGGGAAGGTCTTCAGGATGACCTCACCGGCCTCGCTGTCGACGGGGTAGTTGTCCTTGCCTCCCAACAGGTAGTTCCAGACACGGGCGGAGTGCGGGCGATCGGTCTGCAGCCTGGCCCTGACTTCTTCACGCGGGTGAGTCATGGGGGAAGCTTCACACAGAGCTGTGGCCCCGTAGACCAACCACCGCGGTACCGACTGGATTTCGCCGGGCTGAGGAACGCCGCCGGGGGGGATCACCGGGGTTTTCCGGTTTCTTGTGGTGGGGGGCCACCGGCTCTCGAGGGCTCCGCCGCCCCGCCTCGGGCGGGGTGTTCGTGTTCTGTGTTTTCAACTGGTGTTCTCTGTTAGGTCGTTCGGGGTGCATCTTCGTCGCCGACGATCCTGGCCCGGTCCTACGGGGGGATGCGGGTGTCAGGGGGGATGCAGGTGTCCGAGAGCAGACCTGCTGCTGTGGAACCGCGGTTGACTGTTACCGGAGCGCCGCGCAGCCGCCTGCGCAGAGTGCTGGCGGCGGTGCTGCCTGTCCCGGTCGTCGGGCTGGTTTTGCTCGTGGCTTCCGGGAATCTGCTGCTGCCGATGCGGCCGGTGGTCACCATCGAGGCCAAGATGGCCTCCAAGAGGGACTTCTTCCAGGACCCCGAAGTCGAACGGCTGCTCATGAAACACGGCTTCCGCATGCACATCACGAGCATGGGCTCGCGTGAGATAGCCAAGCAGGACTACGACGGGTATGACATCGTTTTTCCTTCCGGTCAGCCGGCCGCTGATCTGATCAGCCGGGAGCGTGCCCGGGTGAACCGTCCGGCGCTGCTGTACCGCCCTTTCGTCAGCCCCATCGTGCTGGCCACCTACCGGGACTACGCCGAGGTGCTCGCGGCGGAAGGCGTCGCAGAGCGCCTGCCGGGCGCGGGCAGCCCGCCGATGTACTACACCCTCGACATGCGCAAGTTCCTCGACCTCGGGCTCGGCAAGAGGAAGGGCGTCCAGCGTGATCCGGAGGACGGCTACCGCTGGGACGAGATCGACGACAAGAACCACGTCCGCAACGGCAACAAGATCCTCGCCCAGACCTCGGACATCTGCGAGTCCAACTCCGCCGGCACCTACCTCGGACTCGTGGCCTTCGTCGAGAACAGGAACGACGCACCGGACACCGAGGCCCAGGCCGAGTGGCTCGCCCGGAAGATCAAGCCGCTCCTCATCGAACAGGGCCTGCCGTCCTCCGAACGGGCCGAAACGTATCTGTCCCCCGACGGGCAGGGCATCGCCCCCATCTCGGTGATCTACGAACACCAGTTCTTCGCCCACCAGTTACGGCACAAGACACAGAAGGGCGAGACCGACGACGAGCGCGTCCTGCTCTACCCGTCCACGCGCTTCGTCACCGAACCCCAACTCGTCGCGCTGACCGGCGACGGCGCGCGGCTCGGCGAACTGATCAGCAAGGACTCCGAACTCCAGCACCGCGCCATGGAACTGGGCTTCCGGGCCCGCAGCGCCCCCGACGGCGCGAGCAGCGACGACCTCACCCGGTTCCTCATCGAGCGGCAGATCCCGGTGCCCACCACCTCCTCCGACGACACCCGCGCGGTCCTGCCCAGCCTGCCCCTGCTGGAGAGGATGATCGAGATCGTCGGCGACTGCCCGGACAGGACCGGCAACCCGTGAGGCGCGGCATGGGCCTGCTGGCGCTCTGCCTGACGCTCGTCGCCACCTCCCTCACCGCCTGCTCGGGCGACGACGACGGCACGGTCCGGCTGCGCGTCCTCGCCGGCCCCGATCTCGCCGTAGCAGAACCGCTGCTGGGCGAGTTGAAGGACGAGACCGGCGTCGACCTGCGCCTGTACCACCGGGCCGACGCCGAGACGAAGACCCCCGACCGCGACCGGTACGACCTCGCGTGGCTGTCCTCCGACCACTATCTGCGCCTCACCGACAAAGACGCGGTCCGAGGACTGCAGCGCACGGCCACCATGACGTCCCCCGTCGTCATCGGTCTGAAGCCGGACGTGGCACGCGAACTTCGCGCCTGGGTGCCCGGCTCCCGGCTCACCTGGGAGGACATCGCGGACGCCGCCGCCATCGGTATCGTCCGCTTCGGCATGGCCGACCCCCGGCACGCCGGCAGCGGGCTCGCCGCCCTCGTCGGTGTCGCCACCGCCGCGGCCGGCACCGGAGCAGCGCTGCGCCCCGAGGACGTCTCCTGCGACCGGCTGCGCGGCTTCCGCTCCGGCCAGGCCCTCACCGCCGACACCGGACCCGCCCTCGTCGACACCTACGTCGACCACCAGGACGAGGCCAACGCCCTCATCACGTACGAGTCCGATCTGCTCACCCTCAACGCCTCCGGCCGCCTCGACGACCGCCTGGAGGTCATCCGCCCCGAGGACGGCATGGTCCTGGCGGACTTCCCGCTGATCCTGCTGAACCCGACCCACCGCGCCGCGTACGACAAGGTCACGAGGTGGCTGCGGCGCGACTCGGTGCAGCGGCAGATCATGCGGCAGACGGTGCGCCGCCCCGTGAGCACGACGGTCACCCGGGACGCGCGGCTGCGCGAACCGGTCGGCAACGCGCTCTTCTACCCCGACCGGCCGGCCGTCGTCGAAACGCTGCTGGCGGACTACGGCGACCCCGACCGCCGCACCACGAGCCAGGTGGTCTTCCTGCTCGACTTCTCCGGCTCGATGCGCGGCGCCCGGATGGCCGCCCTGCGCGAGGCCTTCGCCGGACTCAGCGGCGCGGACCCCTCCGCCTCCGGCAAGTTCACCCGCTTCTACCGGGGCGAGCGACTGACCGTCGTCCGCTTCGGCGGCCGGGTGCTGGAGCAGACGACCGTCACCGTCACCGGCCCGAAGGACCTGACCGCCCTCGCCGACACCGTCGCCCGGAGCGGCTACGGCGACGCCACCGCCGTGTGGTCCGCCCTCGACCACGGCTACCGCACCGCCGCCCGTGAACTGGCCGCCGACCCCGACCGCTCCGTCTCGCTCGTCCTGATGACGGACGGCGAGAACAACGCGGGCCTGTCCTACGCCGAGTTCGTACGCCGCCACAAGGCGCTGCCCGCCGCCGTGCGCGCCGCGGTCCCCACCTACCCCGTCCACTTCGGGGAGGCCGACGCGGGCGAACTGCGGCGCGCGGCGGCGAGGACGGGCGGACGGATGGTGGAAGCCGCAGACTCGTCCCTTTCCGAGGCTTTCAAGGAGATCCGTGGCTGTCACTGACGCACTGTGGTGGAGCCTTTGGTGGCCGTGGATGACGGTCTGGCTGGTGACGGCGGCCGGCGCGGTGGTGCTCGCGGTGATCCTGGTGCGCCATGCCCGCCAGCGGCGCAGACACCTGCGACGCTGGCAGTCGGCGTACAGCATCTGCCTGTACCTCGACGAGCAGGCCGTGATGGACCTGTACGAACTCGGCAACTACCGGTCCGCGCTGGAGGAGGCCGTCGAGCTGCGGACGAAGGTCGACACGAGCGTCGGCTTCTGGAGCCGGGTGCTGACGTGGCTGTTCCGGTTCCGGCTGAAGCGGGACGTCAGCCAGGAGACGTTCCGCAAGTTCGTGCGCAAGGACAAACCGATCAACGTGATCGGCGTGGTCATGGAGGCCTTCGACCGGGCCGACGCCATCGTCCACGCCGACCTGACCACCCTGACCGTCGTCCCGAACCGGAACCTCGCCGACAGCCTGGCCGACGGCCGTGCGGTGACCCTGAGCCGCATCGGCGAATTCGTCTCGGTCAAAGGCGTGTTCTCGCGCGTGCCGGACGTGACGGAGGGATTCGTCCTGCGGGCCGAGTACGGCCACGAGCAGCCCCCCGTCCACATGCGTGTCGTAGCCCCCGGGAACGCGCGCCGCTCCATCCCGGACGGCACGTTCACGGCCCGCTGCCTCGGCAAGATGACCGGCTGGCGGGAGGACACCCGCGAGGTGACGCTGGAGGCGATCGCGATCTTCTGGTGACCGCCGCTCACCGGCAGTTCAGTTCGGCGAGGACGCGCAGGGCGTGCGGGCCGGGCGCGAGGGCCAGGAGGTCGGTCACCGGCCCCTTCCGCCACAACTCCGGCCGCCCGGCGGTCCGTCCGCGCGGCCCACCGGGGAGATCCCGCCGGCGAACGCGTCCGGGACCGCCCACCGCGCCGGCCGGTCCCGCAGCGCGCTGCATGCGTTCGTGCAGCGCCTCGCTCCGGCGCACCTGGCCCGCTCCCTCGCCCTCGGCGCAAGGCCCGAGCGCACCGCCCAGGGACTGCTGCAGGACGGCTGGGACAGCCAGGTGCACGGCGACGAGGACCTCGAAGTCCGCTTGCGGGCCGCGCCGTCCGCGCCGCCACATCGGCGGGTACCGAGCTGTGGGAGCGAACCCGCCAGGGCGTGCTCGTGCTGGACGAGGCCGACCTCTGACGGGCGGCGTGACGACACAGGAGGAGTCGCCGTGCCGAGAGGAAGCGGACGGGGTCCTGGCCGGATTGTCCCCGGACGAGCGCAAGGTCGCCGACTGCTACGCGACGACCGGGCTGACCTGGAAGCAGGCGGCGCTGAAGGTCGGACAGCCGCCGTCGAGGGGAGAGCGCCGAGCACCCGGCGGCGGGCGGCTCACAGGCCCGGCACCTCACGGGTGTCGGTCCCGACCCCTACATGTCGTGGGCGAGACGGACCCGCTGGTACGGCTGCCGCGCGTGGCGAAGAAGGTCAACATGGGCACGATGTCCGCGGTACGCAGGGAGCGAAAAGCCGCGAGGAGTATGTCCGCCAGGCCGTGTGAATGGTGATCACGGGCTTCACGGCGTGCGCGATGGCCGTGACGGGCCTCGTCCTCGTCCCCTGACCCGGCTCCTCCTCCAGGGTTCGCGCCGGTGACCCCTCCACCGTCTTCGGCCGGCCGGCGACCGCCCGGCAGAACTTCGTCCTCGACAGGGGAACGGCCGTGCCCGTCGGCTGCCGCGGCACAGCTGATCAGCGGCTGTCGCCCGGGCGGTGGACGCTGAGGTCGCCGTAGGCCGACAGAACGGCGGCCAGGTCACCGGGTTTGTGCCGCAGGGTGGTGTCCAGGAAGGCGAGAGTGGTCGCGGCGACGACGCGGGGACTCTCGGTGCGGCCGAGGGACCCGACGATCGCGGGCACCGGCGGCAGGTACAGGGGGCCGTCCATGAAAGTGAGGTGTGCGGTGCCGGGGAGGGTGAGCCGGTAGCTCGTCGCGGTGCTGAGCTTGAGGACCTTGGTGAGGCGAGGTATGTAGCGCGCGTCGGTTTCCGGGCTGATGGCCTGGGTGAGCGCGAGCGCGGGCTGGTGGAAGGGGCGCAGGTCGGGGTCGCGGGGGTAGCCGTCCAGATTGATGACGGCGTCGAACCGGCGGTCCTGGCGGGCTGCCTGCAGGGCGGCACCGCCGCCCAGGGAGTGGCCGGCCACCGCGACTCGGCCGGTGTCCAGACGTCCGGTCAGCGGGCCCGCGCTCTCGCCTCGGTCCAGACGGCCCAGCTGAGTGAGGACGAAGCGGAGGTCGGCGGCCCGGACCCTCGTTGTTTCGACGGCCCGCTCGTCGTCCTCCTCGTCGTCTCCGGTGGAGGCGATCCTGGTGTTGATCGTTCGGCCGTCTGCGAGGACGACGGCGGCGGAGTCGTACGGGTGGTCGAGGGCGGCGACCACATAGCCGTGGCTGGCCAGTTCCTCCGCCCAAGCGGTGTTCTGGGTGCGCACTCCGCCCAGCCCTGGGGAGAACAGTACGACCGGGAATCGTCCGACTGAACCGTTCCGGGTTCGGTAGGGACTCGATCATTTGAGAGGATCGAGTCATGGCACGTCCTTCCCCTTACCCGCTTGAGCTGCGCCGTCGTGCGGTCCGCATGGTCGCCGAGGTGCAGCCGGAGTACGACACCGAGTGGGCCGCTATGAAAGCGGTCGCCCAGAAGCTGGGCATCGGCACAACCGAAACCCTGCGGAAGTGGGTACGGCAGGACCAGATCGACGCCGGCACCCGGCCGGGGACGACGACGGAGGAGTCCGCCGAGCTGAAGCGGCTGAAGAAGGAGAACGCCGAGCTCAAGCGGGCGAACGAGATCCTCAAGGCCGCGGCGTCTTTCTTCGCGGCCGAGCTCGACCGGCCACACACACGCTCGTAGCGTTCATCGACGAGCACAAGGGCCGCTTCGGCGGCGTCGAGCCGATCTGCCGCGTGCTGACGATGCACGACTGCAAGATCGCCCCTGCCACCTACTACGCCCATCACAAACGCCGGACCGCGCCGTCTGCCAGGACCGTGCGGGACGGCGAGCTGAAGGAACTGATCCAGCACGTCTACGACTCCAACTACCGCGTCTATGGGGCGAGGAAGATCTGGCGGGAGCTGAACCGGCAGGGCCAGGCCGTGGCCCGCTGCACCGTTGAACGCCTGATGCGCGAGCTCGGCATCACCGGCGCGGTCCGCGGCAAACGCGTGATTACCACGCTTCCCGGCGGGCAGACCGGGCGGGCCCCGGACCTCGTCGACCGCGACTTCGTCGCCGGCGCCCCGAACCGGTGCCGGGTCGCGGACTTCACCCACGTGAAGACCTGGGCAGGTGTCGTCTACGTCGCCTTCGTCGTGGACACCTTCTCCCGCCGGATCGTCGGCTGGTCCGCGGCCACCGTGAAGGAGACGGTCTTCGTGCTGGACGCCCTGGAGATGGCGATCTGGCAGCGCGACCGTGATCAACATCCCGTTCAGCCAGGCGAGTTGATTCATCACTCGGATGCCGGGTCGCAATATACGAGTTTCCGGCTCGCCGAGCACCTGGACGTCGCCGGTATTGCCGCCTCGATCGGCTCGGTCGGCGACGCCTACGACAACGCCCTGATGGAGAGCACGATCGGGCTGTTCAAGACCGAGCTGATCAAGCCCCGGCGGCCGTGGAAGACGCTGTCCGACGTCGAGCTCGCCACCGCCGAATACGTCGACTGGTACAACCACCGACGACTCCACGGTGAGATAGGCCACGTCCCGCCGGTCGAATACGAGAACAACCACTACCTCGCAACCACGAAACCCCAGGTCACACCCAACATCTGAGATCTCTACCGAACCCGGAACGGTTCAGTCGTGTCCGTGCCGGACAGCCGCAGCAGATGGAATGCGACGAAGGGAGCCGGCCACTCCTCCACCGCCCGGGCCGCCCCGGCACCACGCCGGGCGAGCCGGTTCTGCAACCGCTCGAACGCGAGAGGCCCGCGGCATCCCAGACGATCAGCTCGCCGTCGATCCCGGTGTCCTCCGGCAGCTGCGCCAGGGCCGCCGCCTGGATCTCGGGGAACGAGGCCGCCATGTCCGTACCGCGCCGTGAGCGCAGCAGCACCCGCCCGCGTAGACGGCGAGCTGAGCGCGGTAGCCGTCCGTCTCCAGATTGCGACATGCCTCAGAGGCACCGAGCGGGAGGCCGGCTTCGGCACGGGCACAACGGCGGCGGAGTGTCGCGCGGTGGCAGGTGACACCCTTACGGCGAGACGGTCATCGTGCCTGGAGCCGGGGCCGGCTCGGCGTTCCGACGTCCCTTTCGCCCGCAGCGTCTCACCGGTCAGAAGGGTGTCTGACCTGCCTCATTCCGCCAGGCGGGCATGGATGGCTTCACTGATGGTCCGCACCGCACGGTCAACACCTCGCACCCTGGCCTCGGGGGAGAGCTGTTCGGATTCGTAGATGAACGCTGTGGAGCCGCGCCGGCTGCCGCAGTAGTCGACGATGCCGTGCTCGATCTGCGTCCGCAGTGCACTCTCGTATCCGTGGCGCTCGTACGCACCGGAGTCGTCGCCGGCGATGGGGAGAAGATGGGTGGTGAGGTTCTGCAGTTTCGGCCGCAGGCCCGAAGCGGGGGAGTGCTCGAAGGCCCAGCCGTTGACGAAGACACGGTCGATCCACCCCTTCAACAGGGCAGGCATCGACCACCAGTACACGGGGAAGACCAACACGAGATCGGTGGCACGCTCAAGACGACGGTGTTCAGCCATGACGTCAGCCGGATAGTTGCCGCCCTCGTGGTACGCCTGACGATCCGCCGGAGTGAACCGGGGGTCGAACCGCTCCTCGGACAGGTCGGCGATCTCGACCGAACCGGGTTGAAGAGCTGCCTCAAGTCTTCCCAGCACGTAATGCGTCAGGGACCGGGGGTCCGGGTTGGCGGCGACCAGCAGGGTATGCATTGATGGCTCCAGTCACGTGAAGAGCGGACGCTGACAAGTGGTGTGGATGTGCAGGATGGCGCGCGGTGCTCCACCTCCCGGAGCGCAGTACGCCAGGCCGGGGCCCGCGGGACTCAGCACCGCCAGGCTTTTGCTGCCGTGGCCCGCAGGACGAAGTCCTCGAAGGTCCGCGGCGCGCGTCCCAGCACGGTGGCGACGTCGTCCGTCGTCCAGGCGGTGGCCCCGCGCTCAAGCAGCACGAACATCTCGGCGAGGTGCTGGGCCTCGTCCTCGCTCCAGCCCTCCTGAACCAACGTCGCGGTGTACTCGGCCGGGGAAATGCGCCGGTAGACGATGGGCAGCCCGGACGCCCGGGAGATCAGGTCGACTGCCTCCGCCCAGGTCAGCCCGCGCGGCCCGGTCAACTCATAGACCCGACCGGCGTGCCGGCCGGGCTCGGTCAGTACCGCGGCCGCCACGTCGGCGACGTCCTCGACGTCGATGAACGGCTCGGGGACCTCACCCGCCGGAAGCGCCAGCTCGCCGGCGGCCAGCGGGACGCGGAAGGGGTGCCCGTCGAAGTTCTGGGCGAAGTTCGAGGCGCGCAGGACGGTCCATTCCAGCGCCGAGCCGCGCACGGCGTCCTCGGCCGAGCGCATGTCCAGCCCGAACGGGGAGTCGCCCCAATCGTCGGCGCCGTGACCGGAGAGCAGGACCAGGCGCCGCACACCGGAGGCCTCGGCCCGCGTCACGAAGTCGTGCACCGGACCGGGCACGGGCGGGGGCACCACGTAGGCGGCGGTGACGCCCCGCAGGACCTGATCCCAGCCGGCGGGGTGGAACCAGTCGAACGGGGTCTGACTGGAACGGGAGGCGGCGCGCACGGGTGTGTCGCGCAGCCGCAACCGGGCGGCCACCCGCCGGCCGGTGTTGCCCGTCGCGCCGAGGACGAGAGTGATGTCGTTGCTCATGACAGCGAGTCAACGGCACACACCCGGACGATTCCATAGGTGATCAGCCAGATCACCTGGGTGATCGTCTGAATCGTCTAGCCTTGGCGTGTGGACGCTTTCGGTGACCTCCTGCGTGGAGTACGAGCCCAGGGCTCGTTGTTCGGCAGCTCGACCCTGACTCCGCCCTGGTCGCTGCACTTCGTGGACGGCGCGCCGCTGACCTTGTGCACCGTCCTGTCCGGAGGCGGCTGGATCGTGCCGGAGCGCCGCCCGCCCGAGCGCCTGGGCAGCGGCGAGACAGTGATCGTGCGCGGCCCCGCGCCGTTCCTCTTCGTCGACGAGGTGGGCACCAGGGCCGAACCCGTCGCGTGCGGCGCGTTCTGCTCGACGCCCGAGCAGGGCGGGACCCGGTACCGGCTCGGCTGGCACGACGCCGGTACCGGCGGAGAGGACACGACGACCCTGGTCGTCGGTGCCTATCCGGTGCACGGCGAGATCAGTCGCAGGCTGCTGGACGCGCTGCCCGTCGTACTGCGCGTGGGGTCCGGCGGTGGGCCCGACCCCGTGTGGGACCATCTCGCCGCCGAGGTCGCCGCCGACACGCCGGGCCAGCAGGTCGTCCTCGACCGGCTGCTGGACTGGATGCTGGTGTGCGCGCTGCGCGAGTACTTCGACCGGCCCGGCGGCACTCCGCCGGGCTGGTACTCCGCCGGGCGCGACCCGGTGGTGGGCGCCGCGCTGCGCCTGCTGCACGGGGAACCGGCAGCGCCGTGGACGGTTGCCTCGCTGGCTGGCCGGACCGGGGTGTCGCGGGCCACGCTGGCGAAGCGGTTCACCGACCTGGTCGGCGAACCGCCGCTGACCTACCTCACCCACTGGCGCATGACGCTCGCGGCGGACCTGCTGACCGAGCGCGAGACGGTGACTGTCGCGGAGGTCGCTCGCGCCGTGGGCTACTCCGACGCGTTCGCGTTCAGCGCGGCGTTCAAACGGGTCCGCGGCATCAGCCCCAGCGCGTACCGGCGCACCGCAACGACCCCACCCCCGCAGTCGGTCGGCACATTCCCATGACAAGTCCCCAGGCGTCCGCCCCCGCCTTCAGGACCTCCCGCTGGTCAGCAGAATAGAGGCGCAACCGGCCTCCGCGTGTTCACCCCCACCCAGATGAACAGCAGTTGCATCGACTACCGGTAGGTGTCCACTCCAAGGGAACAGCCTCAATCTGAAGCTTCCCGTTCATCCGTACAGCTGCTCCGTAGGCATGTGGAGTTCGGCCACGTCTTGGTTGTCCATTTGCAGTCCGTCGGTGGCTGAGCATGGCGACGTCCGTCCGGGCGAGCGGAACCGCGCCCGGTCGGCATGAACGGATCCGGCAACTCGTCTTGAGGATCGGAAAGTGGGCCCGCCGTCTCTTGCGGACGGGCCCGGCCTATGGGGCAACCGGTCACCACTGGTTGTGTCCGCAGGCAGGCTTGAGCGGGCATGGAACTGTCGTTCGAGCGAAGTCGGACAGGGAGCGGCGGAGGAGAGAGGGAGCTGGTGTCCTGAACAGGCACTCTGTACCGCTCTGGCCTAGATCGTTTGTCAGTGGTCGCCCTGAGCATGGTCCTCGCTTGGATGCGCTGACTTGAGGGAGGGCCAGATGCCGTTCGTGCGGCCATATGTGCGTTCTGATGGAACACCGGTGCGCGGGCATTCTCGGTGGGCGCCGGGTGCCCGGCGGGAACTCACCGTCTTCGTGCTGATCGCTGTGGCTGTCGTGGGCTTCGGCAACAGCAATGGGGGAGCGGGTGAAACCGCCGGTTCGCGTTCGAAGCCGGGGGAGAGGTCCGCGGTGACCTATCCGGTTCGCTTCGACCAGGGCACCAGCCAGGGGGCGCCGCGCGTGAGCGTGCCGCGGCCCACGGTGTCGTACCCCGTCAAGTTCGATGTCTCCGCAAGGAAGCCGGCACCGCCCACGCCGGCGGTCTCGTACCCGATCGGCTTCTCCGCCCTGGGCGGTGGGCGATGAGCCGGCGCCCGCCCCGGCGCCGCAGTGCCGCCCGGCGTCCCCGGCGCAGCCGCCGGCAGCAGCAGGACGACATGCAGCTGCTGGCCGTGGGAGTCGCCGCGGTGGCGGCCATCAGCCTCATGGTCATGGTGGTCAACTGGCTGATCACCCACTGGTGGGTCCTCGTCGTCGCCGTCCTCGTCCTGTTGCTGGGTGGCCTGGGCTGGTGGCAGCACCGTACCCGGCGCGCGCAGTGGCAGCGGGTCCAGGCGCGTGCACTGCGCTACGGGCTCACACAGTTGGACGCGCTCACCCACCGCCAGTTCGAGCACGCGATCAGGGACCTGATGCACCGCGACGGCTGCACGGACGCCGTCCAGGTCGGCGGCCGGGGCGACCTCGGCGCGGACGTAAAAGCCACCGACCCCTACGGTCGGCGCTGGGTCATCCAGTGCAAGCACCGCAGAAACGGCGACCAGGGCGCGGCCGTCGGCACCCCCGACCTACAGGTCCTCAACGGCACCGGCCGCCCCGTCCACCAAGCAGACGTCGTCGTCATGGTCACCAACGGACGCATCACCCAGCCAGGCCGCACCTTCGCCCGGCAACAACGCCTCCACCTCGTCGACCGCCAGGTCCTCGCGCAGTGGGCGACCGGCTCACGCCCCTTGTGGGAACTGCTGGGTGCGGTACCTCCACCGCGACGGCCGACGGCACGCTCGTGACAGCTGCCCCACCCGCTGCGTCTCGCCTGATGGCGTGGGCTCTGCTGTCTGCTCGATTCAGTACGTCACTTCCTATGAGGTTGCCGGTGCCCGCAGGAGTGCGCTCGATGCCATACGGCGGTTCCGGCCGATCCCCGTGTGTTTCGCCGCCAACAGTGGTCGTCAGGGCTGCCCCGGGAGCCGCTGCTGACCACACCAGGACCAAGGATGTACATGCTGGATGGAGGATGCCCGTGCTGACGGTCAATGTGGCGGTACTGCTCGCGATCATCATCGCCTTGCGGCTACGTCGGCGAACCCAGGCGCGCAGCCGCAATGACGAGAAGCTGACGGTGCTGATCGTCCTGGTCTTCGGCATCCTCATCGCGCCGACCGCGTTCGGGCAGGGAGTGCTGGACATCGTGGGGCAGCCGGCCGCCGGCATCAGCGACTCCAGCCGTTGAACAAGCCGTGTTTTCTGCGGTAGTCGTACTGCTTCCGCTCGCGGGCGTGCTGTGAAGCTGTTGTTCCACCGATTTTGGTGGTCGCGAGTTCGAGATCGTTGACTCGGTCGGGTGATCTTCTGGCCGGCCGGGCATGAAAGCGGGGCCTCCCGCACAGCTCGTGGGTGTCGAATCCAACCCGGCAACAGGAGGCCCCTGGTGCTGCGGTCTTCGGTGTCGGTGTCGTCCAACTCGGCTTCTCCGTCGTGTGATTGTCTCGCTCACCGGTTTGGGAACGCCGGAGACCGGCCGTACAGGCGACCGAAGTATCCGTCCGACATGAGCGAGCGGAGTGAGCCGTCGTATGTGACGTGCTGCCGGCGCCTGGCTGGCCGGAGGGCCGCGGCGGGCAGACGGAGAGCTGTCGCCACCGGCAGATGGTCGACGCGGTGCGCTACCTGGTCGCGGGCGGCATCACCTGGAGGGCGATGCCGACGGACTTCCCCGCGTGGGACCGCGTCTACACCTTCTTCCGGTGTCGGCGGGACAAGGGCCTGACCGCCGAGTTCCACGACCGGCTCCGCGAGAGGGTCCGCCAGGCAGCGGGGCGGGAGGCGGAGCCGACCGCAGCCGTCATCGACGCGTAGTCGGTGAAGGCAGCCGCATCGGTGTCTGCCGCGACCAAGGGATTCGACGGCGGGAAGAAGGTCAACGACCGCAAGCGGCACATCGTGGTGGACACCCTCGGACTGCTGCTGACCGTGATGGTGACCGCGGCCCCGGTCACCGACCGGGACGAGGGACAGACCCTGCCGGCCCGGCTGCGTGAACGGCACTGACGCGTCACACGCGTATGGGCCGACGGAGGCCACACCGGTCGCCTGGTCGACCTCGCCCGCGATGCCTGGCGGATCGCGCTGACGGTGGTCGAACGCAGCGACGACACCAGCGGTTTCACCGTGCTGCCGAAGAGATGGCTGGTGGAGCGCACCTTCGCCTGGCTGATGCACTCACGCCGCCTGGCCCGCCACTACGAAACGCGCACCGACACCTCGGAAGCGGTGATCCGGTGGGCGATGGGCATGGTCATGAGCCGCCGACTCGTGCGACGGGCACGCTGAACAGCCCCGGACGTTCCTTTGCCGGCCAGTCCCGTGCGGCCGGACGCTTCGCCTTCGACCGCACCCCTTCCACCTTCGCCGGGACCGGCTCCAGCCCGACTGCCGCCGCGAGTTGCCGACAGTCCATCGCCTCCTCATGCGTCCCGTTCCCACCGGCCAGGACGTCCATGATCCGCTGGTAGTCCGGCGCGAGAACCGCCGGTACGGCCGAAAGAGCCGAACCTGTACCGGGAATCAGGCCGCGACGAGCTCCTGCTCGCGGTCCGGCGTCTTGACCTTGGGCTTCTTGTTCGGCAGCGAGAGCCGGAAGACCTTGCGCCACGCGGAGAACACCTGCTTGGGCAGCGGCCCGGCGACGTACTCCAGCTCGTACTTCTCGAACAGCGCGCGCACCTTCACCGCGACCTCGGCGTACCGGTTGCTCGGCAGGTCCGGGAACAGGTGGTGCTCGATCTGGTGCGACAGGTTGCCGGTCATGAAGTGCATGGCCTTGCTGCCGCTGATGTTCGCCGAGCCCATCATCTGGCGCAGGTACCACTGGCCGCGCGTCTCGCCCTCGATCGACCGGCGCTCGAAGACCTGCACGCCCTCGGGGAAGTGCCCGCACATGATCACCGAGTGGGACCAGAGGTTGCGGACCAGGTTCGCGGTGAACGTGGCGGCGAGCGTGGTGAGGAACGACGGGCCCGACAGCAGCGGGTGGATCACGTAGTCCTTGAGCACCTGCTTGCGGATCTTGCCGCCCACGGCCCTGGCCCGCGCGCGGAACTCCGGGTTCTTGCGGCGCCGCTTGCGCAGGTTCTTGCCGAGCTCCAGGTCGTACGCCGCGATGCCGTACTCGAAGAAGCAGGCGTTGATGAAGTTCCACAGCGGCTGGCCGAGGTGGAACGGGTGCCACTTCTGGTCCTCGTCGACGCGCATGATGCCGTAGCCGAGGTCGTTGTCCTTGCCGATCACGTTGGTGTACGTGTGGTGCAGCTCGTTGTGCGAGTGCTTCCACTGGTCGGCCGGCGAGACGTGATCCCACTCCCAGGTGGTGGAGTGGATCTTCGGGTCCCGCATCCAGTCCCACTGGCCGTGCAGGATGTTGTGGCCGATCTCCATGTTGTCCATGATCTTCGCCACGGACAGACCGGCGGTGCCGATGATCCACGCGGGCGGGAAGATCGAGAACAGCAGCACGCCCCTGCTGACCAGCTCGAGCTTGCGCTGCGCCGAGATGACCTTGCGGATGTAGTCGGCGTCCTTCTCGCCACGGCTGGCGATCACCTCGTCGCGGATCGCGTCCAGCTCGCGGCCGAGCTCCTCGATCTGCTCCGCGGTCAGGTGGGCGGTGGGGTCGATGGCGGTCAAGATGCTCCTACCGTTCGATGTCGCAGGGGCCCGCCGCGGCGGACACGCAGGTCTGGATGAGGACACCCGGCTCGGCCTCGGTGATCTCGCCGGTGCGCAGGTCACGGACGGCGCCCGCCTTGAGCGGAGTGATGCAGCCGAAGCAGATGCCCATGCGGCACCCGGAGGGCATGAGCACGCCGGCCTCCTCGCCGATGTCCAGCAACGGCGTGGCGCCGTCCGCGTCGACGGTCTTGCCGGTGGCGCTGAACGTGACCTCGCCGCCGTCGCCGGCGACGACGATACTGGGGCGGAAGCGTTCAGTGTGCAGGCGCTCCTGGACGCTGTGCTCGCTCCAGTGCTCCTCGGCTGCGTCGAGCAGGCCCGCGGGCCCGCAGGCCCAGGTCTCGCGCTCGGCCCAGTCGGGCACGAGTTCGTCGAGACGGGCGATATCGAGCATGCCGTCCGTGGCGGTGTGCACCTCGGTGAGCCGCAGCTTCTTGTCCGCGACCAGGTCGTGCAGCTCGGCGCGGAAGATCACGTCCTGCGGCTGCGGCGCGCAGTGGACCATGACGACATCCTCGAACTCGTTGTCGCGCAGCATGCCCATCACCGGCGTGATACCGCTGCCGGCCGTCAGGTAGAGCACCTTGGCGGGCTTGGCCTGCGGCAGCACGAAGTCGCCGGTCGCCTGGTCGAGCTGGATCAGAGTGCCCGGTTTCGCCTTGCGGACCAGGTGGTTGCTGACCTTGCCGTCCGGGATCGCCTTCACGGTGATCGTGACGCGGCCGTCCTGGCGGTCCGTCGGCGAAGTGATGGAGTAGGCACGCCACAGGCGCACCCCGTCGACGTCGACCCCGATTCGCACGTACTGACCGGCTGTGTGGCCGCGCCAGCCCCGTCCCGGTCTGATCACGATGGTCGCGGCGTCGCCCGTCTCGGGGTGCACGGCCTCGATGCGCCCACGCAGATCAGCGCCCGCCCGCAGCGGGCTGACCAGATCCAGGTAGTCCGACGGCAGCAGCGGTGTCGTGACCATCTCCAGCAGTTTCCACGCCCTGCTGCGCAGGGCTGTACTCGTCATGACTCCAGCTTGCTGCGCCTCAGGGCGTAAAGTCCTGACCGCAGGACGTAAATCTGGTCGGCCAAATTGTTCGCAGGGAACAAAAACGTGAGCCATGCAATCCGGAGGGCCAGCGAACTGACCCTGGACGAGACGACGGTCACCGTACTTCGGGCCACGCTGAAGACCACCGCCGACGAGGTGGTCCAGGCGATCATCGACGAGGTCCCTCCCTATGCCAACGCCCTTTCGGGCCGCATGGGCGCCACCATCCGCCGAGCCGTCCGCACCGCCCTGGGGCACTACCTGGACCTCGCGAGCGGGAACGCCACCGGCGGCGACGCCGGTGACGCAGCCTACGAGCTGGGCCGCGGCGAGGTGCGCGACGGCCGTTCGATGGACGCCCTGCTCAGCGCCTACCGCGTCGGCGCCCGCGTGGCCTGGCGGTGCCTGGCAGCGGGTGCCGTCCCCGCAGGTCTGCCCGCCGCCGAGGTCGCCAAGTTCGCCGAGCTGACCTTCGCCTACATCGACGAGCTCTCCGCCGCGAGCGCCGCGGGCCATGCCGACGAACTGGCCGCCCAGGGCAGAGCCCACGAGCGCCACCTGGAACACCTGGCCCGTGACCTCCTCGCCGGCGCGAGCCCGGACGTGCTGCTGGCCTCTGCTCAACGGGCCGGATGGCAGCTTCCGGTTTCGCTGACCGCGGTCCTGCTGCCCGCCGCCCAGGCCCGGCCTGCCTACCGCGCGCTCGACCCGAGCACCCTCGTCCTCGACGATCTGCCGGACGCCACCGGCGTGCTGCTCGTCCCCGATGCGGACCGAGCACACCTCCTGAGGCAGCTGACCGACCGCACCGCCGTGGTCGGCCCGGCCCGGCCATGGACTCGTGCGTCCGCCTCGTACGCACGAGCCGTCCGCGCGCGCTCCCTCTCCTCTGACATTCGCGACACCGAGGAGCACCTGCCCGAGCTGGTGCTGAGCGCCGACATGGAGGCGTTCGCGGACCTGCGTGCCCGAGCCCTCGCACCGTTGCGGGCCTTGCCTGTCGCGACCGCATGGCGGCTGGAGGAGACGTTGCGGGCGTGGCTGCTGCACCAGGGCAGGCGGGAGGAGGTGGCGGCGGAGTTGTTCGTCCACCCCCAGACGGTCCGGTACCGGATGTCGCAGCTGCGGGAGCTGTTTCCGGATCTCGCATCGCCACACCGAGTCCTTGAACTGACGCTGGCGGTCGGTCTTCGGGCCGGCTGACGAGCACTACTTCGTTCCCGGTGCCGTCAGCCGGCTCATGCGGCCCGGGGAAGAGCGGTATGAGCCAGCTGTGACCGGGGGTTGATGTGAGGACCGGACAAGGCCTCGGGAAGCCCGTCGGGGGCGCTCTCCATGAGAAGCGTGGTGGCGGATACGGCTCGACTGGATCCGGTGGACGATGCGCACCGGCCCGCTCGTCGACGCGCTCATCGAGCATCCGGTCGGTGATCTGGGCCGCTATGCCCTGGAAAAGGCTTTCATGTCGTCGTGGAGGGCGCTGTTCTGGCACGAGCTGGCTCCCGGGCGCGCGGCGGGCTGCAACTGGGTGACCGGCGGGGCGGCCAGGCCGGGTCACCAGGGGGGCCGGGGGGGCCGGGCCGCTCGCGCCGGGGACCACCGTGGTTCTGCGACGGCCCCGTGCCCCCTTCCGACAGGCCAACCGGACGACCGACCGGGTCGGCCTGGCACACCGCGCGAGGGATGATGGGGAGGGAACAACGGACGTGAGGTCAGGAGCTTGCATGGCGAAGCGGGTTCACCGACCTCGTGAGGACGCTGAGTTCGATTTCATCCTCGGGATGAGCGGAGTTCCGGTCCTCGCATACTTCACCGGGACATGGCCCAAGGCGATCGAGCCCTGCCGGGTGATGGACCTCGTCGTGGGCGGCATCGCCGACGACTGCACGGGCCGCCTGACGGCCGTCCGCGCCGACATCACGCGCTGTCCGGCCGCAACCGAGCGATACGGGATCACCGGAGCCCCGTCCTGCGTCCTGCTGAAGGAGGGAGAGGCGGTGGCGCACGGCACGGGGCCTATGACCATCGCCGAGGTACGGAAGTTCCTGGACGGCCACCTCTGAGCGGCCGCTGCGACACGCGGCCGCGACGCCCGTCACGTCTCGCTCATGGGAGCTGCGCCGTCTGAGACACCTGAGGGCTGAGACACCCCCACAGGTCACATGACGCCATCGATCCCGGTGTCCGCCGGCAGTTGCGCCAGTACCGGCGCCCGGATCTCGGGGAACGCGGTCGTCATGTCCGTGCCGTGCCGTGAGCGCGGCAGCACCCGCCCGCCCGCGTACATGGCGAGCTGAGCACGGTATCCGTCCTTCTCCGGACTGCGACGTGTCTCAGAGGCACCTCTGTGGTGGGCGGAGTGGATTGTCGGGCCGGTACGGGTGAGCAAGGACCACGGGAGTTGTTCGTTGGAGCTGACTCGGTGGATGCCGCGTTCGGCCGCGTCGGCGACATCGGCGAGGTGGTCGCCGGTTCAGCCTCGCCGAGAACAGGCGCCTGCTCACGCGCCTCACCAACCGCCGTCCCACCCCGGTCGGTCACATCCTCCACCGGCCGACATGGCACCGTGGACGACGTTCTTGGGTCCTGCCCCCTGAGCAGTCCCCGATGCGACCCGGAAGTATCCCTGACAGGGACACCGAACGGTCGACAGCGCGCCTAACGTGACGACGGTGCCCCGACCGGGTCCGCATGACTGACACAACCACTCTCGTCACAAGGAGGGCTCATGCCGTTAAGGGACGGATTCACACCGCGGTGCATCGCCGCGCGGGGCACGGCCATGGCTGTGGGAGCCGTCATGGCCGTCACCACCACCGGTCTCACCGTCGCTCCCGCGGTCCACGCGTCTCCATCTGAACCGTTCCGGGTTCGGTAGGGACTCTGGTCTGCCGCCGGTTGTCTCTGCGGGCGTGCGCATCGCATGCGGAGGCATCGGGTCCAGCGAATGATCAGGGCGGCGCCGCTGGGGCATCGGGCGCCCCAGGGCGTGGCGGTCCGGTCACCGCCGACTCGGCCCTCGCCACGAACGCGATCCCCGCATGAGGGAGCGACGGGTGGAATTCATACGCGTCTCTCCCTAGAGGGCGCCATGCTCGCCCTTCCGGAGATCGAGCACGACGCGGGACGGTGCCTGGGTGAGGCGTACCCGATCCGGGAGCCACGGCCCCGACTCACAGGCGCGGGCGGCGTTGTCCTGCGCACGTCGGCTCGGCGGCGTACGGCGCACGGTGCCCTGTCACTCACGAACTGCCCGCCGAGAAGGCGGACTCGCAGTTCACTTCGGAGAAATGAACACTCTACTTGTCCACATGAACATGCTTGTGTTAGAAAGTGCACGGGCTGCGGAACGACACCGTTCCTCCGCGGCCCTTCATCCGAGGGCTCGGGGCGGACACGCTGCGGCTGCGACCTGGAGGGCCAGGCAGGCAGACGATCCATCGCGAGGCCGTCTTCCCAGTCCACAACTCACAGTTCTCGAGGAGACGAAATGACCTGTCGCACGCTCGTGGCCGCGGTGCTCGGAGCGGCCACGGCCGCCGTAGTGGCACTTCCCGCGGTCGCGACCGCTTCCCCCCACGACTCGGAGACCCCCGTCACCGTCACCCGGGAGAAGGGGCACGTGCTCGCGTGCACGGGCACGGCGTCCGGTGTCGAAGTCACGGTCGACCTCTACGACAACGACGTGTTCGGAACGCATGCCGCCGTGAGCGTGCGGACGCCGGACGACGCATACGTGCGGGGAGGGGAGACCGAGGCGGGCCTCTTCCGCGAGGGCCGCATAGAGCGGGAGTTCGTCCTCGACTCCGAGACCTCGGGTGCCGCGCAGACGGTCGTGGTCAGTGGCGCCTATGTACGGTCCGGGCCGCCGAAGCGCGTCCACGAGGTGTACGACGAGCCGTTCGGCCAGGTGGTGACCAAGGGATGGAACTATCCGCTGCGGGCCGGCGTGACGGTGCGGACGATGGGGCGGCAGGTGAAGCTCACGTGCGGAGAGGCCTTCGCCTACAAGCTCACTACGTGGCGTCCGGCCGACACCGACGAGTGACCGACCGGGCCCGTCGAGCGCGGCTGCGCCGACGACGTCCGACCCGCCGTCCGAGAGGGAACACCGGTGACACGCGTCCTGACCCGCAGCGGTCTCCTGTCCGTCCTGGACGTCGGACCGTGCGTCGAAGCACTGCGTAACGGGTTCCGCAACGACGACCGCATCGCCTCACCGGGGACGAGGGCGCGCGGCGGCCTCCCCTTCCCGGGGGCGGCCACCGTGCTGGTACCGGGGCTGCTTCCGGGAGTGGAAGCGTAGTCGGTGGAGGTCAACGCCGAGTTCCCGGGCGCCCGGCTCGCCCTGCGAGGCGTCATCCGCCTGCACCGCGGAGCCGACGGGGCGTTGCTCGCCCTGCTGGATTCGGCCACCGTCACCGCGTGGTGGACGGGCCTCGCGGCCGCGCTGGGGCCCATGTCCTCACTCACCACCGCGTAGGGGACCGGCGGTCCCGTCGTGGGCGTCGTGGGAACGGGAGCCCAGCCCGAACTCATGGTGAGCGGCTCGCGCTCCTTCCGTGACCTGCAGGACCTCCTCGTCCACGACACGGTCGCCGGCCGGGCCGCGGATCTCGCGGGGCGGCACGGTGGCCGAGTGGTCGGGTCGGCGTCCGAAGTCGCCGCGGCGTCCGACACGGTTCTCCTGGCGACCTGGTCACGCCGGCCGTTGCTGGGGCTCGCGGAGACGCGACCCGGCCAGCACTGCACCACACTGGGCGTCGACGAGCCGGGTGAGCAGGAACTGGCAGCCGACCTGCTCGAAGCGTCGTTCCTGGTGGTCGACGATCGCGGCCTGGCAGCCGCGGCGGGCGTTCCGGCCGGAGGCCGACGGAAGCACGCGGATCACCGCGGACGCCGCGCTCGGCGAGTTCCTGCGGAGCGGGCGCTCCGGCCGGGCGACGCGATCGGGGATCACGGTCTACGCCCCGGCCGGTCTTCCGTGGCAGGACCACCGTGGGCCCCGGTGTCGACACGGAGAACACCAGTGGGGCCCTGAAGCTGTCCGAAGGGCTGGGTATGGTGTCGCACCAGGCGATCGACACGTGGCAGCTCCGGTCGAGCAGCGGCGTGGAACCGACACACCGTCAGGCCGTGTCTCTCGAGTCCGTAACCAGACAATGATGGCCGCCGGCACGGCTGCGGAGCGGTAGACGATCGCGGGGTTGTCGTAAGGGTGGCCGGGCCCCGCCCCCACTTGAGCAGGCTGAACGACCGTTCCACGATGTGTTCCTGCGCTTGTGGGTTTCGGTGTCCGGAGTCCGGGGTCGCCCGCCACTGCGGCCCTTTCTCCTGCGGTTGGCCTGTTGAGCGGCACGCTCGGGGATCACCGTGCGGATGCCACGGACCGCGAGGTCCTCGCGGACCTGCTTGGAGGAACACGCCTTGTCGGCGAGCGGCGCGTCCGATGTGGTGCGCGGCCTGCCGAGGCCGAGTCGCGGGACTCGGATGTCACCCAGCAAGAGGGGAGGGCCTGCGCGTCGTGGACCTGGCCAGGGGTGACCACGACGAACCGTGGGCGGCCGTTGCCGTCCACGGCGTGATGGATGTTGGTCGTCAGTCCGCCACGGGATCCGCCTATGGAATGGCCGGTCGGCTCACCTGCCGCAGCAGGAGTTTCGCTCCTGCTGCGGCAGGTGACACCGCTGGTGTCCTTCTCCGGCCGGGCCGTGCCATGTTCGTGCCGTGCTGGTGAGCCCGGTTGATCGTCGAGCCGGTCGGGACCGTCCAGCCGATCTTGTCGATCGAGTCCGCCTGGGCGGTCAGCTGGGCCAGAACCGTATCCCGGGTGCCGTCAACCACCCACCTGCGACGGCGCTTCCCCATCGTCTGCCCGGGAGCGAATGCTTCCTGGGGCAGATCTCTCCAGGGGGTACCCGTGCGGTACCGATAGGTGATCCCTTCGACGATGCGACAGTGGTCGGTGAACGGGCGCCCTGCCTTCCCCGTGCCGGGGAAGGCAGGGCGCCAGGCGTGCCCATTGCTCGTCGGTCAGCAGGCGGATGCGCCCGCTCGCGGTCACCGAGGCTGGTAGGCGGTGGCCGGCACGGAGACGGTGACCTGATCGGGCAGGAGGCCGTCATCGTTCAGGCCCGCGCGGTTCACGCGACGCGCGCTCGGCGTCATCGCCACCAGGTCCAGGGCATCCAACCTGGTCAGCGGCACGGAGTACTCCACCTGTTCGGTGACGACGGCCGCGAAGAAGGGGTTCGGTGCCCGGTGCAGGTGCTGTTCCTTGGCCGGGCCGGCCGTGACCATGGCCGATACCTGACCGCGTAGTTCGGCCAGATGCCACATCGTGGGTCGGACCACGATCAGCCGGCCGGCCGGTCGGGCGCAGTACGCGGGGGAACTCGGCCGGGTTGCGTGGGGCGAACACGTTCAGCACGACGTCGACAGCCCCGTCGGTCAGGGGGAAGGGACGGAAGACGTCCCAGGCCGCCACGGCGGCTCGGTCGTGGGCACGGGCTGCCGAGCACAGTGCGCGCACCGATGTGTCCAGTCCCAGACCACGGGCGTCGGGCAGTTGGTCGAGTACGCCGACCAGGTAGTAGCCCGTGCCGCATCCCACGTCCACGACCGTGGTCTGCTCCGACGCGGTGTCGGCCGCCAGGCGGGCCCCGACTTTGCGGATGGGCGCGTAGGCGCCGGTGGACAGGAACCGGTCCCGGGCCTGGACCATGGCTGCGTCGTCGCCGCTGGTGGCGCGGGCGCCCGCCAACAGGCTGGCACAGCCGTGGCGGGCGAGGTCGAAGGTGTGGCCCACCGGGCAACGTAGGGCGCCGTGGCCAGGGTGCAGGCGGCGCGTACGGCACACCGGGCAACGCAGCAGGTCGGGGGAGAGAACAAGGGCAGGGGGGAAGCGACACGGGCACGAGGCACTCCAGGCATGGGGTGAAGGGAAGAGACCGTGCCTGCACGCACGCTCGGAGCGTCACTGCCCCAGGAGGGAACGGACAGCGCCGGGAAGGTGGTTCGCGCAGCAGGCACACCCGAGGAGGGCGATGCCGTCCGGCATCGCCCTCAGCGCCGTCCGATCACAGGAAGCAGCAGTGCGGGGTGCTCACGAA
This sequence comes from Streptomyces sp. NPDC018964, assembly GCF_044390325.1. Classification (NCBI taxonomy): domain Bacteria; kingdom Bacillati; phylum Actinomycetota; class Actinomycetes; order Kitasatosporales; family Streptomycetaceae; genus Streptomyces; species Streptomyces sp. NPDC018964. The sequence goes on from NZ_JBIRYZ010000034.1 coordinate 39,769, forward strand.
CGCCACGTGGTGAGTCTGCGAGCACGGTGAAGCCCTTCACACCTCCATGCCCGGGAGTCGGGAGACACTGGCGGAGTGTGGCGGCGGCCGCCCGGACGAGGGCCTCGCACACGGCCGTCGAGGCTCGTCGGGCCGGCCGGCGACGGCCGACGTGCGCGTGGCGGACTCATCGGCTGTTCGCGGTGGCGGCGACGGCGACGGCGGGGAGGATGGCGAGGGCGAGGATGCCGGAGGCGAAGGCGAGGACGGGGAAACCACCGACGGAGACGACGACTCCGGAGGCGAGTCCGCCGGTGGCTCCCGCGACAGCGATGGAGACGTCGACCATGCCCTGTGCCTTGGCACGGGTGGCCGGCGGCAGGGCGTCGGTGACCATGGCCGTCCCGGAGACGAGGCCGAAGTTCCAGCCGAGGCCGAGGAGGGCGAGCGCCAGGGCGAGCAGGACGACGGAGTGCGCCGGGGCCGCGGCCGCGGTGAGGCCGGCGGCCAGCAGGGTGAGGCCGGCGGCCGCAGCGACGGTCCTGCGGCCGTACCGGTCGACGAGCCAGCCCGTCAAAGGCGACGGCAGGTACATCGCACCGACGTGGATGCCGATCACGAGGCCTGAAGCGGCGGTGCCGTGGCCGTGGTCGTGCATGTGCACGGGGGTCATCGTCATCACGGCGACCATGACGAGTTGGGCCAGGATCATCGTGAGGGCGCCGAGGACGAGGTCCGGTCCGCGGCTGGAGCCCGGCGCCGGGGCGGTGGTGGCGGCGCCGGCCGCGTGCCGCTCCGCTTCGAGACGACGGGAGAGGAGCAGGGGGTCCGGACGGAGCCAGACGAGCAGGACGAGGGCGGCCAGGCCGTAGGCGGCGCCGGCGAGGAGGAACGGCCCGGCGAGCGTGGGTATGCCCAGGGCGTCGGCGAGGACACCGGCGGGAGCGGCCAGCGTGGGGCCGACGACGCCGCCGAGCGTGGTGGCCACCAGGACCGTCGAGACGGCCCGGGCGCGATGAGCGGGAGCGGCCAGGTCCGCGCCGGCGTAGCGGGCTTGGAGGTTGGTGGCCGTGCCGGCCCCGTAGACGAACAGGGCGATGAACAGGAGCACGGCACTGCCGGCGGTTGCTGCCGCGACGACGCCGGCCGAGCCGACGGCGCCGGTGAGGTACCCGGCTGCCAGGCCCGGTCGTCGGCCTCGGGAGTGGGACAGGCGGCCGACGCCTACGGCGGCGAGAGCGGATCCCGCGGTGAACAAGGCGCTCGGCAGACCGGCGAGGTCGGTCGAGCCGAGCATGTCCTGCGCGAGCAGGGCGCCGACGGCGATGCCGGCGGCGAGTCCGGCGCCGCTGAGGATCTGGGAGGCGACCAGGACGGTCAGGACGCGGTGCTGCGTGGCGGAGTGCGGCGGTGCGTCGGTCGGAGAGTCGTGTGCGGTGGTTGTCATAGGGGTTTCCTTACGGGACGGCCGCAGCCGTGAGGGCGGAGCGCCGGTCCGGTGCCGCGTCATGGAGGTGGGAGCGGACCGCGCGGAGGTGGTCGGAAACAGGTGAGGCTCGTCGTCGGCCTACCGGCGGTTCCGGAGCCGGACGCCGCGTCCCCGGCGGATCCGTGTGGAGAGGAGCGATGTTTCCGGTCGGGCCTCGGGGCGGCGCGCACGGTACGGGGATCCCACGGTGCGGGATCCGGGAGCCACCGTTTTGTACGCCGCCCCGGCGCGCGGACGCGTCCGGCGGGCCCCGCCGCCGGGGGCGCGTCGGTGTCATCGGTCGCCTGGGTCAGGTCGGTTCTTCCGCCGCGACGGGCATGTCGGCCAGGCGCCATTCGAGCATGCCGTCGCTGAGGCGGATGGCGCGCCTTCCGCGGGAGGCCAGCAGACGGACGGCGTCATGGGCGAGGACGCAGTATTCACCGCGGCAGTACACGACGATGTCGACGTCCCGGGGCAACTCGCCCACTCGCTCGGCCAGTTCGCCGAGAGGGACGGACAGGGCACCCGGGATGTGGCCGGCGTGGTACTCCTCCTGCGGCCGGACGTCGAGCACCACGACCTTCCCCGCGGCCACGCGTGTCAAGAGTTCCTCGCGGCTGACCTCGGCGGCGCTGTCGTGCCCCAGATAGGCGTCGCGCGCCGCCGGCACGGCACTGTGGTGCCTCTCGGCCACCTTGCGCAGGAGCGCGAAGAGCTGGGCGACGTCGTCACCGGCGAGCCTGTAGTGGATGCGCACGCCCTCTCGGCGCGTCGCGACGAAACCTGCCTGTTTGAGGGTCTGCAACTGCGCCGACGCAGTCGTCAGGTTGAGGCCGGCCGCCTTGGCGAGCGAGTCGACGGTCCGCTCGCCCTGGGCGAGGAGGTCGAGCAGTTGCAGCCGTTTGCCGCTGGCCAGTGCCTTGCCGCTGGCCGCGAAGGCCTCGTAGAGCTGTTCCGGAGAGGCCGACAGGGGCACATCCATAATCCATTCCTCCATAGATCCATGGAACATTGTAGCCCACGGGGGAGGAGTGATTGTCCGGCCCGGCGGCCGCGCGGTCGACCGGCCGCGGCCGGTGCGGGATCCGCGGCGCCGTTCCCCGGGGCGCCCGACGGCCCAGGGGCGTCTCACGCGTCGCCGGAAGGGTTGTCCATGCGGGACAGCCAGGACGCGAGCAGTGTTTCGAGGGCCTCGGCCTCGGTGGGTGTCAGCAGATCGAGCAGGCGGCGTTCGTTGCGCATGTGGTCGGTGAACGCACGGTCGATCAGGTCCCGGCCGGACTCGGTGAGTCCGACGATCCGGCTGCGCTGGTCGGCGTCGGAACGCCGGCGGGTGACGAGCCCCGCCCGTTCCAGGCGGTCGATCCTCTTGGTCATCGCGCCGGTGGTGACCATGGTGTGCGCGGCGAGCTCCCCGGACGCCCGTTCGTAGGGTTCGCCGGCGCGCCGTAGGGCGCACAGGACGTCGAACTCCCCTTCGCCGAGGCCGTGGCGGTCGTACACGACGTGCAGTTCCTCCGTCAGGCGGGCGGCCAGGCGGTGCAGCCGCCCGATGACACCCTGTGGAGAGACGTCGACGTCGGGTCGCTCGCGGCGCCAGTCGGCCTGGAGGCGTGCCACGTGGTCCATGGGGTGCGGGATCTCCATGAGGGCCAATATATCTTCCAGGGAAGCTATATTGGTTTCCGTGGAAGCTTATGTGCGCTGGGTGGCGCTGACCGCGATCGCGCCGGTGGCGTGGGGAGCCAACTACTTCGTCACACACGAGTTCCTCCCCGCCGACCGTCCGCTCTACGGAGCCGCGCTGCGCGCGCTGCCCGCCGGCCTGGTCCTGCTGGCCGTGTGCAGGCAGCGACCGCGCGGCGCGTGGTGGTGGCGGTCCGGCGTGCTCGGACTGCTCAACGTGAGCGTGTTCTTCGTCCTCGTGTACGCCGCCTCCCAGCTCCTCGCGACCAGCGTCGCCTCGGCCGTCATGGCGCTGTCTCCGCTGACGATGATGCTCATGGCCTGGGCGGTGGTGTCCGAGCGGCCCCGCACCGCCCACCTGGCCGGGGCCTCGATCGGCCTCGCCGGGGTGTGCCTCATGCTGCTCACGGGAGGGGGAGTCGGTGTGGCGGGAGTGTGCGCCTCGGCCGCCGCCATGCTGGTGTCGTCCTTCGGCTACGTCCTGGCCAAGCGGTGGGACTCCGGTGCGGGCGTGCTCGCCTCGACCACCTGGCAGCTCATCGCCGGGGGGCTCCTCCTGCTCCCGGTCGCCGCGGTCGTCGAGGGCGCTCCCCCCGCGCTCGACGCGTCGGCCGTTCTCGCATTCGGGTACGTCGCTCTCGTGGCGACCGCGCTGGCCTTCGTCGTCTGGTTCATCGGGCTGCGGCGCCTGCCCGCGGGGACCGTGGGTCTCATAGGGCTCCTCAATCCCGCCACAGGCGTGCTGCTCGGCGTCGCGTTCGGGGGCGAGACGCTGACCGTCCGACAACTGTGCGGGCTGGTACTGGTCCTGGCCGGAGTCGTTCTCGGACGGCCCGCGCGCGAACGCGCGCATGAGCAGTCGGTCCCCGCTCCTTCGGGAACGCACGGGGACCCCGTGCGAGAGTCCTCCTCCGGGGATTCCCGATGACCTCGTCGCGGTCGGCACCGCCGACCTCCTGCGCGTGACCGGCTCCGGCGACCGCGCGACGCCGGCGCTCACATGCAAGCCCGGCGCGGTCTGTGCGCCACCCTGGCCCGCCGGTGGGTCGCGCCCGGCCGGACAGGCCGCCCGGAAGCCGTGACACGAAGCCGCGCACGTCTCCTCCAGGCCTGCCACACGCACCTCGGGCCCGCTTCCGGAAGGGCCGGTGGGTCACCGGCCCCGTCTCATTGCCCGTTCGGGCCGACGCGGGTGAAGCGCTTGAGGACCGGTGGACGGTGTGCGGAACGTGCGGCGGTGGTCCTGGGGCGTGACGCCCGGCCGCCGGGCGAAGTGGCGGCGCAGGTGGTCGACAGTGCCGAATCCCGCGCGCCGCGATGGCGGTGACGGAATCGTCGGTGCTCTCCAGGCAGTGCCGGGCGAGCCGGCCTCGCTGTGCCGTCAGCCACGTGAGCGGGGCGGTTCCGGTCTCCTGCTGGAAACGATGGGTGAACGTGCGCGGGGACGGACGGGCGCGGCGGGCCATCGTCTCGACCGTCACGCCCTGATCGAGGCTGGCCTCGATCCGGGCGAGGACGGGGGAGGGGGAGCCGGTCCCCTCCCGGGGCCGGGACCGCTCGTGGTACCGGCGCTGATCACCGTCCCGGTACGGGAGCGCGACCATGCGGCGGGCCACGGCGTTGGCGACGGAACTGCCGTGCTCCTTGCGGACCGGGTGCAGACAGGTGTCGACGCCGGCCGCGGTGCCGGCTCCCGTGATCACCGGATCCCCGTCGACGTACAGCACGTCCGACACGACTTCGGCACTCGGGTGGTGGCGTGCGGGTTCGCCGGTGCAGCGCCAGTGGGCGGTGCACCGGCGCCCGTCCAGGAGACCCGCCTCGCCCAGCAGGAGGCCCCGGTGCAGATGCTCAGGATACGGGCGCTCCGGTCGACCGCGGCGCGCAGCGCCTCGCGCAGGCACTCCGGCTGCCGCACCTCGTGGCCGCAGGCCGGGACGCGGATGAGGTCCGCGGCCACACCGGCGTGGTGGAAGACTTCCGCCGAGCAGAGCGGTTGGTCACGGTAGTGCCCGATGAGGTACTGGGCAGGACATTCGGGTCGGAGGGCCCAGCGGGCCGCGTCGTGGTGGAAGGCCCGCACCGTGGCGGCCGACGGGTCCCGATTTTCACCCGTGAGATCATCCGTGCGAAAAGTTACGACTTTTGCACCATGGTTGAGGGGTGCACAACATCTCACGAAGGTCCAGTTCCAGCCCTCAAGAAATAGTCGTCGCTCCTGGAGGGCGCCATATTCCAGGAGGATCCTCCGTCGTCCTGAGCGGATACGGGCACCCGGCCCACCGGGACAACGCCGGAAACGACGCACGGTACCGCCAGTCCTGACCGTGCGCTGATGGTCACAGCCCACCCATGCGCAGGGGGCATGCGACCGGCCTACCCCCCCGCGTGGCAGCCTTACCCGTGACCACATGCCGCGCACCCCTCGCCCACGGTCCGGCGCGCCACCAGCAGCGGCACGTCAACAGCGGGCTCCGAGGGTGCCTGGCCTTCACAGCGGTGACAACCAGCTGGCCGGGCACCGCGCAGAGGTACCGGCCATGGCCGGCGCCTGTGCTTCTCAGACCAGCTTGACCTCGACTCCGGCTTCTCTCATGGCCTGAAGCGTCGAAGGTCCCTTCGGGTGCGTCAACGGATCGTCCGCGGCAGCGTCTGTCACAAAGCTCTCGACCGCACCCAGCGGCGCAACCCGGCTGAAAGCACGGACGCCCAGCTTCGTGGCGTCCCCCACGCATATCGTACGAGTCGACTGAGCAGAGCCTGTTTGTTTGACCGCGGCGTCATCCAGCGAGAATTCCGACCAACCCTGCTCCGCGTGAATTCCTCCGATGGACATGATGAAACAGTCGAAGCTCAGCGACTCCAAAGTTCGTATGGTCAGGGGTCCTACAAACGAGCATTCCCCTGGCTGGGATCGGCCGCCTACGACAAGCAGTTCGATACCGGGACTGTCTGCCAGTGCTGAGGCTGTGTGCAAGCTGAGGACAGCGATCGTCAGGGGTGCCCGCTCAACAAGATTCTTCGCAACGTGCAGAGTCGTGGTCCCGGCATCCAGAAGAACTTTCGAGCCCGGTTTCACCATGAGAGCCGCCTCGGCGCCCAAACGGCTCTTGGTGGCAACCTGCCAGTCACGTCTGGCTGTGAAGCCCCCTCCTTCTTCTCTGGAGCGTACGGCGACCGCACCGCCATGGACTCGCCGCACGAGACCCTGTCGCTCCAATGTGTTCAAGTCCCGGCGGACGGTCATCTCTGAGACGCCCAGGCGTTCCGAGAGTTCGGATACCGACGACGTGCCCGACCCCTGCACCAGCCGCAGGGTCAGGTCGAGACGAGTAGCTGCACCCATAAGCTCATTCCTGACGGAGGACTGTTCATTTGAACGCCTGAACGAACGGAAGTGGTCGCCCTGGACGACCGGTTCTCACGGCGCACCGCCAGGGGCCGGAAGCCTGTCCCGCCGCCCGCCCCGGGTGTGCGGGCACTGGCCGCGCGTGGGACCTGGTGTGAAAGCAGGTCCTGGTCGTCAATGATCAGGACCTGCGGAGCACGGTGATCTGGCGAACGGTCAGGGGACCCGGCTGAAGCCGCCGTCGATGAGCGGCCCGAATCGTTCTCTCGGTCCACTGTGTGCCCGGATGCTATCCAGCGGACTTCTGCATGCTCCGGCCGAAAATTTCAGCTTCCAGATCTTCGGGGTCCTTCAAAAGGGAACGCTTGTGGACATCCGCAGCAGTGTGGGCCGTCACGGTGAAACCCAAATTCCTGAACCATTGTGCAAAGAAGGAGAATTTATCACCGCCCTGCGCTCCGTCCGAACGTCTGCACAGCAGCGACTCCACAATATTACGCCCCTTCGGCTGTGAAAAGCTTCCTTCGTCGTCGACGCAGATGACGGGCGGAGGCCAACTCTCTCCTGGATGAAGCCAGTATCCGTAGACAAGGACGCTGTCGTCTGTTTCTGCTACGGGCAGGAAGTGGCTCAGGACCTCGGCAAAATGCGGCGCCTCGGCGTTCTTCTCGTCATCGAGTACGGAACGGGCCAGAAAGGCGGCCTGTCGCGGGCCGACGATTCTTACCCCAAGGAATTCCAAAAGCTCTGTGCGGTCTTCCCGGTGGCCCATGCATGCGTCCACTTCGCCCTTGTCTTCGCCCGGGCGGCCCGGCCTTGCTGCTTCGATCGCGGAAAGCTCCTCCCCTCCACTCAGTCCGGCGTTCTGCAGGGCGGTAAGCTGCAGAAACTCTTCGGGGATCTCGCGATTCCCCAGCCATTTGTCGGCCCAGCTTCGCAGTTCTTGTTCGGTGGTCACCTTCACTCACTTCTCCGATCCAAGTCAAAGTGCTTTCGCTTGCACGTCATTCTCGTAATGCTTCGCTTCGATCTCCATGACGGAGACCTGCCGGCTCCGCGGCGACGATGTCCACCATGCCGTCATCGGCGTGGCGCGACCGTACACCCCAGTCCTCGCCGGGTAATTCCCACCCCTGCCCGAGTCCTTCTTGGCGACAACCCGAAACCCGATCACGGGACGTTGTCCAAGGCTTGTCCCGTAAAGGTCTCCGAGTCAGTGTGACCGTGATCGGTTGCCGGCCGGTCTGCTTGCTCATAGCCCGAGGACGAGGTCGCGCAGGAGGGTGGTTCGCTCATCGCGTGATGGGTGCCGCCTCTCCCCTCGAGCGACAGTCGCGGAGGGCGGGTGCAGGCGTGTTCGGCGATCGGCTGTGGTTCGCCGTACCGATGAGCTGTCGAGGACCCGCACGTCGACGGGCGCCTCCGTGCCGTCCACCGCCCAGCCGGTGCGCTCGACCTTCCTGCTCCACTCCGGGCGGTGTTCGACATCCTCCAGTTCGCCGAACGCGACCGGAGCGGACTTGGTGGCGCGAGTGTCGCCGCCGGCCGGCCTCTTCGGAACCCCGGCAGGTCGTTCGAGGCCCTCGGGGGCGTCTGGTGAGACCCGGAGATCGGCGATCACCGCAAGGCCCTTCTCGTCCTTCTGCCCGGTCTCCACCCCTGGACCGCCGCCGATGCGGGGCGGGCTTCGCTCGGCCTCGTCCTGGACAACGGTCGGGGGCACCGTCGGCGGTGCCTGTGGTGGAAACGGTGGCAGTGAGCAGATGACCAGCGACGCGGCCGTTGTCGTGTCGCTGGTGGAGGCATGCGTGAGGCGCCCCACCCGTCCCCGCAGACCTGGTGCGGTGATGCTGCGGTTCGGGAACCTTGCCGGCCTGATCTCGCGAGCACGGTTCCCGAGGCACCGGGAGTCAGCTGTCGAAGGCCTCGCGGCGGGTGAGGGGCGGACGTGAGAACGGGCCGTCGAGTGCGGCCCATTGCAGGAGCATGATGGTCTTGGCGTCCGCGATGTCACCGCTGTACACCATGTTCAGGGCCTCGGAGAAGGGGAGCTCCAGAACAGTGATGTCCTCCCCTTCCTCAGCGACGCCGTGCTGGGCACGGCCGGACGCCGCACCCTCGTAGGGCGCGGCGAAGAAGTGCAGTCGCTCGGTGACTGAGCCCGGGCTCATGAACACGGCGAAGACGTGCTCGGCGGCACCGACAGTGTGACCGGTTTCCTCAGCCGCCTCCCTGCGGATCGCCTCCTCCGGGCTGTCGCCGTCCAGCAGTCCGGCTGCCGTCTCGACGAGCATCCCGTCGGGATGGCCGTTCACGTAGGCAGGCAGACGGAACTGCCGGGTCAACAGGACTGTCTCGCGCGCCTGGTCGTACAGGAGGATGGTGGCGCCGTCGCCGCGGTCGTAGGTTTCGCGCTGCTCGCGGCTCCAGTGCCCGTCACTGTGCTGGTAGTCGAAGGTCGTCTTGCGAAGGACGTACCAGTCGCAGGAGAGGACCTCCACGTCGCGGATCCGGACCCGGGGATTGCCGGTCAGGTCGCGGCCGTGTCGGTGCAGGTCGACGCGCCCGCGCCGGTCAGGCGTGTCCATGCCGACTGTCATCGGGCCGGAGGCACATCGGCAAGGCTGGTGTAGACGGCCTTTCCCGTGGCACGAGCCCGGGAGACCATCAGCTCGGCGCCCTCGGAGGGGCCGCCGATCCGGAGCACCGCATCGCACCGTGCCAGCAGCTGCTCGGCGACGGGATGGAAGATTTCTTCGTAGGCCGCGTCGCCGGGACCGGTGCTGCCGGCAGCCTCCAGGAGCGGGAGTGCGAGGGCCTCGCCGGTGACACCGAGGTGACCTGCGCGGAAGAGCTCCAGAGCGGTTTCGGTCATGGCGCGCACATTGGCTTCGAGTTTGGCCGGATCGTCGCCGGTGCCGGAACGGTAGGGACCCGCGACCAGGATCATGAGCGAATGCCTGTCGATCGTCATGGAGACGTTTCCTTCCTGTGGTGGATGAGCCGAAGTCGTGTCTTCGGGCCGGGACGCCGCACGTCGTCCGACCGTCGACGATGTCGGAGCTCGGACCGTAGGGCTGGTCCGGCGTTGCTCGTCGCGGATCGGTGGCAACCGTCCGCGACTCGGCTCCGACGTCGCCGTAACGATCCGGAGGACCCGACACCTCGAGGCGAGTCGGCGCTCCTGTCTGCGGGCCTTGGCGTGCGCCTGGGTGAGCCGCCCCACTCCGTCAGGTCCCGGAGGCGGACGGTTGTGACAGCCGCAGGATATTTCTAACACATCTACGTTGATTTGAACATTGAAATGTTTGGCCGGGTGGGGAAGCCGCTCCCCGCGTGTCGCAGGGCCGGCTCCGTCCTGCCGGCCGACGTGCCCGACCGTCACTGGTGGGATGTCATGGCGTCGCGCACTGCCCGCACCACTGTCGCCGGATCGGCACAGGGATTGGCGGCCACCGACCGGAACCACCGCTGCCCGCCGATATCGGCCGTACTGACCCAGGCATCCTCCAGGCGGCTTCGCACCGCCATGGCATCGTGTTCGGCCGGCCGCCAGTTCACCACTCCCGTGAGGGGGCGGCGCCAGAGGACGAGAGCGGGATCAGCCGCGATGAGATCGGCAAGAGAGGCGGCCGCCGTCATGCAGGAGTCGATGCGTGCGCCGATGCCCTTCGTACCCCATGCCAGAAGGGAGGTGGCAAGCGGCAGTACGGATGCGCCCCTCGAGCCGAGGATGCCCACGTTCGGGGCAGCCAGGTAGCTGCCTCCGAAGGTCAGCGCACGGTGTGCCCGGTCGGCTTCTGCGAACATGACCACAGCGCTGCCCTTGGGCTGGAAGAGCCACTTGTGCAGGGACACCCCGACGGAGTCGGCGAGCTCCAGTCCGTCGAGGACCTCGCTGTGAGAAGACAGCATGAGCGCTCCCGCCCATGCCGCGTCGATGTGGCGCCAGGCTGCTCCAGCACCTGTCGTGAGGTCGTCGACGGATCCGGTACCCACAGTTCCTGCAGTCAGGACCAGGATGCTGCGCCGCAAGTCGTCGGGAAGCAGGTCGGCACGGATCCTCTGCTCTCCGTCCACCGGGAGTTCGAGGTAGCTCATGCCGAGAAGCCGTGCGGCCTTTTCCACGCTGAGGTGAGCCGCGGAAGAGGCGACGACCTGATCCGCTCCCGTGAGTTCCCGTGCTGCCCACAACGCGGTGATGTTGGCGACCGTGGCTCCGGGAACGAAGTGCCCACCGTCCATGCCGAACTTCGGTGCCAGCCAGCCGAGCAGCCGTGACTCCAGCGCTCGCGCCGCGGGGGCCGTGTCCGGGTGAAGGAGGTTCTGGTTGGTTGCGGCCGCCCAGAGGGCCGCCGCCCACGCGTGCCACGGCGTCGGTGGGTCCATGTGGGCGAAGAAACCGGGGTGGTCGAGGCGACTGACATCCGCGAAGGCCACAGGTGACAGCGCCCGGAGGGCGGCCTCTCCCCCGAGACCCTCTTCGGGCGGTTCGTCGGGCAGGCCGGCCGCAGCGGTCGCCGGATCGACGTGGGGCCGGCCGGGTTCGTGCAATTCCCGCAGCAGTGTGCGTACGGCCATCATGAGGCCTCGCTCGCTGGGCCGGAAGTCGTCGCTGTAGGTCATCGCTGTCCTTCCTCTCACTCGTGTGCGGCGCACCCACCGCTGGTGCGTGGCGAAAGGCCCGTGAGGCGACGGGCCCACAAGCCACTGGGCGTCTCCCGGCCGTACCGCCATGGCATGGGTACTCATGCGGGATGCCGCGTAGGCTGTTCAGTTTTCTGAAGCCGGATCGCCCGGTCGCGGGGACTCACGTCGGTCCTGCGGTGAACCTGCGCAGCCGTCCGTGCTTCCACCGCGTGCCGCGGCCCCCGCCTTCGCGGCTGTCGCGTGACGGACGCAAGCGGAGCGGGGGACGACGGTCGGCGAGTCGTGACCGCGTCGTCGGCAGGACCTTCAGGCAGCCGGCCGGCCAGTCCGGCCGGGTCGCCGGTGGAGTGAAGCACCTTCAAGCCGAAGTGGGCCGCCGCGTCGAGGTTCCTGCGACTCCGGTCCACGTACAAGGTGTGCTCGGGGCGTGCCCGTACGGCGACGCAGGCGGCGTCGAACGCGCGCGCCGCGGGGCTGGTGACCCCGGTCCGGGAGGAGAACACGGTCCGGGTGATGAGGGTGGCACGCCATTCAGTGCCCTCTATGGCATCGGCTACCGGCCACGGGACGTCGGCGAGCAGGGCCACCGGTGTCCCCGCGGTGTGCGTCGAGCGCAGAACCGCAGTCACACCCGGGCCGGTGGAGGTCCACATGTCCGTATCCGCGTTCCGCAGCGCGGCCAGCAGTTCGCTGTCGAGGCCGGCCTCCTGCTCCGGATGCATGAGCACAGTCCAGAACTCCTTCGTCCCGATGAGGTTCTCCTGGTACCGGGGAAGCCACTGACGGTACTGCCGCTTGAACGCTCCGATCTCACTCCTCCGCCATCCTGCGAGGCCGGCCAGTCGTGCCCACTGGCCGGGTGTCGGAGCGAGACCGATCACGCCGGTATAAGCGAATATCACCGCGTCGAAGTCGCGGGACGGCGGCACGGAGAAAGAGGCAGGCATCGCGGCTCCGGGCGGCGGGCGGGGGAACCGGCAGCGGATGCCGGACGGTGTACGGACGTGGTCGGTGTGGTGCGCGCGAGACGGCGGGCGGTCACGCGCGCGCCGGCCCGCGCCGTACCGGTGCACCTGGACCTCGACACCTCCGCCGCATTCACGTGTGGTCCAACGGTTCTCGTGTGCGACAGGGCCGGAAGGAACGCCGGTGGGGCACCGGGCTGCGCACGGGCGCCACTCCCTGACGCTCATCCCTCCGGCCGAGTCACATCCTCACGGCCGCGGAATGTCCGGCCGGTCCGCCGGAGAAGCGGAACTTCGCGCGTTCGATCTCGTACTCCCGCGACAGTTCGGACACGAGGACGTCATGCCCCAGACCGACCGCAGTGTTGATTTTCGCGATGTACGCGTCGTGAAGCGCCGCGGCCGCAGCCGCGGAGTCTCCGGTCGACCGCCTGGGTCTTTCCCGAGGCAAGTGGCTCATCAGGCTTCGCATCCAATCGCTCGCAGGGCTGCCCGCTCCGCGCGTCACCGCCGGCTTGCGGTGCTCGTGGGGTGCTTGACGGTTGTGGGCTTCCAAAGGACGGGTGAACCGTCGGGCCTGGCGGGCCCGGGCTCAGGAGGCGCGCTCATCCACCGGAGAGCGCGGGGGCGCACCAGGGCCGACCACTCGTCTGCCACACCCGACTCTTTTCTAACATGCCTTAGTTAGATCTAACGATTTTATGTTCGAATCGCTGGCGTGCCGTCTTCTCGAGCCTGAGGTCAGGGAGGCGCCGTCATCCCGGGTGACACCCCGTGGACGTGTCCGGCACGCGACGGCTGCCGGACGCGCCCCCGCAAGTGGTGTCATGCGGCAGTCGGTGGTGATGTGACGCTCCCGGTCCGCGGCGATGACAGCCGGGGCCGACCACGTCGTCGTACCGGCGGACGGCCCTGCGCCGCCGCAGGAGGGCGTGGAGGCGGCGTGCTGCTGTCGTGCCGTGGACGGTTGGCCGCGTGGACAGCGGGGGGTCGCGGGTGCCGCCGTCATGAGCGCGGCCTCGGTACGGGCTGCGAGAAGCGCGACCTCGGCCGTCGCGGCAGGGGCGCTCGCCGAGGCGGCTCAACGGGCAGTGGTGTCCGTGGGGCAGGGCGCGCGACCCTTGCCGGGCGAGCCGGATCACCAGCGCCGCGGGCGTTCACACCTGCGTGCGATGTCGGGGCCCGTGCTGGTTCGAGGCGGGCGCATCCGCCCCGCGACTCGTCGATCGGCTCCGTCAACGGGACCTGGTACTGGCGCACATGGATTGTGTTCGTTCGGACACCTTCACCATGTCGGACTCCCCGCTGAGCGTCGGCGCGCGACCGGCGTGCGGATTCGGCAACGTTTTCGCAGGTGAACTGGTGAGTCGTTCCGGCACTGGGCGACCGTCATTGTGTTCATATGAACATTCCCTGTGCGATTCCTGTTACAGTGTGGCCGCGCTCGATGACAGCGCACCTGCCATACCGCTTCAGGGGGAGTGAAAGTGAAGCCGCGTAACCTTCGCGCCGTTGCCGTCTTCGGTGTCGTCCTGGTCGCTCTGACCGGCGCCGGCAGCTCTGACGGTGGAGGATGCAGATCGCACAGCAGTTCCGGCAAGAAGACCGACAGCAAGCCCACGGGGCACGGGAAGGGCGGCCGGTCGAAGCCGAGTGCTACGAACGCCACGAGCGACGTCCGGATCACGAACTGCGCGTATGACGATGCCACCGAGCGCCTGGCCGCGCGGGTCACGGTGCGCAACGGCGACACTCTGCCCTACGCCTACGACTTCACCGTGCAGTTCACGACCGGCGCAGGCGACGCCGCTGTCTCGGCCACGTCGTCGCGTACCGATGTCGTGGTCGACGGAGGCGCATCGACCACGACCGAGCTGACGACTCCGTACACCGGTTCCGAGAACGGTCCTCAGCCTGTCAGGTGCAAGCTCCAGTCGGCCGGCAGAGTGGTGCAGCCCTGAACTCCGTGCTGCGTCAGTTCTGATGCGTAACACGCGCTTCCTGGTCGCTTGTTCCTTGTCCGTGATTACAGCACTCACCGGCTGCCGGGAGGGAAGTCACCCGCCTGGGCGTCGTCCCTTGAACGACTTACGACCTGCTGATCGACCGGTGTCGTCGCCTCCCTTCCGGCCAGTGTGAGGTTGCGGAGGCGGGCGATGCCGAGCACGGCGTGGTGGACGCCGTCGCCTCCCAGGCGGCAGTCGCGGCGACGCGGGCACGGACCTGCTTGTGGGGCTGGGAGTGTCCCATCGACGGCGGATCTGATGATCAAGGAGACGCCGGAGATGACCGGGACCGTCGTTGAGCCTGAGCCCGCTGAGGAGTCGGTGCAGGCGCCGTCGAGTAAGGCGACGGACGAGCAGTTGATCGCGATGCTGGTGGACCGTGCCCGTACGGAGGTGCCGCGGCTGACTGGCGAGGGCGGACTGCTGCAGATGCTGACGAAGCGGGTGCTGCAGTCCGCCCTGAAGGGCGAGATCACCGATCACCTCGGCTACGAGAAGCACGATCCGGCCGGACCGAACTGGAGAACCGCGGCCTGGACGACATCCTGACGCTCGTCTGCGACGGTCTGAAGGGCCTGCCCGAGGTGGCCGAGACCGTCTGGCCCCGCACAATTGTTCAAGCCTGCATGGTGTACCTCCTGCGCGACAGTTTCCGCCACGCGGCCCGTCAGGACGGGGACAAGGTGGCCAAGGCCCTCAAGCCCGTCTGCACCGCCCCAGCGAGGACGCGGCCACGGAGCGGTTCCTGGAGTTCCAGGAGAGGTGGGGAAGGGGTACCCGGCGAGCGTGAAGCTGTGGTCGGACGCCTGGGCCGAGTTCGTGCCCTTCCTCTCCTTCGACGTTGGGATCCGCAAGGTGATCTGCTCGACGAACGCGGTCGAAAGTGTCAACGCCGCATCCGTAAGGCCGTCCGGGTCCGCGGCCACTTCCCCGACGGGGCCGCCGCCCTCAAGTGCGCCCTCATGGCGCTGATGGGCCTGGATCCGACGGGAAAGGGCCGCAAGCGGTGGACCAATGCGCTGGAAGGCGCCCCTGAACGCCTTCCGGATCACCTTCGAGGGCCGACTGACCCAGAGCAGCAACCGACCACTCAACGATTGAGGTCAGCCGTTGAATCGACACACCCCGGTGAAGACGCAAGACCAGTGCCGGCACGGCGTGCACCACGGAGTTGGTCACCGAATCCGATACCGCCGACTCCGGTTGTTCCTGCTCCCTTCGAAGATTCGCATACGGAAGTGGAAGGAAATGCGCCGTGAGTTTCCGGCCATGCCGGTGCCGACTGAGGTTTTGTACCGGGTGGTCCGGCGGGACGTCCCGAGGGGTATGGACGGTGGGCACGCCGCGCACCCGTTCCCGTCGGCGGATCGAGGGGGCATGACGAACGGAGGCTCCAGGGTCGCAGCCACGGGCGGGTGTGGTCACGGACGTCGGCCGGTCGGCGACGATGGACTCCCCGGTTGTGCCGCCAGAACCTGATGAGGGCGACAGCCGCGCCGGGCCATGGCCAAGCTGCGGCATGGCCGCCGCTTCATGCGGAACTCAACGTGCGGTCAACTGTCGCCGGGCCCTCACTTGTGTCCCGTAGAGACCCAGACGGTTACTTCGCGTGCGGTGTCGTCGACGAAGCCACCATACGGGTCTTGGTTCACCACGATTCCTTCGCCCCAAAGATTCTCATTTTTTTCTTTCTCGATCAGCTTCCATCCGCCGGCGGCCGCGCATTCTCGGGCCGAGTCTATGTGGTGCAATTTGAAGAAGGGTATCGGTACCGAACCGTCCAGCATCACTTCCTGCTGGCAGTCGGAGATGTTCATGGTGAGGTTGGGATCTCCGGTCCGGGTCTCGTCCGGAGCTGCGGAGGAGGGTGAGGAAGAAACACCAGGAGGAGTGGGCTCGGCGGTCGCGCTCACCTCGAGGTCTTTCGCTTCGTCAGACGTCCTCTCCATCGAGGCGAAGACCAGAGCCGCTGCGCCGACCACTATCGCGGCGGCAGTGGCGGCGAGGAGTGGAGCGCTCCAGGACCGGCTCGGCCGAGCCGGTGCCTGGTAGGAAGAGCCCGGGCTGTACCAGCCGGGGGCGCCATGAGGTACAGGTGTGCCATGAGGCGGCGGAGGGGAGGACGAGTACGCGCCGCTGTCGGGCGCAAGGGGGTTCTGCGGCAGGAGGGGAACGCCCGGCTGAGCGACAGTGGCCGGCGCGGGTGCCCCGAAGGAGAGGGACGTCTTGGTCCCCCGCACAGCCCTCAGCATTTCGGCTGCGCCCGAATATCTGGCGGCCGGTTCCTTTTCCATGGCCCGATGGACCAGTGCGTCGACTGCGGGAGGCAGTGTGGGGTTGAGCGACGACGGGGACCGGGGTGTGTCACGAACATGGGCGTACGCGATGGCGAGTGCGGAGTCACCGTCGAACGGGACCACTCCCGTCAGCAGTTCGAACAACAGGCAGCCCACGGAATAGAGATCGGACCGCGGATCGACCGCTTTGCCAAGTGCTTGTTCGGGCGACAAGTACTGAGGTGTGCCGACGATGGCGCCGGTCTGGGTCATAGCGGCCGACGGAGACTGCAGTGCTCGTGCAATTCCGAAGTCCATCACCTTCACGGTGCCACGGCGGGTCACCATGACATTGGCCGGCTTTACATCGCGATGCACCAGTCCGATTTCATGACTCGCCTGGAGGGCCTGAAGGATCTCGGACGTGAGGTCCAGCGTCGAGTGAAGCTCCATGGGCCTTCCGGCCTGGCCGCCACGGAGCAGGTCGCGGAGGGACTGCCCCTCGACGTACTCCATGACCATGTAGTTGAAATGACGGCCGTCAACCATGTCGTCACCGGAGTCGAAGACGGAAACGACGTTCGGGTGGTTGAGCTTTGCGACCATTTGCGCTTCGCGACGGAATCGCTCGCGGAAGGACGGGTCATGGCTGAGTTCCGGATGCAGCAGCTTGATCGCCACCTGGCGGTCGAGGACGGAGTCGTGCGCCAGGTGAACCGCCGCCATACCGCCGCGCCCGAGCTCGTGGCGGAGCGCGTATCTGCCCTTGCCGATCAACTGGTCACCGGAAATGGCGTCCATCTGTCCTGTTTCTCCCTGAAACGGTGAGAGGGGCATCTGCCTGAGTGCCCCATGAGGCGTTGGTAGGTCGGGGAGTCTTCACGCGGTGTCCCGAATCGACCGTGGCCGGGGAACCGTGGGACAGCGGTTCCGGCGGTCGGACTCGGCGACGCGGATTGCTCGGCGGCTTCTGAGGGCCTGCAACCGGGATCGGATGCGGCCGGCGGCTCCTGGAACGACGGGGGCGATGCCGGGCCACGCGGACTCCTGCTCGCGAAGGCTGCGGCTAGTTGGGGCCGGACACTCGTCCGATCAGGGTGCGGAGAACGCGAAGGCTCTCGGTCCACAGCACGGAGCCGCCGGAATCGGGCACAAGGTGACGCACGGCTGTCGGAATACGCGCAGCCAAGCTCGCTCCCTGGTCGGGGGAGTGACTGAGGTCCAGCTCCCCGTACCAGACGTCCACGGGGATTCCAATCGACGCGAGATCGATGCCCCACCGGCTCATGGCGAGGACGGTGTCCCGCGCGTAGCCTTCGGGCCCCTGAGTGAACGCTTCCCGCAGTGCGGTCCGGTAAGTGCTTGCGAACGGTTCCGACTCGTACACGTGCCTGTCGCAGTCAGGGCTACCGCTGATGACCATGTCCCACATCGCTTCAGAAGTGAGAGTGGCGAAGACCTGTGCAGCCTGCTCGGGCTTGTCGACCGACAGGTCGACCAGTTGCTGAAGATCTGGTGGCAGGGTGCCGGCGAAACGCGGCGCAGCGATCTCGTCGGCTGCTGAGACGACAGCCAGTGCACTGACCGCGTCCGCTGCGGCGCACGCGAGCGCGAACGGCGCGCCCTGGGAGAAGCCGATCATTGCCGGCTTGCCGAGGCCCATCTGCTGAGAGAGGGTCACGACGTCCGCTGCGAAGTCTGCGAGAGTGCGCTGGGGGGACGGGGACGAGACCCCCAGCCCCGGCCGGTCCAGCGAGATGAGGCGGATACCTGTCTCAGCCACAGCGGTCGCGTCGATTCCGAGGTGACGGCTCGTCGCGGCGCCAGGGCTCAGCAGGACGGGCGTGCCGTTCGGTCGACCCCACTCGGCCCAGCCGATCACTCGTCCGTCCGGGAGGGAGTGCTCACCCACGCGGACTGGCGGCAGGATCAGCATGTCTATCCTCTTTTGTTGGTTTCTGTGGTCCTGTATCGACGTATTGGTTCGCTCGCTCACCGCATGCGCAGGGGTGGGGAGGCCCCGAGGCGCAAGTGAGGCGCCGCCGGGCGGGGTCGCGGCTCGTTGCGCCGACAGGGGGACTGAGTGGCCGGAGACCGCTTCGTCGGCCGGGCCGCTCAGTCGTCGCAGTCGCCGCCGTACCGTCCGGCGTGACCTGGTTCTCCGCCGGCGGAGGGCGGGCCGGCAGGCCCGGCTGCCGAGGCCTGAGTGGTCGGCGCGCCCCCCGGGCTTGCCGTTCAGGGAGCGGGTGCACTGGGACGGCCTTCGGCGGCAGGTCGGGGCGCGAGGTCATAGGCATGGCACATTTCTAACATATTATTGTTCATATAAACACGCGGAGGGGTTGTGAGGGTGGGGCGACACCGTCCATGGCTGGTGCGCGAGCGCCGTCGTGCGTCACCTTCGAGAGGGACCGCAGCCGGAGGATCCGCCCTCCCCGACGGCCGGTGCTCACCCCGGCCCACCGGAACGGCTTCTGCGCTCCCTCTTCGAGAACAGGGAGTGCGTCACGGCGGGATGGGCCTGCCGTGCCCTCGTGCGGGTGCTTCACTCCTCCGTTCGCACAGCGAACGCCCGCCGCGGGGCGCGGGTGCTGAACTCGGCGGAGCGAACCGCCGAGCCCCGGCGAGCGCTTGAAGGAATTCCGCTTCATGCACACCCGTGCTGCGGGGCCTGATGAGCGCTCGCTGTACGACCGGTCCACGGGCTCTGCTCAATACGCGCAGATAATTGTTTGAGATAACTTAATCATGTTGGATTGCGTTATGGGTGTCAGCACTCGTTTGCGAGTGATCCTGCAGGTGGTGCAGGGATCGGGCAAAGTTACCGTGCCGGAACCGCCTCAACACCTCGCGTCCCGGAGACGGGCGTTCGTAGAGACCCGGACACACTCGAGCGTCTGAGGTCGTCCTGCCGCGCCCACGGCGGTGCGGCGGCCCGCCGGCGACACGAAGAGAGCCTCGACCTACCGGCCGAGGGGTGGGTTCGGAGCGGTGCCGGTGCCGGTGCCGGTGCCGGTGAGAGCTTGGGTGCCGTGTCGGCCGTGATCGAACCGGGAGCGGCCGCTTGACCCCCCGCCCAGCGGTACCGCGTCCCGAACCGGCCGGATCCGCCTGTGCCCCTACTCCACCGGTGAGGAAGGACGGCGGGAGCACGGTGTCGGCCGTCAACACCCGAAGGGCGGAGCCGGACGCAGAAGGTGCAGACCGCGGCGGAGCGGCTGAGGCGACCGCAGGGGGAGACCTGCTGTGGTGTACCGATGCAGGAGGGGCACCGGGCGACCCACGGCGTGGACGGTCGGACTCGCTCTGCCTGGCCGGAGACCAACTGATCGTCTACTGGGTTTTTCGTTAGTTCTGTGGTGGTTGGGGCTTCGGCGGTGTGAACATGATGGTGTGTCCTCCAAGTCGCAGGATGCTGTTGCTGATGTCCCCGTCCTGCCGCTGACGCGGCCGCAGTTGGCCCGAGGCCCGTCGCATGCGCGCGGCCGAGCTGTTCGAGCAGAGACGTCCTTCATCCGAGGTTGCCCGGGCAGTGGGGATGCACCCCGAGAGTGTGCGCCGGTGGAAACGCCTGTGGGAGCAGGGCGGGGCTCAGGCGTTGCGCCGGCGCCCGGCCACCGGCCGGCCGCCCAAGCTGGACGCTGCCCATCCCGCCGATATCGAGCCGCACTCCCTGCCGCCGTAAGCGCTCCGTTTGAGTAGCGAATGCTCATGCCGGTGCCTTCCGGAACCCATGATGCTGTGCTCAGTGACCAAAGACGTGCTCAGGAAGCAGCGTGCCGTGTCCCACCCTCAGTGATGCCGAAGCGGGACACGGCATCGCAGGTGTGTGCTGTACATGGTGAGGGTAAAACCTGACATCCGACGTGCTGTCCTGGACGGCGGATGAACCCGACCACAGTGGCCGCTGACGCCTGCGGTGGTGCGCCAGCGTGTGGCTTCGCGGAAGTGCGCGGCGGTGACGTCCACCGGCTTCCGTGCCGTGCGCCGGCCGAGGTCCGCTCCGGAGCCGAGCCGGATACCTGAGACCCCGATCACGAAACGCTTTCGTCTCCTCCTGGGTCTCACGGTGAGGGAGCGCGTCCGCCGATGCTGGCTGCGAAGTGGGGCCTCAGCCCTTTCCGTTGCCCCCCGCAGGGGGGCTACCGGCGTTGTGGCGGTGTCCCATCGCCGCCGACGACCCGCACTCGCCGCGGCGCGTGAGTGGTAGCAGTACCGGCTCGAGCAACCGTGTTCACGCGGTCCTGTCCGACGTCACAAGGTCGAACATTTCATTGAAGAGGAGTGCAGAACGTGACCGTGCGTTCTTTTGCGCGGCGGATACGACCGCGAGTCGAGCGGAAGGCTGCCGAGCGGGTCTGGCAGCTGCGTACCATGCGCCGTCGCCGCAAGGCCGCGGGCACGGACCCGGTACTGCGCCCGGTGGCGGTGCGCGGCCAGCGACTGTACGGACGAGTGGTGAGCGGGTTCACCGCTGCTGAGGCCGCCGCCTCCAACCTGGACATCGTGATCACCGCCTTGGAACAGGAACGTATCCCCTACTTCCTGGTACCGACCTCCCGGACCCGGCACACGGTCGGCGTGAACGTCGCCGACCGGGAGCGGTTCCTCGGCGTCCTGGAAGCGCGGAACGCGGGGCAGCCTGTGTTCATCGGCCGGCCGCTGCCCAGCGGTCAGCTCAAGCACCCCGCCATGTTCCTCGACGGCGTCCTGCCGTCCGCGCTGCGCACCGCCCACGTGCTGCGCGTCGGGGAGAACCACCTCGGACCGGCCGGCCAGCTGCTCGCCGGGCCGGAACTCGCCTGTGACGTGGAGTTCTGGGAGGACGGGGCACGACTGCTCGCCTCCGCCGACGGGCCGCGGAGACTGACCAAAGCGCAGCCGCAGGCGTCCGAGGACGTCTTCGCCGAGTCCCTCGTCGCCCCGCGGAACAACGGCATCACGGACGTATTGCCGGCCTCCGAGCAGAAACCGGCCACGGTACGGGTCGGCGACCGGGAGGTGCCGACCTTCGCTCCGCTCGCCCTTCCGACCGTGAACGACGTGACCTTTCCCGTCGACGTCGTCTACACCTGGGTGGACGGCGAGGAGCCGGGGATGCGGGCCAAGCGAGCCCGGTACCAGGAGGGCGGCATCGTCGAGATCCTGGACAAGGAGACCAACGCCTCCCGCTACACCAGCCACGACGAGCTGAAGTACTCGCTGCGCTCGCTCGCGATGTACGCCGACTTCGTCCGGCACGTCTACCTCGTCACCGACGGCCAGAAACCGCACTGGCTCGACGACGGAGCCCCGGGGATCACGGTCGTCGACCACCGCGACGTCTTCCCGCCGGGTGTCCTTCCGGTGTTCAACTCCCACGCCATCGAGACCCGGCTGCACCACATTCCCGGCCTGTCCGAGCACTACCTCTATTTCAACGACGACGTGTTCGTCGGACGCCGGGTCACCGCGGAGCACTTCTCCCACGGCAGCGGTCTGATGAGGATTCCCATCTCCCCTCTCAAGATCGGCATCGGAGAACCGCACGCCGAGGAGACGGCCACCAACTCCGCCAGCAAGAACGTCCGCCGTCTGCTGCTGGAAAAGTTCGGACGGATGACGACGAACAACTTCATGCACACCCCCGTTGCCGCAGCAGCGCGGCGCGCTACGGGCGCTCGAGGAGCTGTTCCCCGAGGAAGTCGCCCGCACCACGGCGTCCCGGTTCCGCTCACCGCGGGACATCGCGATGACGGCTCCGCTGCTGTACCAGTACGCGCTGATGACCGGCCGCGGCGTGCCGGGAAGGTTCAGCTACCGGTACGTGAACATCAACCGCCCGGACGCCGAGCAGCGCCTGGCCGATCTGCACCGCAGCCGCCGCTTCGACTTCTTCTGCCTCAATCATGTGGACACCGCCCCGGAAGCCAGGGCGGAGGCCAGGAGGGGCATCCGCGACTTCTTGGAACGCAAGTACCCCTTCCCGAGCCGCTTCGAGCGGGCACCGGCACCGGCGTCGGGCGCCGCCGCTCCAGCGGACTCCGCGGCTGCTTCGCGCGGCGTCAGGACACGCAGGTCGCCGCAGCGGGCCTTTGACCACCATTCCTGAACACCGGACGGTCGCGTGACGGCATACGACGTGCTCCGCGTCCTCCGCGGACCGAACGGCGGACCCGGCAACGATCCGGGCGTGACGCGGAACGGCGCCGCGGTGCCAAAGGTGGCCAGCCATGCCAGCAGGGCCCGGTAGCCCTCCGTTGTTGTGGGGAACTCCTGGTCGGCCAAGGGCCGGCCCAGCGGGTCGACCACAGCAGCGTGATAGGTGTCGGCATGGGTGTCGACTCCGGCAAAGACTTCGCCTTTGGGCTGGTGACCAGTCGTGTGGGGTGCTGCCTTCTTCATCGCGGGGACAGGACAGCACGCGCCGGTCAGAGCGAGCGGACACGACAGTGACGGGGCCTTTCGCACAAGCTCTATGAAGTCACAACGCCTTTCGCCGCGTGCGATGGTGTCACTGGCCGGCCGACAGATCAAGGCGAAGACATGGCAGTGCCGATCAGTCAGCCCACGGGTCGGACCAGTCAGTGACACCAACGCCCGCCATCACTGTCGGCCCAGCAGTTGACGTCCTCCGCGGCGAGAGCGGCGTGAATGCCGTGGGCCCGCGCCGCAGTCAGGTCGTGGGCGACTCCCGGCAGCACGTCCGAGACTCAGATCAGACGCCCGGCTGGATCCGCGAGGACCTGCACGTTCATCCCGTGGTGTTTCTTCTTCCCGGAGCAGTACGGCTGGTCGGCGGCACGGTGCCGCCGAGGATCACATACGCCTTCTTCCGTGCGGCCGTCATGGCCTGGTCCAGCGCGGGCGCGAGGGCGGTCAGGAGGTCGACGGTCCCGCGTAGGTAGCGGTAGGCCGTGGCGATCCCGATGCGGAAGCCCGCGGCGAGGGGGCGTAGGTGCCGCCGCAGCGCAGGCGGGCCAGGACGAGCAGGGACTGCCGGCCGCAGGTCAGGCGACGCCACCGGGAGCCGATCCGACGGTGGTAGCCCCCGAGGGGACCGGAGAGGTGTTGCATCGTGCGGCTGGGCAGATCGATGCCGGACGGGTGGACGAGCACGCGAAAGCCCCGGAGGACTGGTGATCTTGGCCGTGAACCCGTCCACCAGGAGCTTTCCTCATGCCCACCGCCGGGGTCACCCGCCCGACCTCCCGTCAGGTCGGAAACGCCTCAAGGTATCCGTCCCGAAGCAGCATGAGTGACCGTTGCTCGTATGTCTGCTCTTGACATGGCCGCAAGGGTCATGGCGGCGCCACCCGGGTTGGCCGTGTGCAGAGCACTCGCGGGCCGGTGGCGGGATGTTCCCGCGGTACGCCGCCCCCGCCGGAAGCGGCAGCCGTGGACAAGCGGCCGCGCGGTAGGCGGTCGGGAGCGCGGCGAGAGCCGGCGTCCGGCGTTCCGGGCGTCCGCGTGCCGCGGCGACGGGCCTGCGCGCCGGCCGCACTGAGCATCGATGACTCAGATGTACGGGGTACCTGCGGCGACCTTCGCGCAGAGACCCCGGGCAGACCGTACCCGGCGGCTCGAGCCCCGGTCCCGCGCCACGTTCGTACAGCTCATGCCGTCATTTCGTCATTCGGCTCAAGCTTCGGGCCGTGTGCCCCAGGCGTTGCCCGAGCAGCCGGGCAGCGCCTCCGAGCACCTCTCCCGTTCCGTTTTTCCTTTGTGGGCAATTTCGCGGCGGCAAGCCGAACCTTCTGGTTTGTTCAAATGAACAGAATGGTGTTAGAAATGACGCATGAGCGTCGGAAACCGTCTTGACCTGACCCTGCGGCTCGTCCAGAACTCGGGCAAGCTGTCCGTATCGGAGCTGGCTGAGCGTCTCGGCGTTTCGGAGATGACCGTTCGCCGGGACCTGAACGCGCTGGAGAGCCAGGGCCTGCTGCGCCGGGTGCACGGCGGCGCGATTCCCCTGCGCCCTCGAGAGGAGGGCGGGGGCTTCGACGCCCGGCGGGAGTGGCAGGCCATGACCAAGGCCCGGCTGGGGTCGGCGGTTGCTGCGATGGTCGAGCCGGGATCGAGGGTGCTGCTGGACGCCGGTACCACGACGGTTCACGTCGCCGAGTACTTGGCGGAACGTGCTCCGCTCACGGTGGCCGTGTTGAGTCTGCAGGCGGCCGCGGTCCTGGCCGACAAGCCGGGCATCGAACTTCTCGTCGTGGGAGGGCGCTCACGTCCGGGCGAACGCTCGCTGGTGGGTCCCCTGGCGTTGCGCACTCTGGAGGCGCTGAGCTTCGACTGCTTCGTCATGTCGATCGGTGGGGTCCATGCCGAACGAGGCTGGACGGAGCTCTCCCTCGATGACGCGGCGGTCAAGCAGGTAGGTCTCGCGCAGGCGGCACGGACCGTCACGGTGGCGGACGCCACCAAGCTTGGTGTGCGGGCGTTCAGCCAGGTCGCGCCGTTGAGCGCGGTCGGCGCCTTCGTCACCGATGCTGCGGCGAAGGACGTGCGGACCCATCCGAACGGACCGCTCACGCTCAAGGCGCTGAGGGAGTCCGGGGTCGAGACTCACCTGGTGTGATGACGGTCGGCCCTGCGTGCGCCCGAGGCCGGCGAACCGCTCCCACGAGGTGGTGGCCAGTGGCGCCGGGACCCGGCGGGGTCTCCGGCGCACTCGATCCGGGCGTGTGTCGTCCGCGGTCACCGAGGCGGAGCGCACCGTCCTCGTTTCCGGCGGTGGCGTCGACCCGGCCGATTCCCGTACCGCCGCTCGGACCCATTCGGGCCGGGTACGTCCCCGTCGCGGGAAGGGCGGGCACGGCTTCCCGCGCGGCCTCGACGGCGTCGGAGCCCTGCCGGTGACCGGTGACGGTGATCGCACCTTCGGCGAGGGCGAGGAGTTGGCGCCCCGGTTTGTCAGGGACTCGGGCCGCGATGCCGGTGAGCGACTTCAGGTGACGTGTGAGAGGGCGAGCGGCGGGTGCGCGGACGGGCCCAGTGCGGGGCTGTGCCGCCGCGGCGACGACCGAGCGCCCGCGGAAGCCGGGTGTGGCGAATCATCTGGCCGGAGCAGCGGGATCGCCCGGCGCCGGCGAGCGGGCTCATCGCCGGCGCCGGGGCCGTGGGGACGCACGATCGCCGCGGGCCTCCAGAGCCGCCCGAATCGGTCCTTCCTTCGTCGTCCTGCCGCGCGGACGGTGCGTTCTGGTACGGGCATGCGTTCCGCCCATCGGCTCACTCGCTCATGTGTCGGTCGTCATTCCCCGCCGGTACCGCGGGGCTCGCGCGGTATCAGCAGGTGCGGACCCGCACTGCGTCGCACGGCTCCCCGGACCCGCCTTCCTGCCGGCCGCCCGAGGGCCGACACGGTGCTGGGAAGCCGCTGGCCCAGCTGCCCTCGATCAACTTCCGAAGGGCATGAGCCACCTGTTCCGGATCCTGAAGCTGCAGACCGTGCCCCACATCGTGCAGCTGTTCGATCCGCACGTCGGGAACCCACTGCTCGACGAACTTCACGTCGCCGTCGGTGAGAAGGCCGCCGGCCGCCGGGTCGGCGCGAAGCAGCGCGACGGGGACGTTCAGACGGCCCAGCAACCCGGCATCCAGCCGATGGTAGGTCTCGTCGAAACGCTGTGTGACCGCATCGAGGAAGTCGCCGTCATGTCGGAACAGGGAAGCCGCCATCTCCCGGACGTACGGATGACGTTCACCGAAGAGATCGGCCACGGAGGCAGTGGTTCCCCGGGGAGTCGGTACTTCCAGCGCCAAGAAGCCGTCACGTACGTCGCGCTCCGACGAGGTGAGGGTGGTCAGTGCTCGCCACGACCGGTTGATCTCGTATGTCGACCGCATGTGGGCGAGCATCCTGTCGCGGTCCATGGGGGCGTCTCCGATGACCAGGCCGGCCACCAGGTCGGGACGGTCCTCCGCCAGTACGGCACCCACATGGGCGCCATGGGAGTGTCCTACGACCCAACAGCGCGGGGATCCGAAGTGATCCAGGACTTCGGCCATCGCTGCGGCCGAATCCTCGAGCCGGTAGGACCCAGGGGTCGCTGCCGACTCCCCGTGGCCCGGCATGTCAGGACGGATCATGCGCATCCCGTCCGACAGGAGAGCGGCCATGGGGTCGAACCACTGGCGACGCCCTGAACCACCGTGCAGCAGAAGCAGCGTCCTCTCGCCGCTGCCGACAACGTCGTAGACCGTGCCCGCCGCAGTGCGGCTCACCTTGGTCTGCATGTGATCACCTCGGAGTGATTTCCTGGGGAGGGTTCGCTGGAACACGAGTGTCCCGTCGGCCACCGGGCCCGCCGTTTTCGCCCTGCGGTGAAGTGCGCTCGGGCCGGAACTCAGGACCGGCGGAAGACGGCTCGCAGGCGGCCCCACGCCTTCGACCGCGTCGGCGGAGCACCTCAAGTGGTCATGCGCGGCTCTACGGGTGGAAAGCATGCTCTGTAAAACTGCCGCACGCTCTGAATCCCAGGCGTCGGTAGACCGGCTCACCGTCTGCTGTTGCCTGGAGCACCGCGTGACACTGTCCGTACTCGCGTGCCGCGTGCAACGCGGCTACGGTGATGGCGCCGCCGTAGCCGCGCCGGCGGTGGCCGGCCAGGGTGCTGATGTTGTAGATGCCCGCCACGCCGGCGTGATGAAAGACCTCTGCGGAGCAGACCGGCTGACCACGGTGGTAGCCGACGAGGTACCGAGCAGGACACTCCGGTCGGAGGATCCACGGGGCGGCATCGCGGTAGAAGGCCCGCACCGTGGCGGCCGGCGGATCCCAGTTCGCGGACAGGACTGCCGCGTAGTCAACGAGTTGTCCGGCGGTCGTGACCTGATGGATATCGAGCTCTGCCACATGGGGGCGGGGCGGGAGCGCGTCGAGGGGTGCCCACATGGCCGTTTCGTTCGCGGACGCCTCGAGGCCCGCTGCCTCCAGACGGTCGGACAGGTCCGAGGGCGTCGAAGCAGGTCCGACCCACCAGGAGAACGGGCGTCCCGCGGCCTTCAGGGCATGGACCGTCAGCTCGATGCGGGCCGCGGCCTGCTCGGGGGTGAAGCGCGCTGCTGCGACGATGTTGAACGTGTCGTCCTCGATTCCACCGTCGGCGATCAGCAGGTCATCCGTTTCGGTCACCGTCGCACCGTCCATGTGGCGATGCAGGTGGGCCGCATGCTCCGCAAGGTTCGCCTCCATGCGTGCGAGAAGGTCCGCTCCACCGGCACCTGCGCCTTGTTCCACGGTCATGCTCTCTTCGATCTCCATAAGGGTCGTCTCCAGGTGATCCGCGGCTCCCGCGCGACCTTTCTAACATGTAAATGTTCACTTGAACAATCAGGAGGGAGTTTCATTCGATGGCGGCCTCCCGGCCGACTGGGCGTCGAGCGCCTCCGCGGACTCGAGGGAACCGCTCCGGCGCGGGACCCGGCGGAGCCGCCGGGCGTCACCGCCGACCAGGGGCAGCGGAGCGGGCCCGGGAGCCCGCGGCCGACCCGCCGATCCCGCGACCGAAGCGTTCCAAGCGGACATCGGGTCACTTGTGTGCCCGCCGGGACCTCGAAGAGCGTCCTCGACGCTGCCGTCGCCGTCACCCGGCAGCGTCGTTGCAGCACCGAGGACGTTCTAGTCGCTGTGCGCACCACGGGCCATGACCGGCGCCGGGTGCCTCGGTGGGCCGTCCGCTCGCCCGGCGCGTCGCTGCGGGCGTCCCGCGCCCGGTCCCCGGGCGTGGGGTGTGCACGGTGTCTTCCGAGGTGGGACGGCGACGCGTGGCGAGGCCGGGTGCCGACGGCCGGGCCGACGCGGTGGCCGCCCGGCGGACGCGTTCCGGACCCCCACCTGTCGGCTCGGCAGACGGGGGCCGACGCTCCGCCGGTCCCGGGTAACCGGCAGAGCTCGGAAGCGGATCCCCCCTTCCCCGGAGGGCCGGGGAAGGGGGGACCGGAGTTCCGGCGCGTTCGCCACTCCGCTCGGCGCCGGGTCTCTGAGACTGTCTCCCACGACCTGCAGGTACGAATGAGTAATCGGTACTTGATCACAGAAGCACCTCGGACCGCGGTCCCGGAAGACGGACGGCACCGGGCGCACCGTTCCCGTATTTCGACGGACGCCCGGGACACGGCCTGAATCCCTCTCGCCCGCCGCGTCACGAGAACTCGGCATCATCGCGCTTCGCCCCCTGGCCGTGGGAACGGCGGCCGTTGTCGGGGAAGCGCGCCCCGCCGAGCGTCTCGGCAATTCCCCGCAACCGCCGGCGGCCGCCCGGTGTTGTGCGTCAAGCAGGAAGGGCGCCCTGCGAAGGCAGGACCTCAGCACCTGGAAGCCGCGACGGACAGGCACCGGCGGCCCCGCGTCCGGCCCCGGGCCGGAAGCAGGCCACCCCCGGCGCGTGCCCGCCGGATGGGACCGTGACTCGTCGCTCGGCCGTGCGGGCGCTGCGCCGGATCGCACCGCATTCGGAGCGGCCGGACGGTGCGCCGGTGGCCAAAACCTTTTGCGCGGCGCTTCCCGGCCTGGTTGGCTCACGCCCATGACCTGGCTTCCGCATGATTTCGTCCATCCCCTCCACGTCGGTATACCCGACGGCGGAGGCCACCGGCTGCGCCCGATCAGCGGCGCGGACGCGCCGCTGGACTATCCGACGGTGATGGGTTCGCGGGAGCGGCTGTGGTCGATCTTCGGCCCCGCGTGGGGCTGGCCGCCGGCCACGATGTCGTACGAGGCGAACCTCGCCGATCTGGAGCGGCACGCCGCGGAGATCGAGGCGCACGAGTCGTTCAACTACACGATCGAGAACGCGGACCGCACCGCCCTGCGCGGCTGCGTCTACATCGACCCGCCCGGGAAGCAGGGGGCGGACGCCGAGATCTCCTGGTGGGTGGTGGACGAGGAGGTGGGCGGTGCGCTGGAGCGGGCGCTGGACGCGTTCGTGCCGCGCTGGATCGCCGAGGACTGGCCCTTCGAACGGCCTCGTTTCATAGGCCGGGACGTGACCTGGGAGGAGTGGCTCCGGCTTCCGGACCATCCGTGAGCGGACGCCCGGTGGGGGTCCGGAACCGGTGGCGAGCGGCCGGCCCGCTCCCGCGGAGCCCGGACGGGACCGGCGGCGGAGGGCCTGACGGCTTGCCGAGGACGAGGCGGAGGCGGAGACCCCGGTCCCCCGGAGCGGCCGGACCGGGGTGCCGGTGGACGGACCCGGTGCAGCCGGCGAGCCGGAGCCGCCGCTTCCCGGGCCGCTGAGGGCGGCTGCCGCCACCGTCACCGTCTGTCTTCTCCGCCCGTCCGGGAGGAGTGGCCCCCGGCACCGAAGACCGCCGGGGAGCGTGCCCCGGCAGCGGCGCTCGTTCCGGGGAGCGCAGGGACCCGCCCGCCGACCCTCCGCGGGATTCGGCACGCTTCTCCGCAACGTTCCGGGTGATTCCCTCCGGACTTCCACCGGCGCACAGGGCTCCGTTCGCGGCGGCCGCGAGCCGAGGAGGGCCGGAGATCCGGCAGGGGCCGTCGGCGTTCCCGGCCGGTGTGCCGAACGACAACCGGTGAAGGCCCGGCGCGCCCACACGCCCGTCCGCACCGGCTCCGCCCCCGCAACGGCGGGCGCATCCGGACGAGGGCGGCATCCACCGGCCGACCCGCCGTGGATCGCCAACCCTCCGGCCTCGTCCCACTCGCTGCGCGGTGCGGAGGCGAACGGGCCGCCGCCGGCGGCACCGGCCATCCCCTGCTCACGCCGGGGAAGCGTCCGGGGCATCGTCGCCCGGCAGTTCCACACTTCCGCGGTCCCCTCCCCCTGATTGCCGGGTGGGCCCCTGTACCTGTTCGGAAGGGAACGAGCCGGGAGCTGTGGCCGGTCCCCGGCGGTGCTCCCGGTCCCGCGTATGCCCCCTCGTACCGGTCGGGGTGTGTCAATCGTGTGAGCTCACTCGTCGATGGCTGCGCCGAACAGCGCGTCAGCGCCGGGTGCGCCGAGCGACGCGCCGCCGTAGGACCAGGCGCCGACGGCGACGGTGCCGGAAGAGCTCGCGGGGAGGAGCCAGATGGCGCCGTCGGAGGTGTTCTCCCCGGGAGCGGCAGCCAGGAGCTCGGAGCGGCCGTCGCCGTTCGCGTCCACGAGCCGGACCTGCCCGCCCCAGCGGTCCGCCTGCTCCGCCGTGCCGGGCACGCCGGCCGAGTTCTGGTCGAAGGACTTCGCACCGGTCGCGGTCAGCCCGTGGGCCGAGCCGCGCAGGACCCACACCGCACCCGCGTCCGTGACGCTGCCCACGTCCTCGCCGGGCGCGCCGACAGCAAGATCGTCATAACCGTCTCCGTCCACGTCAGCGAGGGAGACGTCGGCGCCGAAGCCGTCGCCCAGCTCACCGGTACCCGGGACACCGATGCTGTTCTGCGTCCACGCCTGCGCCACGGTGCCGTACTCGTCGACGCCCTTCACGCCTTGTTCGCCGCCGAAGTAGACGCCAACGGTTCCGCCCGTGAGGGGCTCGTGGAGGTCGTGGGGGTGGTCGGGCCTGCCGTAGACCAGGTCGTCGAAGCCGTCGTCGTTGATGTCCCCCGAGGCGGTTGCCGGACCACCGCCCAGATCGCGAAGGTGGGCCAGGCCGCCGGTTCCACCTCTGTAGACGGCCGACCGTCCCCCGCCGTCCTCCTCCAGGCTCTGACCGGAGACGACCAGGTCGGCGTAGTCGTCGCCGTCGTAGTTCCCCGTGGTCAAGGAGACCGGCTGGATCGCGCCGCCCCCAGGAGCACCGGTGGTGTCGATGCGGCTGGTGTTCTCCAAGGATCCGGTGACGTACGTGTACAACGCCGCACCCTCACGGTGTGCCACGGCAAGGACGTCACCCTTCGTGTCCCCGGTGAACCGGGCGGCGGCGACGGCCAGACCGAACCCGGCCCCCGTCTTCGGGGTGGCGGCCCCCAGAACGGTGCTGCGCGTGACGGACAGTCCGGCCTTCGAACCGTACAGGACCGTCACCCGGCCCGCGTCCTTCACAGAACCGATGTCTTCCCCGGGCGCCGCGATGATCGCGTCGTCGTAGCCATCGGCGTCGAGGTCGCCGGTCGCCACGGCGCTGCCCCAGCCGTCACCGGTCTCGGCGGTGCCGGGAACACCCGCGGTGGCCTGACCGAAAACAGCGGTACGACCCCGGGGAGCACCGGTGGCCGTGCCTATACCGTTCGAGGCGCCGTACTGGACGGTGACATGGCCGGAGCCCTCACGGCCGCCATCGGTGCTCCCGGGGGCACCGCTCAGAACATCGTCGTAACCGTCGCCGTCGAAGTCGCTGTTGCGGTCGCCGGCGTAGGTCCCGCCGGGTGTGCCCGCGAACGCGGCGGGCGCGGCGGCGATGCCGGCACCGGCCATGAGCAAGAAGGACGCGGCGGCGACAGCAGCCGAATGCCTGTGATTCATGATGTGTTCCCGTTGTCGCGGTAGGTGGATCTGGCTGACGGCGTGTTGGATGCGCGACACCTTGCGACAGTTGTCGTCCTCTGTCCGGCTGTGACAAGGCGGTGACGAATGAACCGCCTCGGGCCTGCGGGAGGCTCGAAGCCCAAGGACGTCGAGGCCCGGCGCGTCCGTCCCGGAGGCACCGGGCCGGCGCCCTGTCCGAAGCCCCTGGACGCGGTGGTCCAGTACGTGACCCCCGGACCACTGCCGCGGAGCCGCAGGCTGCGACGAGTCGGGTTCCACCTCCGAGGACCGAGGCGGCAGCCCGCACACCCCGATCCGGGGGCTGCCGTCAGGGGGTGCCCGGCTGCCGCCCCGACCGCGGGCCCCACGCACGCGCCGTCCCGGCCCCGACGGCGCGATGGGCGGCCATCCGGCGCCGGCCCGGTCGGCATCCGTGCCCGTCCGGCGGTGTCCCGCCCGGCCTCTGGCACTCGGCGCACCTGGGATGCGGCGAGCGGTCCTCGACCGGGGCGGGCGGGAACCGGAGACTGTAGCCGCCTCCAGAGGCCGGGCGCTCAGGAAGCCCGTCGGCGGCGAAGGACAACGGTCTCTAGTCGCTCTGATCGTCCTTCACGCCCGCGACGCCGACGAAGAAGCCGACGTCCCGCAGGACCTCGCTGAAGACCAGTTCGGGAACCGTGTCGAGAGGCTGCGGCTCGACGTGCCCGTCCGGCATGCGGTACGGCCTGCCGCCGGCATGGGCGTAGTTCTCCGGGGCCTCCACGGGGTAGAAACGGATCTGGTCGGTGCGAACGGTCAGGAAGCTGCCCGACACCCCGACGTCGTGCTCGACGCCTTCCACCCAGTACTCCGCGCGCACTCCCCAGGCGGGGAAATCGATCATGGCCGGCGGGTACTCGTCGTCGACGGCCATCCGGAGTCCGTAGCGCCAGCCTCTGGACGCGGCGAGCTTGCTGAACTGGTGCTGGTGCAAGGTGCGCGCGGCGAACCGGTTCGAATGGGTGCGAGTCCGTCGCTCCTCCTCGTTGATCCGGTAGATCTCACGATCCGCCTGTTGGAAGGGCTGGCTGACGTCGTGTCGCAGCAGCAGGTTCCGCCAGGCCTCGACACAGCCGGCGTCTTGGCCGACCGGATGCCACAGTGACACCGTCGCCCGCGCGTCGGCCTCCAGCGGTGTGCCCTCGTGGTCACGCCAGCGACCGTCGGCGTATCCGTATGTCCGACCTTCGACGGTCCACAGCAGGCGCCGGGTGAGGGTACCGAGGAGCGGGTGATCCGCATACCGCTCGCACCACGACGAGAACGTCCAGGTGCGCCGGGAGGCGAGAAGGCGCTCGAGTCTTCTGGTCTCCGCCCTCAGTGTCTTGTCGATCTCTTTCACGCGGGCGTTCAACTCCTTCACGTCGGCCGCGTGCTTGAGCCGTACCTCACCTGGCGCCGCCCTTGTGGTTCTTCCGGTGGGATGCCGCCACGTCAGCACGCCTTTTCCGTCGCGTACCGATATCACGGCGGTGTGGACGCCCACGGTGCTCTCACCGCTGCCGACGCGAGTGAGGAAGTGGGTGGGAACCGTGATCTCTTCGAGATCTTCCCTGGAGACACCCATGCTCTCCGCACAGGAATGGAGTGCCGCTCTGATCGATTTGAGAGTCGGTTTCCAGGTGATTTGGTGCGAAAGGCGCGCCAGTTCTGCCAGTGAAGCTGCGCCTTTGTAGCCCGCCAGCGTGTGGACCACCGCATTCGCCAGCCTGGGGTGGCGGGGGCCCATTCCCGGGACCTCACGAAGGCAGAATTCCAGCAGGTCTCCCAGGGCTTGCACGGCGTCGCGATCCTCCTCCACGAGCCCCAGCATCCATACCAGCCCGCGCAGGGCGACCGCGTTGTACGGATCGAACATTCCCGGGAACGCCACGGGGGAGTTGTGCACGAGTGGCACAGAACGCGGCTCCCGTACCGAGGGGAGCCAGCGGACCACGGTCCTGCGGAACTCCTCGGGTCCCACATCCTTGATGTGCGCCTTCGCCTTTGTCGTCCAGGCCGCGGAGGGCTTCGTGGCCCTGGCCGTAAGTGCGTGCCGCAGCAGACACGGCCAGGCCCTGCCCGAGTCGGCTGTGTCGGCGAGTGCTCGATCGGCCCAGGCCTCGCCGGGGTTGAGCACGGGGCAGGCCAGTTGATCCTCGCTCAGGCTCTCGATCCCCCCTGCGGCCCAGCCGTCGCTCCGCAGGGAACGCCGAAGTGCTGCCAAGAAAGAAACGGAGGGACTCTGCCCCGCCGACAGTTCGGCACTTTTTTCGACGACTCTGAACAATTCGTATGTATGGGGATAGGGAAGGTGGAAACTCCGACCCATGTCGTCCACCGCTTCGAACCGGTTCTTCAAGTCGGAGCAGGAGGCGAGGCCCTTCACGACGAGTTCTTTGAGCCAGGTCATGGGGCCCCAGAGTGACAGCTCGTCACCTTGCGCTTCCTGCTCGGTCCAGCCGCGTGTGACCCACTGCTGCATTACTGTGGTGCGATAGAGGTGGAGCACATCGTTGGCCAGCTTCGCCGCCTCGAATTCCGGCAGGTCGGCCAGCGTGTCGGTGATCCGGGAAGCCGTGTCCGTCTCACCCGACTGTGCGGCGGAAAATATCTCTTTTGCGAGGCGGTATGTGTCTCCTTCGGTTGCTAGCCGGTGAATCCTTTCCACCCTGGTCGAATCATTGGAAGAAGTCACCAGGAACCTCCCGGTAGTGTGATCCAAAAGTATGTCCCCGTCGCCGATACGGTTGCGCGGGCGAGGTGTTCGCCGGAGTCGGCAAGCGTGAGCGCACTATAGAACGTCTCACTGACATCATCACGTGTTCTGGTCGGAAGAGCCGCAACGTGCGTGTGAGCAGGACTTGCTCACTACAATTCCCTGATGGGTGTGGCAGGGCGCTGCGCCATTCACTGTGCACTGATCCGCGCTGTGTGTCCGGCCGGCAGGGTCAGGTTTTTGGGCTCGAGGAATGCGGTCACCCGGGTTGCGGCCGTCGGAAACGGCAAGGGCCTCCTTTCTCCGCAGCATCCGGTGCAACGCTGCGATATCGGCGCCACGACGCCGGTGCGCGCACGGGGGCGTCCCGGCCGTCGAGTACGGTCGAGGAGATCGAGTCGGGCCCGAGCGGGGACTGGCCCGTTGCTCCTCACCGGGACGTCGTGGCGGTCGTGCCCTCCGGCTCGCAGGCATCGTGCGCAGGAAGCGCGAATTGACCGGTGCCCGGTGAGGAACTCGTCCTCCACCTCCACTGCTGTTCCGGCCGGTTCGGAACGCGGGCGACTGGACGACCGTGGCGTTCAGGGGAGGGGCGGCTCCGTGCTGCCGACCGCCGGTCCATGGGCACCGGTTACTCAGCCAGGGCAGAGCGACTGTGCCTAGTCTGGCGGTCGTGATTCCACCGTTTGTCATGAGATCCGCCGAACGGCATGTCAGCACCGCGGCCGTCGTGACGGGATTGCTGCTGGCCACGGGCTGCGGGGCCGGGGCCGCGGATATCGCTCACCACAGCAGTACCGATACGCGCATCACCGCGAAGGTCGGGCAGCGCTTCACCATCGACGTCGAGGAGAACAGTTCGACAGGTGAACACTGGTACCTGGTCCCCCCGGAACCCGGAGACTCGGTCGTCCGGGAGAGCGGGCAGCGGCTGCGGGGGGCCGACCCCGATCTCACCGGGTCGGGCGGCCGGCGGATCTTCGCCTTCGAGGCGGTCGGCGCGGGAACGACCCTGGTCGTCCTCCTGCACTGCCCCGTGGCCGGTTCCTGCGTCGGCGGCGACGCCTCACCGGTGCCGCGGCCCTCCGCGACCGCGGGCGGTCCCACGGCTCAACGCGTCACCTACGTCATCACCGTCGAATGACGCCCCGCGGTCCGGTGCCGGCCGGTGGAGGACATTTCGTTCCCGGGACGCACGGAGGGGACCCCGTAGCGTCCCTCGCACGCGCCCGATCCCCTCGTGCGACGCGCCGGAAGGTGAACGCACACGGGAACGGTGCTCCGCGTTCGCCGAAGCACCAGCCGTTTATGCCGGACGGCCCGTCATCGCTCGATGTCGGACCGCATGGAAATGAAAAGCCGGCCCGCTTCGTCCAGTGTCATGTCGGGCATGACGGCAACACCGGTAGTGTTCGAGTCCACCCATCCACAGATGTTGTTCCCTCTTTTCGGATCGACCGTCATGCATTCTGCGGAGCCGCCGAGCGGGCCGGGTTCTATCTCTTGAGGCTCGGGCCGCGTTTCCTCGGCCCTCTCCGACAGCAGCGGGACGAGTTGGTCGTACAGATACTCCTTGCGATCCTCTGTGCTGCTCGGTATGTCGGCCTCGCCAATGAAGAGAATCGGATCCTCGGGTTCTTCCCCTATATACGCGTTCACCACGACAGTTGAATCTTTCCGCACCTTGCCGGGGTCCACGGAAACATTTTTCAGCATTTCGTGATCACGATCGCGCTTGAATCCCGCTGCGGTCTCCGCGTCCACGATCGAGTGTTTTACAGCCGATGTCGACCCCTGGCCCGATTGCTCGCTCCCCGGCGAATCACAGGCAGACAGGAAGGAAACGCCCATCAGTGCGGCGAGGGCCACGGCGAGAGAACTCCGGGCAGCCTTCATTCGAGTTGTTCTCCAGACTGTGCAATGTTCATCCTCACAAGGGTGGAACGCGGCGCAGAACGGTGCCTGAGCAAGACATGCTCAGCCGCGGAACCGCGGCGGGCCGTCACACGGCCCGCCGGCGTACCGGGCAGGTCGGCTGAGCCGCCGAGGCTTGCGCGACCCGTGCTGCTCACGCGACTGTCCCGGTTTCCCGTGCGCTCCTGTGCCGCGATCTCCGCGGCAGGCCGAGCGGGCTTTCCGGCACGCGGCTCCCCGGCGGATACGCGGCCCCGTACCGGCTCGAGGCCGAACCACCGCTCGCCCCGGCCGCATGATGAACATCATGATTGTTCATGCGAACGCGTGTATGTTGGAAAATGCCGGGGTGTCGAGCGGTCCACGGAGCAGCGTCGCGACCTCCCCGCACTTCCTCCGCCTCGTCCGGTCCGCCCGCCTGAGCTCATGGAGACGTCAGTGACACGCCTTCTGACCCGGAGTGACCTTCTGTCCGTCCTGGACATCGGATCGTGCATCGAAGTGCTGCGGGACGGGTTCCGCAATGACGACCGCATCCCTGCGCCGGGCCTGAGGGTGCGCGGCGACCTTCCCTTCCCGGGGACGGCCACCGCGTTGATGCCGGGACTGCTGCCGGGCGTGGAGGCATACTCGGTGAAGATCAACGCCAAATTCCCGGGCGCTCTGCCCGCCCTGCGTGGTGTCATCTGTCTGCACAGCGGAGTGGACGGGTCGTTGCTGGCCCTGATGGATTCGGCCACCATCACCGCGTGGCGGACGGGTCTCGCGGCGGCGCTGGGAACACAGCTCCTCACCCGTGTGAGGTGTGCGGCCGGCGATCCGGTCGTGGGTGTCGTGGGAGCGGGGGCCCAAGCCGAGCTCATGGTGAACGGCTTGCGCCACTTCCGAGACGTCCGGGACCTCCTTGTCCACGACACGAACGTCGACCGGGCCGCGGCCTTCGTGAAACGGCACGGTGGCCGAGTGGCTGGTTCGGCGGCCGAAATCGCCCAGGCGTCGGACACGGTCCTGCTGGCAACCTGGTCGCGCGAGCCGTTGCTGGGGCTTGCGGACGCACACCCCGGCCAGCACTTCACCACCCTGGGCGTCGATGAGCCGGGCAAGCAGGAGCTGGCCGCTGACCTGCTTGAGGCGTCGTTCCTGGTCGTGGACGACCATGGCCTGGCGGCCTCGACGGGCGTTTTGGCCGAGGCCGGCGGAAGCTCGCGGGTCACCGCGGACGCATCGCTCGGCGAGCTGCTGCGAAGGGGCCGGCCGAACCAGGAAGCGCCTTCGGGGATCACGGTGTACGCCCCGGTCGGCCTCCCGTGGCAGGACCTGGCCGTCGCCTGGCTCGCTCACCAGCGAGCCGAGGCGAACGGTCTCGGCCGGAAGGTCGACCTGCTCTCATAGTCGTGGCCCGGAGGCGCGGGGTCGGCGATCCGTATGGACGGCCGACGACGCGGGCCCCGCCTCCTTCCGCGGTGACTCACCCGACGCCGTCATTCCGGATCGATCCTGAAAGTGGTGCCCTGCACCTCGTAGACCTCAGTTGTCGTCTCAGGGCGCAGAAGGCGACGTATGCGTTCGACGGTGTCACCGTACGAAGGTGACTCCGCGAGAGCCTCGGCACTGGTCCGGTCGGACCAGAAGCTGACGACTGTACAACCGGTGCCGTTGCGCAGGAAGAACACTCCCTTGAAGCCGTCCTGCTGCTCGAACATCGGCCGAGACACTTCATGGGCGAACGCGTCGTATTCCGGCTCTTTTCCGGGCACTACGGTGGCGCGCCATATTCTGGCGATCACGACACTCTCCTGGTTTTCGAAGCGGGGTTGCAGGGGGCGTTCACCGGTCCGGAACCGAAGGGCTGCCCGGCCCGGCCGTTGAGCCGCGAAACGGGAAGGGGTGCCCCGACTGCATCGCCGCCGAGACGGGACCCGATGCGCAGCCGGAAGTCGGTCGGGAGGAGGGGAAGCCGGACTGTCCGCCTCGGTGCCGGAATTGATCCTGTCGCCGTCGACGGAGGTCATTCGGACGGAGACTCCGAGAGAACCTCCGCCCGCGGCGGTGAGGCCGCATCGTGCCGTGGCGCCGGCCTCGCCCCCCGAGGTCCTCCGGGCAGCTCACCTCGGCCTGGGCTGTCCCGGTGAGCCTCGCACTGGAACCGAACGAGCGCACGGGGAGGGTGTTCCTCCGGGAACCGGCCGCCGCTTGGCTGCTCTTCACCGATTCCCGAACCAAGCACACCGGGCAGGACCAATCGGTGCTCATCCCCGGAAACGGTCCGCCACAGATCCCGGCGCCCCTCATGAAGCCGGTCGAAGCAGCCACCGCAGGAGCCGAAGGGCAGGTCGAGGAGACGTCGGAAGCGGCCGCCGCGACGGGGTTCTCGTCGACGTCGACGTGTGCGCGCCTCATGCTCCGGTGCTTGCCGGTCACGGGCGGTAGGAGCCGTCAGCGGCCCGGTGCTACGCGCGGTCCGCGAGGGCGGCGAGGAAGCGCTCGGCGTCGAGGGCGGCGGAACAGCCCGTACCGGCTGCGGTGATCGCCTGGCGGTAGGTGTGGTCGACCACGTCGCCGGC